>DKOA01000073.1 GCA_002469895.1 Opitutia bacterium UBA7374
ACCGATGGCGGTACTGACGGAGGTACCGATGGCGGTACTGACGGAGGCACTGATGGTGGCAATGACAACTCGTTGGCATCTTACTCACTCGGCAGTGTTTCCTTTTTAGGTAATGATGCCAGTAGTAATGCTGTCGCGCTACAAATCGATTCGCAATCAGCGCAGGAAGTTGCCGTCAACATAACTACAGCCGGTAACAACAACAAAAGGGGCGCGGCCATGGGTGCAGGACAATCGAACACATGGGGAACATTCCTCGATGCGCTTGAACCAGCTTGGCACTACTCCTGGAACTGGGAAGTACTCTCGAATCATCCAGATGATGTTGAGTTTGTTCCTCAACTCTTTAGCGCAGGTTCAGTAACTGCGTCTAATCTTCAAAATATCATAGATGGGATTAGTGCTGGCGATGTAGATTACATTATCGGCTTCAATGAACCGGATCTATCTTCACAGGGAAACACAACCGTCAAAGAGGCACTGGATGCCTGGGGAGTAATGGAACAAGCCCTCAAGGATGCAACTGTTTTCGATCAAGTAGAATTAGTCAGTCCTGTTGTCGCCTCTCAGTATGATGATTGGTTACTCCGATTTCTGGCTGGAGCCATTCAACGTGGATACACCATCGATCACGTCTGCATGCATAAATATACTTCATTTACGAATGCAGAAACCTTTTATAGCAGCTTAAAAGAAAGATACCACAGAGAGGTTACAACTACGCTTAACACAACTGTTAGTGCAGACCCCGCTTTTACAGATAATAAGTTTATTCCCTTTGCCACCAACCAGATTGCAGGAAGTGAGTTGGAACAAACATTTGAATTTGTTGTTGAAGGTGCTGTTCCAGAAGGCGCTACCTACTCAATCAAAAAGCAAACAAATGCGGCAGGAAGCGGTTGGAATAATGCATCTTTTCCACTACTTGCTGGAACAAACACAAGAACAGTAGCAGCACCTGGGGCTGGGTTTACCAGAAAAGTAAATGTCATTTTCAGTTCTGGTGATATCAAGTTAAGCTCATTTAAGCACAACGGTGATGAGCAATTAACGACAACTTCCCAAATCACCCATAGTCTTAGTGATTACGGCCCAATTTGGCTGAAGGAGTTTGCCGTCAAACGCACACAGACAATGATCGACAACGGTAAAAATTTTCCAGCTGATGATGTCAGTGCTTTCATGAAAACCCTGCTTCGCAAGCTGAATGAGGATCCGGAGGTATTTAGATATGCTTGGTTTAATTCAAATAATAAGGATAGCGAGTACTTCCCAAGACAAGTGGACTCCCTTATTTTTGATATCGAAACCCTTCAAACCACCGCACTTGGCGACTACTACAAGAGTGTAAATGGTCCCAATTATGAGGTAGAAGAATCAGCTACCATAGCAGCTCTCGCGGGAAGTTCCAATGTATCTGCTGTAGTCACAAATAACAACGGCACATGGACACACAAAGTAGACCTTGCATCCGGTACCGGCAGCGGATCTGAGCAAGTTATCACACTGGACGTACAGTCGTTACCCGAAGATGGAGCCAACTACCGTATCGTAAAAACAAACGAGGGCGGGAATCCAGTATATGGTACTTCGACTCCACTATCTACCGGCTTGAATGTAGTTACTGTACCAAGTACTACATTTGAAAGAACCGTAGCATTCCAGCTCACCTCCGGGGACATTGCTATTAGCAGCTGTGTAATCAACGGGGTAGAACTCCTGAACGAGGCCTTCGGTAATATCAACAATGGACTTCTGACGATTACCATTCCTGAATCAGATTATGCCCGTTCTCTGAATGTTGAATTCAGTTCCTCGAATATTGAAGTTGATTCTTTCAAGCTCAATAACAACGAGCTGACTGCAATAGCAGTAGATGGTTACTACCCGCTCTACACCAGCGAAACAGCTGCTAACTTCATAGGAAACGGATCATCGCACTCGCAGACAGTCAATGGTGTTACCTATTATATGCCTAATGGAGTGACACTCTATCACAGCAACTACACCGGAGAATAGAGACGGCTCATCTTAAGAGCATCCAGCTTTCAAATCCTGCAGTGCGTTACATGCGTGCTGCAGGATTTTTTGTCCATAAACTACGCTTCTGGTCTACGGACTTAACAAAACTACCCGACTCAGTGGATCAGTCAGGACATCCGCTAAATAGAGGCGGAGTCATCCCATTTGCTTTCTGCCGGGCAACGAACCGAGTGCTCCTGTTCTACTTATCACATTCTCTCGGCATACTTACATGCCTAAGGAGCCCAGCTAGGGCTACTTCGAAGGTCTAATAATCCGAATTACTCCGAAATATCCCGACCGTCGAAGACTTGTAAAATGACACCAACATTCAGTGCTTAGCCGAGAATCACTCGTGCCAGGTTAGTCTCAGTGCGCCCCGAGTATCTAACAGAAAAGCTACAAATACTTTTATTTTATCATTTACATTCATGTTTAAATAAGTATATTACCTGCATAATAATAGGTATAATAGTTCAACTATAATTGCTACAAAACCAAAGGGAAACCATTGTCATGTAGCTATTTCAACCGTAACGACTGCGCCTATAATCAACAGGCAACTGAAGAGAAAAGACATACAGTCCGATTACCACCGAATAGTTGCATGAATTTGCATTACAATGAAAGATATCCAAAGGTATACACGGTACATTTCTCTACTTCTACTTATACAGTGCATCGTTTCGTTAACGTATGCTGACCCCATAGAAAATCCCCCTCTCATCCTAACCATTCCTGAGCAAAAGACTGAAGAAGCGCTGCCCGGGAGAGGAGACCTCCCAGCAGATGCCAGAGAGGCCACTGAAGCGATTAACTTGTCTGGAGAGGAAAGCACCGAAGAACTGTATGAAGTTTTGCCGGATTTTGTTGTCACAGCCGAACAGGACGAAGGCTATTACTCGGCTTACAGCACCTCGGTCTCACGGATCAATACTCTGGTCAAAGACACGCCAATATCCATGTCGATTGTCAACGAGGAGTTACTCGATGACCTCCAAATTAAGGCTCCGGAAGATCTTGCCCTGGTTAATGCAGCGATTGATAACGAACCCAATGGCTTTTCCCTCGACGGCATCCGCATACGGGGCTTTCGCAGCTCTTTCTCACGCTTCAACTTCTTTAAACGCAATCTGCCCGCTGACAGCTACAACATAGCCAGAATTGATATCATCAAGGGCGCCAACAGCCTGATATTCGGTCAGGCATCCCCCGGAGGATCGGTCAACAATGTGCCCCTGCTGGCCAACTTTCGAAAAGACGTCCGCACTTTGGGCTTCACTGTTGGCAACAAGGACTACCGTCGCGCCGTTCTCAACGCCAACCAGAAGATTAACGACCACCTCGCGGTTCGAGTCATGGCTGTCCACAACGAGCAGGGTTACGACAACCCGCTGAAGTACGATGAGCTCCAAGGACTGACCCTTGCTGCGACTGGCAGACTCGGCCCCTCCACAGAAGTACGCCTACACCTCGAAGGGGTCGATACACTCAACCGTATTCCCCACCGTTCCATGCGGGACAAAACTAAGATCGACGATGATAACAACGACAGCAACGGCTACGACGGCATCCTCAGTAAGGCGGACTTTTCCGATAGCATCACAAACTATGAGGTGCCCTACAGCCCGGACTGGGTTCAGTACCTCCCAGAACAAGCGCTCAACTGGATCATCGACCACACCAAGGAAAACGTAAAACCGATCAACAACCGGGAAGACCTGCGGAACCACTATTCGGGAATTAACCGATTAAACTACGGCGTGATTTCCGGCCCGGACAAATACAACCGGCGCAAGGGCTTCTTCACCTCCCTCGGGCTGGACCATGCCTTCAGCGAAAACGTCTCCTTCAACCTTTCCCTCAGCGCGCAGACTGTTGATGCGAATTCCCTCGGGCGCGAGGGCGAAAGCGCGTCCACTGTACGCGACGGGTACGACAGCAATATATTTGGGGGATACCCGAGGCCCAACGTGGAAGTCGGCGAGCCCTACATCCGCACATACTGGACGAAAAGCGAAATCGATACCGACCGCTTTTCCTCGCGCTCGGCCTTGGCCTTCGAGAACGAATGGTTTGGGGGCAAGAACAAGATCATCCTCGGCTGGGACGTCACCTATCAGGAAAAAGACGAGGCATTCTACGATCAAGTGCCGGTCGGCGCGGTCGGCGCTACAGTTGGCAACACACAGCTCGCTCCCGGTGCATACATCCCCCGGGGGCGACTTGCCGGAAACACCGTCAACGGGCAGTTCCGGGCCTATGAGTTTATTTCCCTGCGCAAGCTGTTTACCAGAGATCGTTCGATCTTGCGCTTCAATGAAGTCATCGAATCGGATATCCCCGCACTACCCTTCGAAAATATAAGCACCGGAAACTACGCCCACTTACAATACCCCAATGCTGAGTGGGCGTTGGCCAAGACGACCGAGTCCGCCATACTGGCCAACAGCCTTTGGCTAACCCAACAGGGCCAGTACCTCGACGGACGACTCAACGCATTGATTGGCATCCGCTACGACCGGATCCAGATTGATTCAGAACTGAGGAAGATCTCTATCGACGGCTATGACCCCGGCCACGACGACGGGAATAACAACACATCGGAAGTCACCTACGATAAGTTCAACCCCACCGTTGGCGGGCTCTTTTGGCTCACTCCGGGCGTCGGTATTTTCGGTAGTTACGCTCGCTCTATCGAGTCGCCTTCCGGCACCCAGCGCACCCCGCTCGGGGAAATCGCCCCACCGGAATTAGGCGAGGGGATGGAGGCCGGCATCCGTTTCGACCTTTTGCAGGGGCGGCTCGACGGCCAGTTCGCCTTCTACCGAATCATCAAGGAGAACGACAATACGTTCCGCTACTCCGACGGGCTGCTCCGGCAGATTTACACCCACGAACAGTACGGCGCGGAATATGGCGATCTTTTCAACGACAGTAACCGGCTAATTATCCCGAACCTGCCGGGGCGCCGTGGCACGGGCGACAAGACCCTCTCCGAAGGCCTTGAGCTGGACATGATCTACAACCCCCTGCCCGGTCTCAGCCTCATCGCCTCTTACAACTACACCTTGGCCAACGAGATCGAGGAACTGCACCCCTTAGTGGAAAACCCCGAAGACTTTGAGCTCTTCGGGCGGCCCGACCACCGGGCCACCCTGACCGGTCGCTACAAATTTAAGTCCGGCCCCTTGAAGCGGCTCACTCTCGGGCTATCCCACCGCTTCCGATCCGCCACCACCCAGACCCGTTTCGATCTGCCTTACGACGACGATGGCGACGGTAATACCGACCGCACTGAGCGGGTCTATCTGAAATTCGGAGATGAGCACAGCACCAGCGCCTTTGCCAAGTGGTCCAAGAAACTGGGCCGAAAGCGCAACGCCCCGAAAGTCGATCTGGCTTTTCGCGTAAGCAATCTCTTCAACAACCGGGAATTTTCCGGCCGGGAAAACTACGGCTACTACCGCGAATCCCGCTCCTACAACCTCTCGGTGAAGCTTCTTTTCTAAGCTTCGCGATGCATCACTTTGAAACCGTCATTCGAGAGCCCTGAAACATTGGGAAATAACTCTCGGCAACTATCCGGAACCGACAGGGAATTAACCCGTCACAGACAGAGTACTCAATTCAGCAGCTAACGGAGCAAAGACAGACGTCTGCCTACTGGCTTGTGCCCGAGGACGAGGACGATTCCGCTCCACTCAGAGGCAATTCGATCTTCTCGATGCAATGAAGGACACGTTGCAGCATGGCGTCGGCATGAAGCCCATGAGCCTCGCGTAGAATCTGCACGGAGCTACCATGCTCAATAAACTGATCGGGCCAACCGATACGCTCAACCGGGCAACTGAGTCTCTCCCGTTGCAAAGCCTCCAGAACCGCACTCCCGAAGCCACCGGTCAGGACGTGGTCCTCCATCGTAACAATGAGCTTCGCACTTTTAGCAGAAGCACGCAGCATCTCAATATCGAGCGGCTTGACGAATCGGGCATTAATGACTCCGGCACGAACCCCGTGCTCGCTTAAGAGCGCAGCTAGTTTTTCCGCTTCAGCGACCATACTGCCAATCGCCCATAGTTCAATGTCGCCGGGAGCCTCGAGTCTTTTTGCCGTCCCCAGAGGCAGTGCCTCCGCTTCTTCCTTGACCGGAACACCCGCAGCAGAGCCACGTGGATAACGAACAAAAGCAGGGCCCTGATAAGCCAGACCGGTCGCCATCATATCAGCCAGTTCATCTTCGTCAGCCGGAGCCATGACGATCGTATTGGGCACGCATCGTGCGTAACTAAAGTCAAACAGCCCATGATGCGTAGCGCCATCATTCGGAGACAGACCGGCACGGTCCAAACAGAAGAGCACAGGCAAATTTTGCAGCGCTACATCATGAATAATCTGATCAAAAGCACGCTGTAGGAAAGTAGAGTAAATGGCACATACCGGGTGGAATCCGGAAGTCGCCATACCGGCGGCGAAGAGAACCGCGTGCTCCTCTGCAATACCCACATCAAAAAATTGTTCCGGTAATGCCTCTTCAAGGAAATTGAGACCGGTGCCGGAAGGCATCGCGGCGGTGATGCCCACCACCTTCGGATCTTTCCGGGCAAATCGAACAAGACTGTGCCCCATAGCATCTTGATACTTCGGAGGTGATCCGGGCTTGGATGGGGGGCTGCTCTTACCCGTTTCAATTTCGTACGGGCTGGCCCCATGAAAACGCTCGGGATTCTTGATCGCTACATCATAGCCCTGCCCTTTCGTGGTCAAGATATGGAGCAATACAGGCTGCTTGGCACGCTTCGCAAAACGGAGATAATAATCCACCTGTTTCTGATCGTGCCCATCAATCGGACCGATGTAGCGAACCTTGTATTTCTCAAATAGAGAAGAGGAGACAAAAAAGTCTTTTGTCTCCTGCTTCCACTTTGTTCCGAACTGAATCAATGATTCTCCACCCGGCACCTTTTGCAGAAGGGACTCAACATTATCGTTAAGGCGGTTGTAGATCGGGTTGGTGATCAGCTCATTAAAGTAACGGGAAAGCGCGCCCACATTTTTGGAGATCGACCATTTATTATCATTTAAAATAATTATCAGTCGCTCGGTCGATGAAGCCACATTATTCAACGCTTCCATCGTAATGCCACAGGTGAAGGCAGCATCACCGCAGAGAGCAACTACGTGCTCTTTGCTACCGCGCTTATCCCGGGCCACAGCCATACCGAGCGCGGCAGAAAGTGCGGTACCGGCATGCCCGGCTCCAAACGAGTCGTGCGGGCTTTCATCACGGCTTAAAAAACCACTGAGCCCGCCCGATTGGCGCAACTTGGCAAAGCGCTCATCATTGCGCCCGGTGAGCAATTTGTGAACGTACCCTTGGTGAGCGACATCGAAGACAAAACGATCCTCCGGAGTATCGAACACCCGGTGTAAGCCCAGCGTGAGCTCAACCACTCCAAGATTGGGGCCAACGTGACCACCGTTGTGAGCCGTTGATTCAATGATCTGCTTACGGATCTCCGCAGCCAAATGAGCCAACTGCTCGTGAGAAAGCTTTTTGATGTCGCGCGGCGACTGAATCTGCTCAAGGAGTGACATGATCGTCGATTAGCGGCTGTGCGCTAGGGCGCTTCTTCTCCGGCAGAGGGGTCAAACGCTTCTAAACGACCTGTTTTAGGGTCGAGCTTATTAATCGTCATCTCCGCCTCCTTCAACTGGCCCTGACATAGTTTGAGCAAATTGGAACCTTCCTCAAACTTGGCAACCATCTCCGCGAGGGGAATTTCTCCACTCTCCATTGCGGTAATGAGAGACTCCAGTCGCTCAATAGCATCTTCAAAGGTAGGATCTGGCTCTTTATCTGACATGTCTGGAGTCAGTTGGGATTAATCAGCAAAGTCGAGCGGGATTTCTTCCGCGCTGAAAGCATTTCGTATGCTTTCGATATCTATGTTCTTGGTGATCAAGTTTTGGATGATCGGAATTTTATCCGTGTCATAGGGCTGCGTCTTGATCGTCATATTATTTATTTTTGAAGCTACATAGTAACTCTCTTGACGGCAGATGACAACGGGGATGCGTGTTTTTTCAATCATTTCCATCAGTTTCGGATGGGGCAATAAATCCCTCGTCAGAATGATGCCGGAGACAATCGATTTTCCTGCGATGCCCTCGGCTGCCATGGCAGAAAGAATGATATCCTCGCGATCACCCGGCGTAATAATAAGAACCCCCGGCTGGAGAAACTCAACCAGGCCTTTCGCCGCCATCGCACCAATAATAACTTTATTAATGCGCTCCGACCCTGCTACTGGGCAGTGATTCAGCCAGCGCGCGCCCAACTCCTCGACAATCTGCTTCAAGTTGGGCGTTGTCAGCGTCTCTTCCAGAGGGATACAACCCAGCAGCGGGATCTCTTTGCTGGCAAGGGCTTTACCCGCATAATTGCTGATCATCTCCAACTTGTCAGCTTCGACCTTATTGATGATCGCACCAATTACTTCGACCCCTGCCTGCTCGAAGAGTGCCTTATTCAGCGCGATCTCGTCCACCGGACGGCCGATCCCCCCGCGGGCCACAATGATAACTTTTGCGTTCAGTCGCTTGGCCACATCAGCGTTGGATAGATCAAAGACCGAACCAACACCGGCATGACCGGTTCCTTCAATAATAATGTAGTCTTTCTCGTAGGCCGCGCGATCGAAAGCACGGCACATTTTATCAATCAACTCAGCATGATTTTCGCCCGGCTCATCAAGATATTCACGAGTAAACGTATGATGGATCGAAATTGGGCTCATCGCCTGTATGGGCACCTCTACATTGAAAATAGTGTCCAAGAGGACGGTATCTTCATCAATCTTATGACCCTCCACTTCGACAAAGCGCTGACCCACCGGTTTGATAAACCCAACCCTCGCGGACAGAGCACGCAACGCCGAAAAGAGCGCCAGGCTAACTGTGGTCTTTCCGTCATTCATGCGCGTCGCCGCTATGAAAATACGCTTGGTTGTCGTATTCCTCGGAACTCGCAATAATTCTTTGTCGTTCGATTCGACAAAGGGAGAGCTTTGCTTCGCAGTCATGAAGAGTTGTCTTTTTCCCTGCCGGGTTAGGTAAGGCGGGTCACATCCTCATTCAACTCGCCTCCCTTTGTCGGGTAGAGCAGCTTATGCTCAATTGCTTGAGAAGCGACCATTACAGCGGTGCCAAAAATATCACTGGCATTGGCCCCACGACTGATTTCCGCAGCGGGCCGGGTCAGCCCTGTAAGTATGGGGCCGTAGTTACGAGCACGAGTCAAATAATCGATAAACTTCGAAGCGATATTAGAGGCATGCAAATCAGGAAAGATCAGAACGTTTGCCTGACCCGCAACCGGGCTTTCGATCTTCTTGTTCTTGGCCACAACCGTATCGAGGGCTGCATCCAGTTGCAGTTCACCATCGATCTCCATAGGAATCCTCAGTTCGTGCGCTTTTTGGCGAGCCAGGTCGGTCGCCGCCTTCATTTTTAAAACGGTCGCATTTTTACTCGACTTACTCTTACTCGTGAAACTCAGCAAGGCCACCCGGGGCTTCACATTAGTAAGGTGGTAACTCAGCGCTGCCGTGGTGATCGCAATATCACACAGTTGCTGACTATCCGGATCAGGTATTACAGCGCAATCGGCTAGGAACAATTCGCGATCACGACCTGTTTCAGCATCTTCCAGATCAAAAATATTCAACGAGGACATCGTTTTTACCTGCTCGTGCAGAGGGATGATTTGCAAGAGCGGCCGCAGGGCACTGGAAGCCGAACTCGTCGCACCCGAGACCAGTGCATCAGCCTGTGCAGTCGCCAGCATCAAGGTGGCGAAATAGTTCGTGTCGCGCACATATTCAGCGGCCTCCTTTTCATCTAGCCCCTTGAATCGGCGGAGCCCCTGAAAGCGGGTTACAAAGTCATCAAAGTCGTCACTCCGGGCCGGCTCAATGATTCGGATATGATCCAGACTGATATCTAACTGTTGGGCGTTGGCCTTGATCTCCGCGCGATCCCCCAGAAGAACCGGGATACCCAACTTGCGGGAAGCAAATTTA
The DNA here is from genome assembly GCA_002469895.1 of Opitutia bacterium UBA7374. Taxonomy (GTDB): domain Bacteria; phylum Verrucomicrobiota; class Verrucomicrobiia; order Opitutales; family Coraliomargaritaceae; genus UBA7374. Next base: position 10,107 of record DKOA01000073.1, read on the forward strand.
CGGGCCGCTTGCAGGATTCGCGGATCACTGCCTTCGGGAAAGACAACGCGCTTTGGATGACGCTCCAATCGCTCAGATAATTTAGAAATAAGTGGCATAATAAAAGTAGTATAGATTACTGCCCAAGAGAACAGTTCCTTAGATCGCAGGATTCTATACCGCATAGAGGTGAAATATACATTTGCCAAAGCTTTTCGAGGGAGTCGTTTTATTTATTACCGCAGATAGCGGCTTAGCAAACAGCCATGTTGAGGAATTTGAGAAATATCGCAGCGGTCAGCCTCTCGACAGGGGCCTCCCGAGTACTCGGCCTGCTTCGCGATGTCTTGCTCTATGCCGGACTGGGCGCAGGGGTCTGGTCATCCGCGTTCCTATTGGCTTTTACTCTGCCCAACCTCTTTCGCAGGCTCCTCGGAGAAGGGGCTCTGACTTCTGCTCTGATGCCCGTCCTTGGCGGAGTTCTGGCCCGTGACGGGCGCCCCGGTACCTTTCGTTTTTTTAATGCGGTCGCCCTCCGCTTGTTCTTTGTATTAATCTTTTTAGCAGCTACCGGGATGCTCCTCCTCGGAGGATTGGTTGCGTCGGGGGTACTTGATACGCGCTGGTCGTTAGCAGGAGAGTTATCCGTGCTCCTCTTGCCCTACATGGTATTTATCTGTCTCTCTGCTTTGTTTGCCGCCGGATTAAATCTTTTGGGCCGATTTACCGTCGCAGCAGCCTCCCCCGCAGTGCTCAATCTGGCCATGATTAGCGCCTTAGGAGGTGCCATCCTCACCGGGCAACCACCTGAACAAATGGTCTACTGGCTCTGCGCCGGCGTGCTCATCGGCGGCATCCTCCAACTATTTCTACCCGCCCTGGACTTTGCTCGCCAAGGTTGGCGTCCGCAGCAGGCAGAGGCAGAGGCCAAGGAAGCTCCCCTTAAAGAATTGCGCACACTCCTATTACCAGCACTGGCAGGAGCCGCTATTTTACAAGTCAACATCATGGTATCCCGACTACTGGCCCATGGTTTAAATGACTCGGCGGTAGCGGTACTTTACCTCGCCAGCCGATTAATGGAACTTCCCCTTGGACTATTTACCATTTCAGTCGCTACGGTATTTTTTCCCTTGATGACAGACAGTCTGGCCCGGCGGAATGATGCAGCTTTTACTCAGGCATTTTTATCGGGTATGCGCCTGATACTGGCCATCGCATTACCGGCGGGCATCGGGCTCTTCTTACTCGGAGAACCCATCGTAGAACTTCTGCGCTTTGGTCGCTTCGCCGATGCCGACGCCGCAAGGGTAGCCCGTCTGGTCGCTATCTATGGATGCGGCCTACCCTTCTACTCGATCGCCACTTTTGCGACCCGCGGCTTACATGCTACAAAAGCAATTGGCACGACTGCTCGGATAGCCGGTCTCTGTCTCTTCATTAATCTCCTTGGCAGCCTGGTCTTTATGCAGTTTTGGGAAGAGAGCGGCCTCGCCCTTGCCAACATCGTTGCTGCAGCCATTCAGGCAATACTTCTATGGCGCGCGCTGGCTCTGCGCCACCCGTCACTACAACTCAATTCATTGCGCCATGCAGTCGTACAGGTATTGCTGGCATCCGGCGGCATGGCTCTCTTCTGTCTGGGCGCACATCAGCTACTCCAGTATATCGGCCTGTCCGGAAAACTGCACTCTCTACTGGTCCTCGTCACGCTCATTCCCGGCAGTATCGGACTCTATGCTTACTGCCTCTATTGGCAGGGCTTTGAAGAATTATCCCTGATTACAGACCGATTCCTGAAAAAGCTACGAGCCCGCTAGAAGCCGTATTCGAAGCCGCCATTCGATCGTCCATATAGAGTGCCCGCGCCAGTGTATACTCAAAGACCCGGGGATCCCCTTGACGACCGACCCAATCCAAATGGCGCGATGCGGCCACATTTTCTCCAAGCAACCGCAATTTTAATCCGATATAGGTGTGCGCTTCCGTCTCTTCCGCCAAGCTGGTCACACAGCTGATCATTTCCGCAGCAGACATGCTGCCACTAAAATAGTCGACGACCGGCCCCGGCCAAATATACCCACGGTTTTTCTTTGCGTAATCTAAGGCACGCTTTGCATTTTCCAAATCACCAAACTCGATACTGGCTAGGTAAGCAATTAGTACCGGGTATAACGAGGTCTCTCCCTCGCGACTATACATTAAAGATGCAGTTTTGGCCGATTCGGCAGCCGCTTGAAATTCACCGCGGCACATGCGCGTCCAAGCGATCGACTCATAAAAAAATCCGTTAACCGGTTGAGATTCAGTCGCTCGCTCAAAAGATGCCAATGCTAAGTCAAAATCCTCCATATTGAATGCCGCCAGCCCTCTCCGGTTCCAGGCAAGTGCATGCTTCGGATAAAGTTGTACAATTGAATCGTAGGCGGTGAAGGCCTCCGAATAGTTCATCCGTTCAGCATGAACCATGGCCCGACCAAGCAGTGCCGAAAGATCGGCCGAATCCAGTTCCAAGGCCGACTTGAAAGAACTTAATGCACTCTCGGAGTCGCCCTCTTCCATCTGCTGGTAGCCCATTGAAACCTGATCACTCAAACTAAGAACCGCTGTTTCTTCAACCGGAACTGACGGGCTCGCCTCGTCTGCATTCGATGAAAAAGAAGCTAAAGTGAACATGCCAACCAGCGTACAGGCAACCAAGCCCCGAATCGTTGAGCCGCCCCTAGCGCTCTTAAACAAAGAATGTATCATAGATTTATCATGGTGGGAAAAATGCCCTTCGGCAACGTCATAATTAAAATGCTCAACAATTATAGACAGACAGGCACTAAACCTGATGGAAAATTCCTTGGGGATTGAATACTCCCCCGCTATTGTACATGCCTCTTCTTATGGAGATTATTACACAGGAACTTCCTCCGATCGGTACCAATGCAGTACTCCTTCTCGACCAGACGCGAAAGGAGGCTGTCCTCATTGATGCTCCCGAGGGGGCCCACGCCTGGGCAGTACAAAAGTCGCAAGAGCATAATTGCGAGCTCATCGCTCTGGTGCTGACACACGGCCACTGGGACCATATTCTCGACGCGCATAAAATGGCTGCAGAAGAAATACCGATCTATGCTCATCCGGCTGATCAGCCGCTCTACACCTCTCCTGAGCGGATGGCTAGTTTCGCTCTGCCCGGCATCGATTTGATACCGGTACCGGTCAATCACTGGATAGAAGATGGAGCCGAACTTCAGCTGCTCGGACAAACGCTGCAAATCCGTCATGTGCCGGGGCATTGTCCCGGCAACATCCTGATCTATTGCGAAGAACATAACTTTGCCGCTGTCGGCGATGCCATTTTTGCGGGGAGTGTCGGTCGCTACGATCTTCCGGGTGGCGATGGCCCCTTACTCATGGATTCCATTCGACAACAGATTTACACCCTGCCCGACGACACCACCCTCTACCCCGGGCACGGACCAACAACCACTGTGGGGAAAGAAAAAACAAGCAATCCGTTTGTCCGCGGGGACGCAACATCCTGAGAAGAACCCTGCCGTTAACCGCAACGCTTCCCCCGCAAACACTCGATCATGATTCAGCCCGACAGAAACGACCGCCAGTTCATGGCCCGTGCCATTGAACTGGCCCGGCAGGGATGGGGACGCACTTATCCCAATCCGATGGTCGGCGCGGTCGTTGTCGAAAATGGAGTCGTTGTCTCCGAAGGATGGCACAGCGCGGCCGGCCATGCCCACGCTGAGATTGAAGCGTTTCGCGCACTCGGCCGAAATCCGCAACCGGGAGCTTCACTCTATGTTACCCTCGAGCCCTGTTCAACGACCGGACGGACCGGGGCCTGCACCGAAGCCATTCTCCAATCGGGTATCCAGCGAGTAGTGGTCGGGACAATCGACCCAAACCCGGTACACCGGGGAGCCGGTCTCGATCATCTTCGCCAAGCCGGCATTGAGGTTGTCGAAGGTGTGCTGGCCGAAGACTGCGCAGACATGAATCTACTTTTTAACCACTGGATGAGCCAGCAGACTCCTTTTCTTGCCGCCAAAATCGCAACCACACTGGACGGGAAATTCTGCGCTGCCAATGGACATTCGAAATGGATCACCGGAGAAGCTGCCCGCAAGGATGTTATGCGCTGGCGTCGCTATTTTCCCGCAATCGCTGCCAGCGCTGAAACCATCCTGGCCGACAACCCCGCCTTAAACAGCCGACTGCCCGAAGGCCACTGGTGCCCCCGCCGATTCCTCTTCGACCGCACCCTTAAGACCCTCCCGCACGCGCACACACTGCAAGTTTTCAACGACGCACAGGCAGAGCAAACCACCCTCGTATGCAGCGAACATACCGACATCTCCAGCGCACAACTGTCCAACTTCAACATCTGGCAACTGCCCGAAAAGAACAATCATATTGATCTGGCCGCATTCCGTAATCGCTGCCGCGAGGAAGCGATCCAAGGGGTCTATATAGAACCCGGCCCGCGCTGGACGTCGGCTCTGCTTGCGGAACAATCGATCGACTATCTCTTTCACTACATTGCCCCGAAATACATGGCCGATACGGAGGCACCTGGCATTGGGAAGACTCGCCGCACGAGTTCGATGAACGAAGCCTACACCCTGGCCCATACCCGAAATAAATCATTGGCCGATGACCTGCTCGTGCGCGGCTCCATTCTACCTGCGCAATAAATGTCAATTAACATCTTGGAGCAAAGCCCATGGAAGACTTGATTCTCGCTACCGGAAACAACCACAAAGCCGAAGAGTTTGCTCAATTACTTGATGGCCTGTCCTTTCAGGTGCGATCCGCATCGTTCTGTGGCGGGATGCCCACAGTGACGGAAGACGGCACAACATTTGCGGCCAATGCGGACCTCAAGGCCACCGCCCTGCGGGCTATCGCACCGGCGAATGCCTGGGTACTGGCAGACGACTCCGGACTGGAGGTCGATGCCCTCGACGGCGCCCCGGGGATCTTCTCCGCGCGCTATGCCGGGCCCGGAGCCAGTGACCGGCAAAACCTTGAAAAGCTCCTTGCGGAAATGCGGGACGTGCCCGGCAGCCAGCGAACTGCACGCTTCCGATGTGTCCTCTGCCTGATTGACCCGCACGGTCACAGGACTTTTTATGACGGCATCTGCAACGGGCAGATTGCCACTCAACCAACCGGCACTGAGGGCTTCGGCTACGATCCCATCTTTATTCCCGACGCTTACGAAAAAAGCTTAGCCGAGTTGGGCGAATCCGTTAAAAGCCGGATCAGCCATCGAGCAAAAGCCGTGGAGTGGCTGCGTTCCGTAATCGAAGAAGTAATAAATTCCACCCCGTAAGCAATCCGGGCTTGTTACCCATCAGCTTGTTGGGTTATACTGCCTAGGTATGAAACTTCAAAGTACCGCACTGTCCGTCTTCATTGTGGTGACTGTTTTTTACCTGCTCCACATCGGGCAAGGTCTCATTCAACCCATTGTCATTGCTGGTGTAGTCGCTTATCTCATCAGTATTCTGGCGCACGCCATCAGTGCCATGCCCCTGCGGGGGATCCGGGTGCCGAAATGGCTCTCCATGGTGCTCGCACTCGGTATCATATTTACCTCGATCAGCCTGCTCATACAATTAGTCACGGAAAACATCAAAAGCGTGGTCGATGTGGCCCCCGCCTACCAACAGAACCTGGAGAGCCGCATCTATGAAATCTATGCCCTCTTCGGAGTGAGTGGCTCAGAGGCTCCCAACCTGCATGAGTTTATCAACAAGATCGACCTCCGCGCCTACCTACAAGACTTCGGGAAAACCGTGCGCAATCTGGTCAGCCGTACCGGGGTCATCATTGTTTACCTGCTCTTCCTTCTCGCCGAACAGCGGACCTTCAAACCGAAGATCCGGGCACTCTTTCCTGAACAATTGCGCCAACGCGAAGTCTTTCACCTGATCGGCCGAATCAGTAAAGATGTGCGGCTCTATATCGGCATTAAAGTGCTGACCAGTGCCGCTACCGGCCTGCTCAGTTACTTCGTCATGAGTCTGATCGGTCTAGACTTTGCCAGTTTTTGGGCCGTCCTCATCTTTCTCCTCAACTTTATTCCGACCATCGGTTCGATCATCGCTACTCTCTTCCCATCCGCTTTGGCTCTTGTCCAGTTCGATACGATGCGCCCTTTTTTCCTCGTGGTCGCTGCTATTTGCCTCATTCAATTTGCCATTGGCAGCCTTATCGAACCCCGACTAATGGGCAGTAAACTAAACCTCAGCCCGATGATTATCCTCTTCTCCCTCGGTCTCTGGGGCGCCGTCTGGGGCATCCCCGGCATGTTCCTTTGCGTCCCCTTTACGGTCATTATCATGATTGTCTGTGCCCACTTCCCCGCCACGCGGGCGCTCGCCATACTGCTCTCCGGCAACGGACAGCTTCCGGTCGGGCAGAACAACGATTCGGGCACCGCCGACGTAAAAAACTGAGAGAAGGCTAGAGGCCGGCACACTGCCTTGACTTGACGGCTTGCGGCTCTTTTCTAACTGCAAACTACGATGCAGAAAAATACACTGAAACTACTTGCCGCCAACCGCAGTGAAATCGCTGTCCGCATCTTCCGCAGCGCGACTGAACTCGGGTGTCGCACCGTTGCCGTTTACGCCAACGAAGACCGCTTCGGCGTCCACCGCTTCAAAGCCGATGAGTCCTACCTCGTCGGTCAAGGCAAAGGGCCCGTCGCCGCCTACCTCGACATCGACAGCGTCATCGACCTGGCAAAAGACCACGACGTCGACCTGATCCACCCGGGATACGGATTCCTCTCCGAAAATGCGGCCTTTGCCAACGCCTGCGAAGCCAATAACATCACTTTCGTCGGTCCTAGTTCCGACCTCCTTGCGCGCATGGGGGACAAAATCGAAGCGCGCAAAATTGCCGATCAGGCAAAAGTGCCCACCCTGCCGGGAACAGAAGATCCCGTTACCGATCCGGCAAAAGCGCTCAAAATCGCCAAGAAAATTGGCTTCCCCCTCATCATCAAGGCAGCCTTTGGCGGCGGTGGCCGCGGCATGCGCGTGGTCAAAGACCCCAAGGATCTTAAACATTTCCTCGAAGAAGCCCAGGGCGAGGCCCAGCGCGCCTTCGGCAACTCCGCCGTTTTCCTCGAGCGCTATATCGAGCGGGCCAAGCATATCGAAGTGCAGATCCTCGGCGACAAACAAGGCAACGTCGTCCACCTGCACGAGCGCGACTGCTCGGTCCAACGGCGGCACCAAAAAGTCATTGAGATCGCCCCTTCCATCGGCTTGCCCGACGAAGTCCGCGACGACCTCTGCCAGGCCGCCGTACAAATTGCAAAATCCATCGGCTACTACAACGCCGGCACTGTTGAATTCCTCTACGATCTGGACACCCACGAATGGTTCTTCATTGAAATGAACCCCCGCATCCAAGTAGAGCACACCGTAACTGAAGTTATCACCGGTATCGACATCGTGCGCAGTCAGGTTTTGATCGCCCAAGGGTACAGCCTACATGGCAAGGAAATTGGCATCCCCGAACAAGAGAATATCCCGCGCAACGGAGTCGCCATTCAGGCCCGCATAACCACCGAGGACCCGGAAAAAAACTTCGCCCCGGACTACGGAAAAATTGTCAACTACCGCAGTGCCGCCGGTTTTGGCATTCGCCTCGACGGCGCGATGGGCGACACCGGGGCCGTCATCACCCCTTTCTATGACTCCCTTCTGGTCAAGCTTACCGCATCTGCCAGCAACTTCGAGTTGGCCATCCAGCGGATGGAACGCGCGCTTAGCGAAATGCGCATCCGCGGAGTCAAGACCAACATCCCCTTCATCGAAAACGTCGTCGGCCACCAGATTTTCAAGTCCGGACAGGCCACCACCACCCTGATCGATACGACCAAGGGCCTCTTCCAGTTTAAGCGCCGCCGTGACCGCGCGACCAAGCTCCTCAATCTCCTCGGCGAGACCATTGTTAATGGTAATGAACAAGTCAAAGGGCGCCCCGTGCCCACCATGGATCTACCTGTCATCATACCCGAGCACGATCACACAGTTGCCTTGCCTGCAGGCACAAAGAACTATCTCAATAAGCACGGCCCTGAAAAATTTGCCCAATGGACACGTCGCCAGAAGCGGCTCCTCGTCACCGACACGACCATGCGGGACGCCCACCAGTCGCTCCTTGCGGCCCGCATGCGCAGCTACGACCAGCTCAAAGTGGCCGATGCCATGGCCCACCGCGCAGCCGATCTCTACAGCCTCGAATGCTGGGGTGGAGCCACCTTTGACACTTCCATGCGCTTTCTTTACGAAAACCCCTTCAAGCGCCTGCGGCGCCTGCGGGAGCGTATCCCCAACATCTGTTTTCAAATGCTCCTGCGCGGAGCCAACGGGGTCGGCTACTCCAACTACCCCGACAATGTCATCCGCGGATTCATCCAGCACTCCGCCGAGAGCGGCATGGATATCTTCCGCGTCTTCGACTCGCTCAACTACCTGCCCAACCTCAAGGTAGCGATGGATGCCATCCGCACACGGACAAACTCTGTCTGCGAGGCAACACTCTGCTACACCGGCGACATTCTCGACACCAAGCGCGACAAGTACACCCTCGCCTACTATGTCGAGATGGCTAAAGAGCTGGAGCGCATGGGAGCGCACATCCTAGCTCTCAAGGATATGTCCGGCCTCTGTACCCCGAACGCTGTATATAAGCTAGTCAAGGCGCTCCGTCAGGAGACCGGCCTGCCCGTCCACTTCCACACACACGACTCCTCCGGCATTGCCGGAGCCTCCGTGATCAAGGCCGCCGAAGCGGGCGTCGACGCGGTCGACCTGGCCACCGCCTCCCTCTCCGGCCTCACTTCTCAGCCCAACCTAAATTCCATCGTCAACGCCCTTCGCTCCGATCCCCGCGATACCGGCCTCGACCTGAATTTCCTCAATCAACTCTCGATCTACTGGGAGGCCGTACGACAATACTACGGACCCTTCGACACCAGCCCGAAGTTCGGCAGCGCCGAAGTCTACACCCACGAGATGCCGGGCGGTCAGTATACCAATCTGCGCGAGCAGGCCCG
>DKOA01000036.1:0-27644 GCA_002469895.1 Opitutia bacterium UBA7374
GCATTGGCCACAGCTATGCTCGCCGCGTGGGCCAACTGGTTACCCGAACCAACGACAAAATTCTCAAATGTATTACGCGGGTTTAGGCGGGCCGGATCAATTGTCCGGCGCTGTCTATCAGAAGTAGCCGGCACATGCCCTCTGCCGTCCGTACCCCGGATTCCGTTGTTTGCAGGCCCATCCGTACCTGTCGGCACACCCGCGGCCCGCGAGGATGCATCTGCGGCGTCAGCTCTAGTGCTTGCAGCCACCGCTGCTCTCACTTCCACCGTGACCGGCATACCGCTAAGCGTGTAGGCCTGCTGGGCAATAATATCTGCATAGTTGTTCTCCACCCAAATAGCGTTAAAATCATTGGGTGCCTCGAGAATGATTCGGTCATCTCCCTGCTCGACACACTTTAGGTCGTCGAACCACATTTCAAATAAATCGGCGGGAAATAGGCTTTTAAGCTCGTTGAGTACGCTCTCCCAGAGTGAGAGAGAAGAAGCGGGGTCGGACATGTGCGTAGAGAAAATGGTTTTTATTCACACCGACCGCCTCTTTTGTTTCACCGAAGTGTTACACAAGTAAATCAGATTTGACGGAAAGAAGGGGGTGGAATTGAAAGTTTATGTATGGAAGTAAGGAAAACTTGCTAATCCGAAAAATAAAACCATAAGACCATACAAGGCAGGCACTTATGAATCTTTAAGGAAGAAAGCAAAGTTATTTTGTCAGTTTACTGTAGAATGCTTGTAGTAGATTGAAAGAGTAATTGTCACTTTAATGACATAAAAAAGTGACGGGATGAAGTGCTTGGCAAGGGCAACTTCTACACAAGTTATTCACATCGACTTACAAATAACTTTTCGCCACAAAATTTTAGGCAGCCTACTCAATGGGAACTGATTCATTACCCATTGAAAAAGCGGGTTTTCTGAATTTTAAACGACTCTCAAAAAACTTCCCGGATAGGCCGCATCCCAAAAAGAAAAAAAATTGGCATAAAAATTTTTTTATGTCCCTTGATTTTCCGCCATGTGCGAAATCAATCGCTGGTTAAATTCGGTAGCAGAATCGTGCCCCATCGCCTTGAGCGCATAGACCATAGCGGCCGCCTCAACGAGACGTGCCATATCTCTTCCCGGTCGCACCGGAATTTCCATTAAGGCTATCTTTAATCCAAGAATATCCATCCGCTTTTCTTCCAAACCGGTACGCTCTTCATGCATCCCCGGTTCCCAAGCAATAAAGTTAATCACTACATCAATACGTTTACTTAAGCGCACGGAACGAACACCAAACATCTCGGCAATATTGATGATACCCAGACCACGACACTCCATGTAGCCACGGCTTAATTCGGCCGAAGTCCCCATCAGTTCGCGGTCACTCAAGCGTTTCACATAAGTCAAGTCGTCTGCCACCAGACTATGCCCACGCTCAATCAGGGCGAGAGCGCACTCACTTTTACCCACCCCGCTCTCACCACAAAGCAAGGTACCCGTACCTCGGATGTCGAGGAGCGTACCATGCAAATGAGACCGGGGAGCAAATTTTTCCTCGAGCAGCAAGGTTGCTTCCGTGATCAGTGTTTTCGACTTTAACGGACAACGAATCAAGGGCGTGTTATATTCATCGGCAAGTGCCCGCATAGCACGAGACGGAGCAAGGTTCCGCGAGAGGATCATGCAGGGAATTTTACGCTTAAGAACTTGTCGTATGACCGCGCTCTCTTCTTCGGAGCTGAGGTCGCGTAAATAAGCCATCTCCCCGGCACCAAATAATTGAATACGTTTATTAGCGAAATAACGGAAAAAACCGGTCAAAGCCAGTGCAGGTCGATTTATGCTACGTTCGCCGATCGTCTTATCCAACCCGCCGCCGCCGGCAACGAGTTCGAGTTTGAGTGGCTCCTTGAAGGATTCATAAAAGTCGCGCATTAAAACGGCTTCCACAAACGTAGCATTCGTTAAAGCTTTTCTAGGCATAAGGCAGCAATTTTCGCGGGATTTACAGGTTGAAATTCTCACCTAGGTAGAATTCTCGGCTTTTCGGATCATTGACCAAATAATCACTGGAGCCTTCTGCGAGAACATCACCTTGGTGCATTAGGTAGGCACGATCAACGATCTGAAGCGTTTCACGCACATTGTGATCGGTGATCAGTACGCCGATGCCACGTTCTTTCAAACTCACTACAATTTTCTGCACTTCGCTCACACTTATCGGATCGATCCCGCTAAAAGGCTCGTCCATCAGGAGAAATTTTGGAGTGGTCACCAGCGCACGTGAAATTTCCAGACGACGACGCTCACCACCACTCAGCGTGTAAGCCTTTTGCTTCGCCAAAGGAGTCAACCCCAACTCTTCAAGATGCTCTTCGACGCAGTCATTGCGTTCAACTTTACTCATCGGTAGGGTCTCCGCAACTGCCCGAATATTCTGTTCGACCGTCATTTTACGGAAAACAGAAGGTTCCTGCGGTAAATAGCCGATGCCCCGACGCGCTCGACGGTACATTGGGAAACCGGATAAATCCTCCCCATCGAGCAAGACCTCCCCGCTGGTCGGAGCGATCAGCCCGACAATCATGTAAAAGGTAGTGGTCTTTCCTGCGCCATTCGGCCCGAGCAAGCCAACAATCTCGCCTCCAGAGATTTGCAGATCCACGCCATTCACCACTTGGCGTTTGCCATATTTACGGATCAGACCACGCGTCTGGATTTTTGCTGCTGGTTCAGAGTCCACCATGAGTATGCACGTTAGAAGAAAACAAAGAGACTGGGCAACTGCTATCCACTTTTAATCACCGGCGTTTTTGGGTTCCGTATCCAGCGCCGGCAGGGTGACACGCGCGCGACCGTCTCCCACCTCCAGACTACCCTCCACCCGGGCACGACGCTGCCCACGATTCAGAGTGATGCGATGGCCCTCCGCAGTGCCCTCTGCATCGACCACTCTGGCTTGCCCGGTTAAGATCACGATACCACCCCGCGGCAACAATTCAGCCGTTTGACAAGTAGCCGTCCGGCCGGCCTGCACAATTTCGACATTCTCCCGCGCTATGATCCGTTTGACATCACCGGCAAGTGACCCGCTGCCACCGTCCAAGCCATCTTCCTTGTCTAAATACACCTCCATCTTATCCGAAGTCACCCGAAGATTTGTTCCCGTCACGATGACATTCTCTCGAAAATCAATCCGCTGGGAATCCCCACCATGATAAATGATTACCTCATGACTCTGCACTACTGTCGGCTCTAACTCGGATTCAACAGTCACCTCTTCCGCATCCACCACGGACAACACTTCCCCGCTGTCCGAATCACCGCTGCCCATCCCCCGCGAAGGACCCGTGTAGCCGAAATCGGCAATCTCCGGTAAATGAACCACTACAGGCTCTGCCTCCGATCCGTATACGACAACGCGCCCGGGCGCCAAATCGATACGATTGCCCCGTAGAGTTGATTCCCCGTCAGAAAATTCGGGACTGCCGGTCAACTCCGCACTTTCCCTCAAAGGATGGTAGCGTACTGATTCCGCCTGCGCTTCCTGCCCGTCCCGTTCGATAACCACGGCCCCCTCCGCGAGCATTTGGTAGACCTGCCCGATTTCTTCAGACCCCTCTGGAGTTACGCTACCCGCTACCTTGCGGGAATACACAGTGAGTTTCTCTGAAACCTGCCGTAGAGCTCCGGACAAAACTTCCACACGGCCCTGAAAAATAAATCGATACTCTTTCGTATCCTCTACCATAGTGATGCGATCTGCCAAAACAATCGTCTCTTCGCTCAACTCAGAATCCCCACCCAGACCAAGGCCGCCGGTTCTGAAAAGGAGCATTTGCGCTCGACCACCAGTCACCTGCCCATGGACAATCGCTTGGGTCGCGCCCATTTCAATGCGTCCGCCGGTTATCAGCGCGCCCGGCAGGCTGACTTCGGTCAAACCGCTCAATTCAGAACGATTCTCGGCCGGGAAAGACTCCAACTGCTCCGTTCGGATAACCCGCTCGGCAGTGCGGACGACCACAGCATCTCTTGCCAATACATAACGCATCGAATCCCCGCCCTCAGTCTCCAAACTGGTTTGCACCACTCCGGCACTCTCAGAGGCCAGATCAACCTCCGCAATGAGAGTACGGCTGCGTAGCGTCCCCTCACCTGAAACAACCGATACATTCCCCATGAATTCAAAATAATAGCCGTCCTCCAAAGTGCGTAAGAGTAGTTCGTCACTGGTAATTTTTGTCCGCTCGGCCGAGTTCCCATCGATCATAGCGAGCGGCCCCAGCGACGCACCCGAACCTTGGGCAAAAACGACCTGAGCTCGGGATTGCACTCGGATTGACTTTTCCTCACCAAGCCAATTCCAACCAACCCCATTGAGTGTAAAGTTACCCCCGGTGATATGAATTGGCTCCTCCGAAAAAGCGCGGTTCTCCTCAATTAAAATCTCTGCCTGCGGGCTGACCATCGATAGCTCGACTAATTTGCGCGCATCACCGCTGTAAATACGCAATTCCATGCCCTCGACTGCCACCTCTTCCGCATTCTTGTACAAACCCCGCTCACCACGTAGCACCCATTGGGTATACCCACTTTCGGCAAAGCGCGGGATACGAAAATTCTGAATCGGTGCCTTCGGCTGCATCGTTTCTGCCGCGTCGACCTGTAGCAGGTAAAAACCGGCCACCAGAAAGACAATCCAAGCAGTGTGGAAACTTTGCATTATTCGGGATAAGATAACTATAAAGAAACCCGGTTTTGCCACCGGGTTCCAGACGAAAAAAAATCAATCCAGGACAGTCGCCTGTTTAGTCGTCGGTATTTTCCTTCTCCGGCAAGGACGTTTTGATGTGCAGATCCCGCAACTGACGCGCTGTCGCTATGCCCGGACTCGCGGTCATCATTTCCTGTCCCTTCTGATTTTTCGGAAAAGCAATGACATCTCGGATACTGCTTCGTTGCGACAGAATCGCCACCATCCGGTCGAGCCCGAAAGCAATCCCTCCATGCGGGGGTGCACCGTATTCAAAAGATTTTAGCATATAGCCGAAACGACTTTCCACCACGTCCGGCTCAATCTTCAGGACATCTTCAAATATCTTCTTCTGTACGTCCGGTTGGTGAATACGAATAGAACCACCACCCAACTCGACGCCGTTCAGAACTAAATCGTAATGCTGACCACGCACGGCCTTCGGGTCACTGTCGAGCAGCTCGATATCTGCCTCTACCGGAGCGGTAAAAGGATGGTGCGAAGCAACAAATCGGCCCTGCTCTTCATCCATCAGCATAAGCGGAAACTCAATCACCCAGAGAAATTTGTAGTCCGTCGGGCTAATTTCCAACTTACCCCGTTTAACCAGCAACTGAGCTGCATCCAGACGCACACGACCCAGAATTGTACAGGCGCGCTCCCACTCACAGGCAGCAAAAAAGACGATGTCTCCATCCTCGATGTGGAGTTGCTCACGCAGGGCCTCTTTTTCCTCGTCGGAAAAGAACTTCAGGATGGGTGACTTCCATTCGCCCCCTTCCGACTTGATAAAGGCCAAGCCTTTCGCTCCGAGTGACTTTGCCGCATCTTCCAAGCCACGCAACTCACCTTGCGTGAGGTCAGCCAACCCCTTCGCAGTAAATGCTTTCACTGCGCCACCGGAGGCCAGCGCGCCGGAAAACACTTTGAAAGTCGATTCTTTGAAAATTTTCCCACAGTCCTGCAGTTCCATTTCAAAACGCATATCCGGCTTATCCACGCCGAAACGGTTCATCGCATCAAAATAGCTCATGCGCAGAAAAGGAGCTTCTATCGAAACATCCAGCACATCTTTCCAGACGCGTTGCATAAGACCCTCGATTAGCTGGTACATGTCCTCCCGGTCGATAAAGGAAAGTTCGATGTCCAACTGGGTAAACTCCGGTTGGCGGTCTGCCCGCAGATCTTCATCGCGGAAACAACGGGCCAGTTGATAGTAACGCTCCACTCCGGCCACCATGAGCATTTGCTTGTACTGCTGAGGCGATTGCGGAAGCGCATAAAACGACCCCGGGTTCATCCGACTGGGAACAAGAAACTCGCGGGCACCCTCCGGTGTACTCTTAAAGAGCATCGGCGTCTCCACCTCGATGAAGCTATTTTCATCCATATAATTGCGGATCGACTGGCTGGTCTGGTGACGCATCCGTAAAACATCCAGATTGGTCCGACGGCGCAAATCCAGATAACGATAAGTCATCCGAATATCCTCACCCGTCTTGTCCGCCGAATCGTCCATTGGAAACGGCGGAGTCTTTGAGACATTATGTACTTTCAGCTCACTTGCGTGCAGTTCGATACCGCCCGTATCCAGATTCGTATTCACCGCATCCGCGATTCGTTCCTCCACCCGGCCGCTCACTGCGATGACTGATTCCGGCTTGATCGAGCTAAATTGGGCCTCGAGCGCAGCATTACTCGGGTCGAGCACAATCTGTGTCAGTCCCTCGCGGTCGCGCAAGTCGACAAAGAGAATACCGCCGTGGTCGCGGACAGAATCGACCCATCCGGCCAGAGTTGCGGTTGTGCCCGCATCAGACTTGCGGAGTTCAGAGCAATGGTGGGTGCGCTTCATCATAAGAAAAGGGCTAGAAAAACAGCTTGCCCCGGGGAAACAAGCCCGAAAACAGAAGACCGAAAGCAACGACCGGCAAAGGAACTCATTAAAAACCGTTCCTAAGGTGACCGAATCTTTATTCGGAGCGAACTGGTACCCCGCACAAAATCCGATTCGGAGCTAATTGAATTCGATGCGCAGACGGGCAAAACCGGCATCATCGATGATCGGTAGCCGGTGCTTCACCACTTCAAAGTCATCCGATTCTATCTCCGTCGTAAAAACCGGGAGCGATTCCAGCAAGCTGTCGATTTGCAGCCCACTCTCCACCCTATAATTTAAGCCACGTTGCCCATAATCCCGCCGCCGCATATAAGATATCTCCAAATATTCAGCATCCTCCATTGCCAGCTTTGACTGTGCGAGGAAAGACGTGTCTGTATCTCTTTCCGTAGGATGTCGCCCCAAGGCATATTCTGCTAAGTTGTTCAGGCCATCCAGATCTGGATCGTCAATGAACCGAACCTGGCTACCCAAACCGGTAAAAAAGCGAGTCCACGCATGGAAGGCCGATACCTTCTCTCCGCTTGTCGTCGGATCAGAAAGATTCACTCGCGCCACCGCCGTTTGCTCTCCCGACTGAACCGACACCTCAAAAACGTAGTCACCGGGTTCACCCAGCGCTGCCTGAGTCTGGAGAGCTCCGGTATCCGAAAAGACAACCGCCCCCGGCCCGGAAACTTTTCGCCACTCTATCGAGGTGATTCCATTCTGCAGCATCGATAGATCCCGAACAGCCGCCTGCAGCGATATCCGGTTTCCCTTTCTCGTGCCTGCATCTATCCAAGCAATCACCCGATCCGCAAAATGCCCCTCCCCATCCCAACTATATAATTGCCTCCAAATAGATCCGGTACGCTGTAAAGGCAGGGTCATGCGAGAGAGCACATCTTCACCCAGTCGATCTTCGAGTTGGGCATAGTACAGTGATCTGGGAGAAACCGATAGATTTGCCGAATACCAAATGCCATACGCTTCCTCACTCTGCGTACTTTTTCTTCGCACATTATAGGTGTTCCCAACACTCCAATTCATCCCACTGCGTGGAGCATCGCAGATCATGTCATCTGCCCGGCAGTTCCAAAACATAATCTGAGCACCCCGCCAACCATGACCGCTTCCGGAAGTGGTGGCATTTTGCGCATTAATATCATTATCCGTCCTTACATTGTCATATAATTGCCCAGTCGCCCAACGATGATGCGGCCCAACATCCGAACGTGCATCGGTCGCTAAACAATCGACAAAAACATTCGGGCCCGGTGTTTGCGAACCACTCACATAATCATGCCGACCACTGCGTGTGAGACAGCGCTGAAATAATAAATGGCAGGAGTCATCGATGTTAAAGGAGTAGCGATTCCCGCCTATAATTCGGGACTTGTGATCGAGCATCGCACAATCTTCTACGGTGATGTATTGGCTATTATTTTGAATCGATATCAACCCATAACCAAAGTATTTGCCCGTCACCTGCCGCACCCATGAATTACGAACACTCCGCATGTTGATGCCCGACCAACCATGTTCGTCGAGGGAGGCGTCATTCGGATCAAAATCATCGCCCACGAGATCACCACTTGTCGTAGTAAAAGAAGACTCCAGACGAATGCCTTCAAAGCCAATCTCTTCAATCGCCCCATTAAACGTATACTCATAGACCCGACCGCCGCCATGAAATGAAGCGACCGGCATGACGATGGGAGACTCCACAGTCACCAGGTTTCCCACAATTGACTCTATTTTTCTTCTAAATCGCTGGGTGTACCCGGAAGCTGACCAGCCATAGTACTTGCCATCTGGCGTTTCGTAATCTTCGTCCGCGTCCAAGTGGAAGATATCCTGCAACCAGCTCTCATTGGGCGTCACTTCAATGATCATAGTATCGCCGGGGGATAAAGTTGACGTATCTTCAATATGAAAACTCTTTGCCCCCGTCGGGACATAGTCATCTACAATTAGAAAAGTTGACCCCCTTCTCTGTGGGCTCCCGCTACCAGAAACTTCAAAGAGGTTCGACTTACTTGTAGACGTATAAGTTATCCGGGTACCACCCGCTTCCTGAGAACCGGCACCACGGATTACGATACCGCTTCGATTAATCGTCAGTGTACGGGAGACCGTATAGTCACCCGCCTCCAGATATAAAGCACCGCGATGACCGTTTTCATCCGGAGTCCTATTTTCTATCTGGTCGATTGCACTTTGGATCCGATTGGTGTCATCGCCGGACCCATTGTCCGACAAAGTCAATACCGCAGGAACAAATGGAATCGACACACCTCCTTCACGGTACCCCACAGTGGAAAAGTCCGGCACGGTATTTACCGCATTGGTTTGGCCGATATTTGCATACCCTGAGTAACTCAGCTTGCCATTACTTTCCGTCACTAAGTTCTGAATCCCGCTGTACGGCTCATTGGCAATTTGCTGTGGAGTAATCGCCAGCCCATTAAATTGCCCGGCAGATGCACCAGTCGCCTTTTCCCAAAGAAATTTAACCGAACTAGTCTGGCTGTCCCAAGTACTGCCGGTGGTAAAATCAACGACCAGAGACTCCGTTCCGGAGGTGACCGATGCATAAGTAACATCTCCGTCAATTGGCGTAAATTGACTATCCCGATCATAGACAGGCTCTACATTCCCGAACAAATAGAGTGTGTATCTCGTGCGTGGACTCAGGTCCAGATTTGAAATAGAAACGGTAATTGGCGTGTTACTATTATTTAAATAATCGCGCATCAGATCCGGTGAATGTTGCAAATTCTGGGCAAATGAGTTGCTCAGCGCGAAGGAGCGGAATCCACCCGGATATGTAGTGTACTCGGAAGCAAAAGTAAGAACGGGTGCCCCGTCATCTGCCTCCAGTGAAACATTTCCGACCACCCCATTATTTTCCAAGATGGTTTTATCACTACCATCGACAAAATCTACGAATTCGGTGCCATTTAAACCAGTGACCCCCACATTGGAAAAATCAACTGCCGTAGTATCTGTTGATGAGTTCCATCGATTACTGTCATAAAAATCAATGAGCACAGAATATGCGGAGGCAATAGCGAGGCCGTTAAATTGAGCAGATGGGCCATCGCCCTCTTCCCAGATAAAATCAATCGAATCCGATTCCGGATCCCAACGGGCACCAGTCTGAAAATGTACTGATAGATACTCTTTAACCGGGCTTATCGCAGCAAAAGTAACCCGATCATTGTTTACAGGCGTAAACTGGCTGCTCCGTAAACTGGTAGAGGCCACTGAACCAAATAAATAAAGCGTATACCAAGCGTTTGGCTCAAGATTGAGTTTCTCAATAGAGACGAATATGGAGTTATTGTTATTATTAATATAATCAAGCATCAGATCGGGGGCAAAATCCAGATCTGTAGATAACTCTGCGCTCAGTGCCATCGCGCGATATCCGCCGACATACTCACTCGTGTCATCGGATCGAAATCGCATTCGGACTTCATTATTATCCGACTCTAAAACCGCACTCAGAGGGCTCCCATCGATAAAAATAACCGGCTCGCTTCCATTAAGTCCCCTGACTCCGGCAGCTGAGAAGTCTGCAGCTGTAGTGTTTTTTGAAGTATCACTGTCCGTAGCGTCATAAATATCAATCAGGTACGGCAATTCCTGAGCACCCGCGAAAGGAAGAAAACATCCGGCCAGTTGAAGCTGCAAAAAAAGGACGAGGCGGTCAGGTACCCGATAGATGCGTTTCCATATGCTAACTATGTACTTGGGGAGTAACATTTAGAGATAACGAATAGACGAATCGAGCACTTAGATAAATGCTCAAAATGTAATAAAAATATGAATTTAACCTGATGGACGAGTCAGGATGAGAACTGCCCCAATTATTCCTCTGTATCATCCATATCAATTAGTTCAGCCTGACGCTCAGAAAGTTCGACCAATTCTGTTTGTCGTTTTTTAGGCGGTAGCTTAGCGGCCGTTTCGGCATCCAAAGCGCGCGCGGAATCCGGGTCCAGATAAGAAACACTATAGGCCTTGAGTCGACGTGGATTTTGCTCATCTGGGTAGACGAACAAAAACATCGAATGATCCGGATTCATTCGCAAGCTAGATAAATAGGCCTTCACCGCTTTCTTTTCAAACAGCTTGTAGACCGTCAATTCGAAGCGATTGTTTGCATCCAGAGTAATCGGCGCGATGTCAATTTTCCCGGATGGCAACTTAAAATCCTCACTTCCTGCGATCACCCGGATGGGCTGCTCTGCTTTATTGATTACAACCAAACTATTCGGCCGACTGAGCTGTAAGTCTTTGCTAAAGACAGAAAAAACCAGAGGGTCTTTTTCTCCGACTTTTACATCGATCAAAAAAAGCAGAGTACTGTTAGAAGCGGATTCCGGAATATTCAGACTTTCCACCTGGATCCGGTTGACCGATCCGTCACTGAGTGGTTTTTCGATAAAGAAATCGAGCGAAGGATCTCCTGTATAATCATATACTTTGGAAAAGGATGCATTGGGTACCGTTACATCAACAACCTCTCCTCCGTTCTGATACTTCAACTCACGAATCGTCTGATCGAGGCATAAAAGTTGAAATTTGAACGTACGCGTCTGTTCGGCGGGTTGCCCGTGCACCGTGAGGATACTGACAACAAGCAAATTGCAGAGCACTGATAGGAACACCGAGGATACGTTCATACTAAATTTCAGATTCCTCCAGCCAACGAAAACTTACAATAGTAAAGCGACGTCCGAAATCTTGATTCAGCGGGCTTACAATCTCATCGGGTGCCAATATCGGAGAGTCCGCTGCGGCATCCATATATTCAATATTTCGCTGAATCACCGCCTCGCACCAAACTTCGGATGACTTACCACCAACGCCTGATTCACCACGCGCACGAATGAGGAAGGTATCGGATCGGGTATCCAGAACGGGACCAAGCGCGCTTAATAAGTCACCTTGCATAAGCGAACCGGGAGCGTACGGCTGCTTTCCAGAATTCACATCTGATTTCTCAATTGCCTTATGCAAGGCTCCGGATTCACCTTTTTCCTCATTGCTCAATTGCCGGTTGATGAAATGCGATAGACTCAGAAATGGACCTCTCGCTTTAACCTGCTGAACAATATTTGCCGCCAGAGAGTCCAGCGTCTCCTCTTCTGATATCGGATAACCCGCTTCGGACTCATTATAAATTCGTATATCCGGGATCGACTGGAAGCCCTCCCACTCACTTGAATCTTCTTCCAGAGTCGGCATGCGCAGGAATAAATTATCAAAGGTGCTGAAACTACCGATTGGCTCGATCGAGCGCATAGATCCCAGAAGAGCGGCCCAGGCTTTTACACTGGTTGAGTTCACATTAAAGGATCCGTCAACCAACAACTCAACAGCCGAGGTCTGGAAGTCTTCCAAATTGACAGCCTGATCGGGATTCGAGTCGCGTAATTGAATCCGCGAGTTGGGCAAATCCTCTCCATTGAGCGCATCTGCGATGGTATCTTCGTAATGCTTATCGAGCGATGAGAGAAAGTACTCATCCCAAAGCTTTGCATTATATAAATAGGAGAGATCCGGAAAGAGATTGACTGCTACAGGTCGACTTCTCGCCGAATTCAGAGTCGTCAGAGAACCGAAAGAGAGCGTGCTGCTGTAATCTCTGTTGTAGGGAAAGTCGGACCAGTCGTTTTTCCAATCATCATAGACGCGGGTAAGATCATAATTCCCAAAACGATGTGGTATCGGTGGAAGTGAGGAACCGATGACATAGGCAGGTTCATGCCCGAAAAATCCGAGATTCGCATGTCTGTACTCCGCTATCGACATCGGTGGGCGGCGGGGCACATGGAAAAAGATGGCTCCTGAGTTCGTTGCACTATCCGCGCCCCAGTTTCCAAAACCCGTCAGGTCCGGATTACTTCCATCGTTATTGAAGCGAAACTCGGCATTTAAAGGACCGTGCTTGATTTCGTTTGGAAAGTTTACGCTGAAGACTCCATGCTCATGATCCGATAATAGGGACCGAGGATTGATATAGCCGAGGAAATCCTCCCCTTGAATACTGCCATCGGCACCCAGGTCTTCATATTGATCGAAAGAGCGACGCTCAAAATGCATCGTATAGATCGTTTTTGTGCTGCCTCGATTCAGGGTCCACCTTTTTACATTTGCCGCGCTGGCGCTGGCATCACCAGAGACTGAGGCACGAACAATATCAATCGGTTCGTCCACTTCGCTTGTAGTATAGTTGCTCAGACTAGCGACGATATGCACATCTCGGTTAAATCCGGTACTGCCACTCGGCATTAAAGTTGATATAGCCGTTTCCACCTCAAGACTGTCGTAGGCTTGCGGGTGAGTCGGCCATAGACCTTTAAATTCGATATTGGGAGAAGTTCGTGTACCCGTAGCAAAACTGCGCAACTCTTTCTCCAGACCATTCAAATCATAAGTCGTCGAACCACCTTGTGCCATTGTATGAATCGCACCCGCCCCAGAATTATGGACAAAGGTCTTTACCTCGCCGGGTTCGAAAACACCCAAACCTGTGCGAGGAATGAATATGGGATAATCCACCGCATTGGTTGAAGGAGACCTCCTCGAACCGCTGGATGATACGGTATCGACGTAGCGAATATTTCCGGACGTGCGAACCCGCAGCACACGCCCACTATCGACAGTGCCATGAACGCCTCCGGAGTACAAATTTGTGAAAGAACTAGGCGTCGACAAAAGCGCCACGGGTTTGGACCAAACATTTTCGGGAACCTTGCCTGCGTAAGTGGCACTGGGCTCTAGCCTAAAATCGATGAAGTTCTGGTTACCCATCAACTGAAGAAGCATTCCTTTGGATGGTTCTATCGAAACATCATAAGGATTGGTTAATTCAAGTAACGGATAATACTTTAACAAGACTCTGCCATTCAGGGTGTACTCCACCTGTACAGAGAGGATCAACTCGGAGACTAAGGGAGCTAATGGATAGGTAATAAAATCCTCTTCTTCAGGGAAATGAGTCGGCCCTTCTGCAGCACCCAGATCTAATTTGCTTTTAGAATCCGGACGGAAGAGCATCCCCTTGTAACGAGTCAAGTGATTGTAGGATTGCGGACGAGGATTCCCCCCAACTGCATTTAAGCGTCGGCCCTCGCCGTCAAAATTCATCCCGGCCATGACCCCACGCCGAATACGACTCGTCCATCCCCTTCTTTGCGCATAACTCTCTGCAATATGAGCCGGCTGGGAAAGAATGGAAGGCGAGGAAGAAGTCGGCGCATCCATATATCGGTACAAGTTATGGTGATAGCCAAGCAAGCTCCAGCGCGCTAGGGAAATGTCCCTTCCCTGAGCTGCTAAAATATTGCCATAAATATCTGTCTGCGAGGTCGGCCGATTCGAGACATCCTCAAATGAGACCGATTCGATCACATCGATGTAGTTCCGTACGTTATATTCACCCCCATCTACCAGACGAGAGTACATCCATGACTCGTTACCCGGGTCTCTACGGTCGTTGGGCAGCGCCATGTAATTGAATACATCCCGACGACGACTGTCATGACGCCGGAGGTACAAGCTCCTATCAGGAATATCGAAAGCGAGCGAAAGATCGTCCTTCAAGCCACCTTTGGTCGGGCTGGTAAGCAATCCGAAACCATGCACAGTGAAATCATGGAAATACCCGGCCGCAGAGAGGTTATTGGCGCCTCCTCCGTTAAGTATATCAATCGAGTCCACCGACTGTACGCTTGCCCAATCCGCTATATCTGAACCGAACAGCCCCAGAGGCACCTCCGGGCCATTGCGCAAAGCCAGCGTCGAACGGATCGACTGCGATTGGAAGTCGCTTTCTCCATAGAGTGGATCCTCGATATTAATCTTTGCCTTCTGAGACTCATCACTGACCCACCAGCTGTAGGAATCCTGACGATTCGGATTTTGGTCAATTGATATAGTAACTTTAGGTGCATAAATCGCGTCATCGGAGCCCCCCGCGGCACCGCTCAAGTTGGCCGGCAGGGAAGCCATTTTGGCCTCCTCCCCCACACTGTATTCTGCTGTCGGCGATACCCGTTCACGCTCATCCGTACTCACTAGCCAGGTCCGCGCTAAATCTAATTTGGTCGCCTTGGTAAAACTATCCCATCCGGCTTGGCGCTCGTAAGTCTGCTCACCGCCCGCCCTGGGATAGGGTTCTTCGTCGGTATCCCATACCGGGGCTGTATCCCAAACACCCAGCCAATGCGGTCGTTTAATCTGCTCCTCATTGCCCGCATCACTTAGAAAAATGTCTGCTTTCGCGGTGCTCACCTGGTCAACCCCCGTATATCGCTGCAGGTTGCCGATGGCAATTTGCAGAGCCAGCTTGGCATTCTCCTCCGCCAACAACCGATTGGACCGTGAGGAGGAACTTCCCAGTTCAACCCGGATCAAACTCGACAAACTGAGCAAAAGGAGCAGTAGAAAGCTCATCAAGCTCAGCGCAACCATCAGGGCAAAGGCCCCTTGCCGCGAATGGCTGGTCTTTTCTAAATCAAGGTATTGAGGGACAGGTTTCATGTGGTTAGAACGAAACAAGCAAAATAAGCCACATGCGTGGGGCTGGCTTACATGTTAGGTTAGCTTAACTATACATGTGCAAATGTTGTGATATTTAATATCTAGCGTACAGTCATTGGCTCAAGGCGGAAGCTGTCGAGCCTATACAATCGCGTTCAGATACGAACAATCCCAAAAAGTCGACTTCCCCAGCCCTTTCCTCACTCCTGCGGTAAAGCCTGGAGAGGACCTCCGAGAAGTATTTCCTCCATGGCCATACGCTGATCCAGGAACTCTGGATCCTCTGCTAGGTTTACCGATGCCAAATGGCTATCCCGATGGTCATAGAGTTCACGATCGAAGAATGCCCCCGACTGATCGAACCACTCGGTGTAACGCCATCCGGCGGATTTCACCGAATACCCCATCCCTCCCTTACGAGGATATTGGCTAAAGGCACCCAGCTTCCAGGGGCGGGACGGTTTTTTCCAGACCGGCACCATGCTGAAGCCGTCAGACTGAGTGGCCGGCAATCCACAATATTCACTCAAGCTGGAAAAAACATCGGCCAGTTCGACTAGCGCATCCGATTTCTCTCCCTTGGCTACGCCGGGGCCCGAGACGATCATCGGCACCCGAGTATCCAATTCGAAATTCGTGTGCTTACTCCAGTCACCGTATTCTCCCAGTTTGAATCCATGGTCTCCCACTAATAAAATTAGGGTCTCTTGCTCCAATCCCTGAGAAGCGAGCTCATCCAGCAGCTTGGAGATCTGGCTGTCTACATAAGACACACAGGCACGGTATCCATGAATCAGAGTGCGTGCAGTGGCTGCGTCGAGATATCCCTCCTCTGGAATCCCATGATAACTGCGCAGCTCCCCCCAATTTGTAAAAGCCACCGAGGGAGCCCCTTCCGGCTCCTCTTTGGAAGGGATCACAATCGCACTCTCATCATACAGGTCCCAGTATTTCTTCGGTGCGACAAAGGGCAGATGCGGCTTACGAAATCCGACAGCTAGAAAAAAAGGTTTGGCCGAACGATTTTTCAAGAAACCGGTCGCGCGCTCCGCAATAATGCCAGCTGTATAGGTATTATCCGGAACAGCGGCAGACTCATATGCCGGGCCACGAATCGCTCGTTTATAAAGCGATGCAACTGCGGTAGAAGAATTGCCGACATCTGGAGTCAGACCATTGGCCAGAGCAATCGCCTTGCGTTCCTCAATCTTGGCCAAACTTTCCGGTGCCACATAATAATCCGCTTTACAGCGGTCCAAGACATCCCAAAACGCCTTATCCTCATTTTTATCATGATAAATTTTACCCAGAGACACCGTTTCATAACCATGTGTCTTAAAGTGCTCCACCATGGTAAGGGTATCCGGCAATGTTTCCTCCAGTGTCTGACTAAGCGCATAAATACCGGTAGAATCGGGCCGTAACCCGGTAAACATGCTTATACGTGAAGGACCACAGATGGCTTGCTGACAATACGCCTGAGAAAAAAGTACCCCATTTCCCGCCAGTCGATCGATGCCGGGCGTCTGCATATATTCTGCACCATAACAGCCTAATTCGGGGCGCAAATCATCCACCATGATCAATAACACATTGGGAGCACTCCCCGGTACTGACCCGGCAGTCGCTTCTGGATGCGCCTCTTTTGCCTCCGGCAACAAGTCCCGAACCGCGATATTATCGATTATAAAGTGAAGGCCCGAATGCATCGTTGTGCTGTTCAAGCCGATCCGCCCCAGGTTTTTTCCCGTCTCATAGATGCGGCTATTTCCCGGATCACTCTCTCGTAAAGGTTCCCTATGGAGCAGTCTTCCATCCAACCAATAGGCCGCACTGTTCGGTGGTATGGATACTGAATTACCCTGAGGATCGACATAGGGAAAGGCACTCCCATCCAGATCGTTCACCACGCAAAGCAACTGATGAGGACGACCATCACTAGTATTCTGACGAAAGACCTTCCCGTTTCCATAAAGCGAACACCGGGCAAGGCGCACATTATTACTGATTAAAGGCACGCCTTTTGTTCCCACGCCTAATGTGATCAAGCCACTTCCGTCCTTTGCATGACAAACAAAATCAAAAGAGACCTCCAAGACAGAGACTGACTCATTCCACTCATACTCCAGAGCAACGCCTTCCGTCGTACTAAAATCCTGCAGTTGCAAACCACTGCCCGAACCATTGTCGGCGAGATTATCCGCACCCGCAACTACCTTCACATTGGCCTCCCCCGACCCGCGACTTGGCCGCAAACGGGTCACGCCCACTGGACTGGATCCAGTTTGCTGCGTGCCCTCAAAGTCTTCCAGAATTAAATAACCATCCTTGTCCTGGGGATTATGGAATCGCTTCGCTCCGATGATCGGCTGATCCGCCATTGCCGCATTTATCCAGTCATCGCTCCGGAATGGCACCGCCGGCAAGCCGGCAGAGTTGACCAAGTTGGGTTCTGCTGACTCGTGCCAGGCAAAACGTACGGCTACGGGTTGGGCCACCTCCGGACTATGCAAAAGCACCGTATCCCCTTCAATCCGGGCTTCGGCCGGATAAAAAACCCGGTTTGCCCCAGCGATTTGAAACCAGCTCAAATTCGCCTCGTCCGAGGACTGCAAGCCGTCCGCATCTCTCCAGAAAATTCGGGCGCGATCGCCTTCTATGCTCAATCGCGCAAAGCTTGGAGAATCCGCCATACAGGGCTGATCATATGTATGGCGTAGTGCCAGCAAAGCCAGTCGATCACCAACCGGTGCCTTTTCCGCAGGGTGGATGTCCTGCAGATTACCCAGATCGGTAATCACTGCCATCCCTGTATTAGGCAATTCAAGAGCCTGCTGCTGGCCTTCGCGCAACTCTGGTAATATTAAAGGAGAATTTATATTCCGGTGGGGGAACTGCGAATAGGCATAGGGTGCGATTTGTACAAAATAAAAGGGCAAGTCACCGCCCCAGGCAGTTCGCCAGGATTCTATCATGCGCTTGAATTTCGGCCCATAAGCCACCCCGTCCGATCGATTTGTTTCCCCCTGATACCAAAGAAATCCCTGCAAAGTATAAGGGACCAGAGGATGAATCATACCGTTGTAGAGATAGCTCCAGCCCCGATGAAGCGTGGGGCGCCTGCCTTTTCCAGTGCTTTCATACTTTTTCAGATCCCTGGCATAGTTCGATTCCACTTTGCGGTTATTCTCGATGAACGCTTCTTCAGATCCCGCAAAGGCTTCAGGAGCAGTCCACGGACTCACACGAGTCCCGCCCCAACAGGTGTCGATAATCCCCACCGGAACATCCAATTCTTCATGGATTTTTTTAGCAAAATAATAGGCCACTGCGGAAAAATTAGCCACCGTATCGGGCGAGCACACCTGCCATTGCACAGTTAGTGTATCCAGTGGAGCAGGCAAGGCACGCCTGCCCACATGGAGCAGTCGGATTTCAGGTAAATTCGCCCCGTTAAGAGCGGCTTCCGCATCCTTGTCTTTGCTCAGCGCATACTCCATGTTGGACTGACCGGAAGCCAGCCATACCTCACCGATCAGGACATCCTGCAAAAGGATTTTTTCATCGGCTTCCACGCTTATGGTATGCGGCCCACCCGCTCCGGGGGTTTCAATTTGGAGTATCCAATAGCCGTCCGCACCCGCTCGACTCCGGGCACGACTGCCCCAGGAAGCATCTACACGCACCGTTTCACCGGCAGTCGCCCACCCCCAAATCACCGCCTGTGAAGAGCGCTGCAAGACCATGCCGTCACTGAAAGGAGCCCCCAAACGCAGGCTGGCATGCACGACCATCGGTAGAAAACATAAGGAGAGGAGCGAAAGTCTAATCGCGCAAAGGGCATTCATAAGCATAACTTGTCAAAACAAGCCTGATTGAGTTGGGGTAAGGGCAGGTTTTCAATCCTGCTGAAATTAATTTTTAATCCGATGCGTTCTTTGGCAAAGGTGTCGGGCACTTCGCGACAATCTTACTCAGTTCTTCCGCCGCTTCCTGCACCATGCGAAACATCTCCTGGTTGCGCTCCTCCGGGAAACGTGTCTTCGGAGCGGTAATGCCGATTGCCGCAAAAACCTCGTCGTTCTGATCGTATACCGGACAGGCCAAGCAACGAATATCGAGGAAATATTCCTCATCATCAATCGCCCAACCCTGCTTACGCACAGTTGCCAATTCCTGCTGCAAGTCACTCAACTCAGTAATTGAATTCGAAGTCAGCGCCACACGTTCGCTGGCCGGCCATATCTCCGACAACACATCGTAGAAACGATATGCCATGAGGATTTTACCGGCGGCAGCCGTATGCGAATACACTCGCGAACCCACCGCAGAGCCGGCCCGCAAAGGCTGCTCACTGTTGTACAGTTTTGAAATTAGCGTCTTTCCATTATCCCAAATGCCCAGGTAAGCAGTTTCTCCAGTCGCATCGCGCAGTTCGCGCAAGACAGGCCTGGCAATATCGTCCAGATCCAGATGATCCGCTAAGCCGAGCTTAATGTTGAGCAATACTCCGCCCAGACGATAGAGCCCGTCGGACTCTTGTAACAAGCCTTGCTTGGTCAGCGCATGGACAATGCGTATCACTGTAGTACGCGGAATAGAAAGACGCTGAGAAGCTTCGCTGACGCGGAAGGGATGTTGCCAACTGGCAGCAGATTTCAATAATCTACAGGCATTCTCTAGATTACGAATCGTGTATTCTGCCATCAGGTAAGATAGAGTAAGTGGAAAAGTGAAAAAACTATACGTTAAGAAAACTTGTTCATAAAAATAGCAAAAAATAAAAGACTGGCGAACTGAATTTGATCGATTGTTCGAATATGAACGCAGAAGCGATGATTAGAAACCAACTGTTAAAGGCTGCCTCGGAAGATACCGCTACTTTACACGAAAACCTCTTGTTCATTATTGAACAAAAAATAGCCTTTCTTTCCACATAGGCTTTTGCACCCTGATTTCAGGATAATATACAACCAATATGCAATCTACGATTATTAAAAGCTGTATCTCAAAATGCGAGTACAGCACCCTCGATTCAGCGCAGTTACGCGATCGATTCCTTCTCGAAAATCTTTTTCAGGGAGGAACCTGTAGCCTTGCTTACTGGGAAGTCGACCGAGCCATTATTGGATCAGCGGTCCCTCTGGAAGACGCCCTCTCTCTGGAAGTCTCGAAAGAGCTTCTCGCCGCTGACTACTTTTGCGAACGACGAGAACTGGGGGTCATCAATCTGGGAGGATCCGGCAGTATAAAAACAGATGAGCAAACTTGGGCTCTGGATGTTTGTGCCTGTCTCTACATCGGGCGGGGTACGCGGAGCATTCAGTTTCGGAGTGACGATTCTACAAATCCCGCGAAATTTTATCTGGTCAGCTATCCGGCTCACAAAGAGTACCCCACCGCCTTGTCTACCCGGGAAACAGCCAACAAGATAACACTTGGTTCACAGGAAGCAGCCAATGTCCGCACCATCTACCAGCACATACATCCGCACGGGGTACAAAGTTGCCAATTGGTCTTAGGCTATACCGATGTGGCAGAAGGATCGGTATGGAATACCATGCCCCCGCACACCCATCTCCGACGCTCCGAGATTTATAACTACTTTGATCTGACCGACGATAATTGTATCATGCACTTTATGGGGCCGCCGGATGCCAGTCGTAACTTGGTCGTTCGTAATCTCCAACCGGTTTTATCGCCCCCCTGGTCCATCCATTCAGGAGTCGGCACCGCCTGTTACAAATTCGTCTGGGCAATGGGCGGAGAAAACCAACAGTTTGATGATATGGATGGCGTACCCCTCACACTCCTGAAATAGCGGTGAAGCTTTTTGACCTATCCGGAAAAACCGCCCTCGTAACCGGCGCAAGCCGCGGGATTGGGCTCGCTATGGCAATTGGACTGGCAGAAGCCGGAGCCGACATCATTGCCACCGCCTCGAGCCTACAACCCGGAGGCTCCGAAGTAGAGAAACAGGTGCGTCAACTCGGTAAAGAGTGCTTCTGCTATCCCTGTGACCTCAGTCAACGCAAAGAAATTCAGCAGTTTATTGGAAAGATTAAAGAACAACACGGCACACCGGATATCCTCATCAATAATGCAGGCATGATTCAACGTGCACCTGCCACAGAGCATCCCGATGCGTCCTGGGACTCGGTCATCGATGTCAATCTCAACGCTCCCTTTATCCTCGCTCGTGAATTCGGTAAAGACATGTGCCAGCGCGGGTCCGGGAAAATTATTTTCACCGCCTCATTGCTTACCTTCCAGGGAGGCATTACCGTACCCGGTTATGCCGCCAGTAAAGGTGCTATCAGCTCGCTGACCAAAGCACTGTCAAACGAATGGTCAGCCAAAGGTGTCAACGTCAATGCCATCGCCCCCGGCTATATTGCCACCGATAACACGGAAGCACTTCGCAATGACCCGGAGCGCGCAGAGGCCATCCTTGCACGCATCCCGGCAGGCCGCTGGGGCAGCCCTGATGACTGTAAGGGCGTAACTGTTTTCCTCGCATCTGCCGCATCCGATTACGTCCATGGTTCCATTTATCTGGTCGATGGCGGATGGATGGGCCGATAAGAACCGGGCGGAAGCCTACCCTAGAAATTACCCTCTTTCATGAAAACTGCCTCTTTTACATTTGGACTACTCGTCGGCATACTTGTTACCGCCTTCATCTTTGCATTCCTCAAACCCGGGGCCGGTGGCAGCGCACAAACTGTACTCAAAGCAGTCCACAGCCTCCCGACAAACCATCCGGTACACAAAGGCATTGAGCATTTTGCGCGTCGTGTTGAGGCATACTCACAAGGCAGCATTCGAGTAGAAATCTTCCCCAACGGACAACTCGGGAGCGAAGTCAGCTCACTGGAGCAAATACAAGAAGGTTCTCTGGATATCGCCAAAGTCAGCACCGCAGCGCTCGGCAATTTCGTGCCCGTCGCACAATTATTCAGCCTCCCCTATGTCTTCGGGGATAATGCGCACTACTGGTCCGTACTCGACAGCTCTATCGGCAAGCAACTCCTCAAAGAGCTGGAGACCAATGCCTCCGGCAAGCCCAGCGGCATCTCCGGGTTGACGTATTTCGACGCCGGCAGCCGAAACTTCTACACCCAGCGGCCAATCCACAGCCCGGCAGACTTGGCTGGCCTGAAAATTCGCGTCATGAACGATCCAGTCGCCATCGATATGGTCAAAGCACTCGGTGCCGCACCCACCCCAATTTCCTGGGGCGAGCTGTATACCGCACTGCAACAGGGCGTCGTCGATGGGGCAGAAAACAACCCGCCCAGCTTCGTTTCTTCCCGCCATTTTGAAGTCTGCCAAGAATTCAGCTTCGATCACCATACCCGCATCCCCGATGTATTGCTGATTTCATCAATTACCCTCGAAAAGCTCTCGACGGAAGCCCAGGGCTGGATCCAAAAAGCTGCCGATGAGTCTTCCCAATTCCAACGGGAGGCGTGGAATGCAGGGGTCGAGGAGGCCCTCGAGCAAATGCGCTCACAGGGCGTAACGATTTATGAAGTTGATCAGGCGCCCTTTCGCGAGGCGACCCAACCGGTTCGCGACAAATACGCCAGTGGTCAGATTCAATTCTACCTCGATCAGATTGTCACACTCAATAAATGATGAAATCTATAAGCGATTTATTGAGTGTGCTCAATCAGGCGTTAGCCCGTTTTCTAAAGGGCTTCGTCGTACTCGTCTTCCTCGTACTGGTTGTCGATGTTCTCTGGGGAGTCGGCACCCGTTATCTACTGAGCAGTCAGGCAGCCTGGTCCGAAGAGCTGGCCCGGCTCCTCATGGTCTGGTTGGCTCTACTCGGAGCCGCCCTCGTCACTCGGGAAGAAAAACACCTCGGCCTCGATATCGTCGTTCGTTCTTGGCCCAACGATGTGCAGCGTATGGCCCGCATACTGGCCTCCTCATTAATCATTCTTTTTGCCGCAATTGTGATGCTCAAGGGTGGTATTGATCTGGTCAGCAAACGCTATGCCTCCGGACAGACCATGCCGGGCCTCGGGATACTGAAAGCCTGGTTCTACCTGCCCCTACCGGGCAGCGGCTTGTTAATCCTCTTGTTCTCCGTTGAGCTCATCCTGCAGGATCTACTGGATACACGACCAAAAGAGGAAGGCGGCCCGTCATGAACCAGGAAATGGCCCTCATGCTCCTGACTTTTGTCGCACTCCTGTGCCTCCGTGTACCCATTGCCTACGTCCTCGGCATGACCACCCTCTTAACTGCATACGCACTCGGCTATTCCAATATAACTACCACCATCGCCAGCGATCTGGCCAATGGGATCAATAGCTTCGCCCTTCTTGCCATCCCCTTCTTTATCCTCGCCGGCGAACTCATGGGCAGCGGCGGTCTGTCCCGTCGATTGATCAACTTTGCCAATGCCATTGTCGGGCGGATCCCCGGCGGCCTGGCCATCGTCAACACCTTTACCTGTATGCTCTTCGGTGCTATCAGTGGTTCGGCAGTTGCCGCTATTTCCAGTATCGGGGGTACGCTCATTCCGGAAATGAAACAGAAGGGGTACGAGCGCAATTTCAGCATCGCCATCACCTCCGCATCCGCCACCACCGGACTCTTGATTCCACCGAGCAACATCATGATCGTTTACGCTCTGGTTGCTGGAAATGTTTCCGTCGCCTCGCTCTTTCTTGCCGGCATCCTACCCGGCATACTCATCGGTACT
This sequence comes from Opitutia bacterium UBA7374, assembly GCA_002469895.1. GTDB lineage: Bacteria > Verrucomicrobiota > Verrucomicrobiia > Opitutales > Coraliomargaritaceae > UBA7374. The sequence goes on from DKOA01000036.1 coordinate 23,907, forward strand.
CTATTGATGCTGGTCGCATTCTTTATCTGCAAAAACCAGGGATTCGGCAAAACTGAGGGCGAAGCAGAACAAGCGACCGCCTTATGGCCCGCCATTGCCGGTGCCATACCCAGCCTTATTCTCGTCATTGTTGTTCTCGGGGGCATCCTTGGCGGTATCTTCACCGCAACTGAGGCATCCGCGATTGCTGTCCTTTGGGCCTTTCTTCTTGGGGTGGTGGTCTATCGGGAGATCCAGCCGAACCAACTCATTCAAATCGTCCTCAGCGCTGCGCGTACCACTGCAATCGTTCTCTTCCTTGTCGCCTGCAGTTTCGCCATGAGTCGCTTATTGACCCATGAACAAGTGCCTCAACAGGTCAGTTCTGCCCTACTGGCTCTTTCCGAAAATCCGCTGATCATTCTTTTGATCATCAACATTACCCTGCTGGCCGTCGGCGTCTTCATGGATATGACACCAGCCGTCCTTATCTTTACACCGATTTTTCTGCCCATTGCGATTTCTCTGGGAATTGATCCGGTTCACTTCGGTATCATCATGATCACCAACCTCTGCATCGGATTGCTCACACCTCCGGTAGGTACTTGTCTCTTTGTCGGTGCAGGGGTCGGTGGCAGTGATATTCTCAAGGTATCCAAAGCAATGCTTCCCTTTTACCTCGTCATGATTCTGGCGCTCCTCGTCATTACATACTACGCGCCGATCAGCCTTAAATTACCGGCTCTGATTCAGTAACTGATGCAACGGCCTTGTCCCGACAGGGAAAAAACACTCTATCGGCGCAGCATCAAGGGGCAGCACCTTAGACAGTATCAGCAGAACCAAAGCAATAAAAAGCGGGTTGGCATAGACCAACCCGCTGAAAGATTCGAAATCGATCGAGAATCTAATCGCCGATCGTGGAAATGATAATGTTATCAAAGATGAAGTTTACCTTATCATCTCCTGATCCAGTCGCTAATCCGAAGGATCCAAAGTTGTTATTCGTAGCAGTACGGAAAAGTGGAGCACTCTTCTCCAAATTTCCGTCAATGTACACGTCCATTGTGTTCGCCGCTAAGGGAACTGTAGATCCGTCAGGTGCTGTGTAATTAACCAATGCAGCATCGTCATCATTAGCGAAAATGTTCATCCGGTAAGCAGTATTTGCTACCATTTCACTCGTACTGAAGACTGTGCTATAAACTGCCCCTTCAGACACTAATTTGATTTCACCTTTAGCGCGGAATTGCACTTCAATATGACGATCCCCGCTACTGCCCGCATTAAAGTTGGTTTCATTTGGATTATCTTCGCTTCCGCCTGTTTCTGATTCACCCAAGCTTAGAGTCACACGGTCTGAACCAGACTGAGTTAAGTCTTTCCAGACAAAGTCCAATTGAATTTCCAATGCATTGTAATAATTCGCATCATTGCCGGTCAGTCCTGGAGTAAGTTGCACCGTATATCTCGTAGAGCTACCGTTTGCAGATGACTCGTCCAGTATTTCCAATCCATTGCCACTACCGGCTAGATTATCGCCATCACCGACGACCAGCACTGTGCGTGCTAGGCCATCCATGACGCCTGAAGTTACACCTGAATTAGCTGTGGAAGGGGTACTTCCTGCAGTGCTGCTTTCAAAATCTTCAGAGAAGATGACCGAATCACTTGAAGGGTCTTCACCACCTGAAGAATCTTCTCCATCTGAAGAACTGTCCACATTTTCACTTAATTCTACATCATCAATATACCAGCCCATGTAACCACCAAAGCTAGCATAACTTGCGAATAGGCTCCACTCTACACGAACCAGACCGTCACTCGGTAGACCAGATACTGCAGTTAAATCTACGGGTAAGGTCACATTTTCCCAGGTGGAGGAGAACTCGTCAGAATCAACGACTGATAATAACTCAGTAATGACCGTATTCGAGTCGTTCTCTATCAAGCGAACAACTGCTGTATCAATTTCATCAATGTCCAAAGCCTGAGAGTAGCTCAAGCGAACCGCATCAAGACCGCTAAGATCAATCACACTGGATCGTAAAGATGTGTTTGTATCTGAATTGTATTCACCAGTTAATTCAACTCCCCAGCAAGAGGATCCCGAGCTTGCAGAGGATATTGTTCCACCAAGTCCAGTAACATTAGGTGTGCCGAGTGACCATTCAGAGCCCACACCGTCAGTTGAGTTATCCAACGTAGTGAAACCACCATCACCTGACTCGAATGTCTGCAGGCTGAAAATTTCACGAGGCACCCCTTCATAAGACACCCGGAAGAACTCTTTGTCTCCAAGAGCCACACCGGTGCGAGTGTACGTTTCCGAATTACCAACCGCTGTAATGGTTTGAACGCTGGATAACGCAGCCAAATCCGTACCGCTCTGTACAGCGTATACACGACCCGGACGACTTTCAAATGTAACGTCTACCTGATCCGGAGCGGATAAGATGATCGCAATCGTCTCGGGTGCTGGATTATCCGAAATTGCGAAGATTAAATTAAACGCTGTTGTGCGAATAACCGCACTGCCCGATGCTGCATCATAGATCATGCTAGAAGGGTCATTGTCATCCGGTACAAGCGTGAAGGTAACGCCGTTGTCACTGGAGGTGTACAATTCCAAGTAAGAACTGTCTAGCCCGGCAGCTAATTGAATGTCAATCGCTACATTAGAATCCAGATCCAGATCCGAATCGATTTGCCAGAAAGTTAAATCTTCACTCGGGAAGATACTTAGATCAGTCCGCTCAGTGGCAGTGAAACTGCCCGATCCGGCACCGGACGGGAAAGTCACAGTCAAATCAGCATTTGTACTGCTGGTGTTATCAAAATCGTAGATATTTGCACTTACATCCGTCGCACTCAGGCTGAGAACACCATCGCCGGAAAGCGTGTTAACTGCATTTGAGGCGGATACGTCAGCGATCGCATTAAAGCTGAAGTTATCAAATGTGTAGTCCAAACTTTGGAAGGAGGATGCCGATGTGATACCGAAGCGACCAATCGTAGCATCTCCGGAAACTTCCTGGTCAAATTGCTCTGCACCAACGAAAGTATTATCCACATAAAATGCGAAAGAATTTGGTGGAATAGAACGGGAGAGTCCATCCGGACCCGTAAAGGTAATTTTGTCCGTATCCGAATCATTCGCAAAGAGATCAAAGCGGTAGGCCTGCCCGTCTGTCAGCGCAAAGGAAACAATCTCGTTCCCAGTAAATCCATCGAGATTCACACGACCATCGGCAGAGAAGTTAATATCCATATAGCGGTTTCCATTACCCCACATGGTGGCCCCAGCCTGTGCTAAACTGATTCGGAAGGCATGATCTGGATCGACACTTGGATTTGCTAGATCATTCCAGGCGAAATCGAAGGAAGCGTGTAGGCTACCAACAACCGAGCTCAGATCCTGCTTGTACAATACGCCACCCCCACTGGAGACAACGGAATTGTCCACTAACTGGATGCCTTGGCCACCGCCGCCCCCGGCAACATTGTCTGGGCCTGAAACAACTTCGATCTTGTAATCAGCAGAGCTGGAAGAAGGGCGAATGTAACTCGCGGAAGGCGCTGATCCGACCGAAGACGATTCAAAATCATCTTCAAACAAAGCAAACGAGGTCAGCGCATCTGTCGTTGTTTGGACGCGATAAACAGAAATGTTGTCAATCGTCCAATCAATGCCACTTTGAGCAGAATTGGAGGTAAAGCCAAAGCGTCCAATATTTTCTCCGGTGTAGGCAGTACCGG
>DKOA01000036.1:28038-49938 GCA_002469895.1 Opitutia bacterium UBA7374
GTATTCGAGCCCAGTTCACGCACGTTGCCAGCCGGGTCTGTGTAGCGAAGCGTCTCGTTATCACTGTCATTAATATAAACATCAACTGCATAGATCGTGTCTTCAGATATCGACTTAGCGCCAATCGCACCGTCGCTTAATTTAAAATCAAAGTCCCTTCTTGAGCCGGCAGAATGTCGCAGGCTGGTGCTGGCATCAAAGCCGCCGACGGCAAAACGAAAGTTGCTGGAACTGGAATCAATGTCATTCCAGGCGGCATCAAAAGAGATGTGAACATCTGCCAGTTGACTGTCCGCATCCGTGGCAATGTTTTGTTCAATACCCACCTGTGCAGAAACAGCAGAATCAGCAAAGAGGCGTAATCCTTTACCAATTCCACCCCCCGCAACATTGCCTGCACCTTCAACTACATGCGCATACACATCTGTGTTATCCGTAGAACCGGTGACGGCAGTAGAGGGACGAACCGATGTAAATACAGGACTTGTATCCGTTGCGTTTGCCTCAAAGTCAGCGGCAAAAACCGGCGTTGGGCCTACCGGTGCACTCACTGTTTTAATGATTATATCGTCAAAAACATAATTCATGCCCGAATCGGAACTGCCGGTAGCCAAACCAAAGGAACCAAAATTGTTTTCTGAAGTAAGGGAATCTCCGACAAGCCCGCCCTGCTTGGCGAGAACACCGTTGATGTAAACATCCACACTGTTGGCAGCTAAGGTCACTGCCGTTCCGCCGGGTGCAGTATAAACAATTGAATCGGTATCATCGTCATTGAGGAATAAATTCATTTTGTAGCTTTGCTGATCTATAACATTGACGATCGTAGAAGAGCTACCCAGGCGAACGGAGCCATTCTCACGGAACTGTATATCGAGGTGTCTATCACCGCCACTACCAGCGTTAAATGTAGTACTTGGCTCAGATTCACCTAAACTTAGTATAACCCTCTGTGAACCGGAATCTTCCAGGTCTTTCCAAGCAAAATCAAGTTCTACCTCCAGCGCATTGTAATACTCGGAATCATTTCCGGTTGTGCCAGGTATCAATGGTACAGCAAATCGAGTACTACTAGTTGCCGTATCTAGAATCTCAAGGCCATTACCTGAGCCAGCAAAATTTTCTGCTTCACCAACTACCTTTATAAAGTAATCAGTTTCCGGGGTTGAAGGACTGGTCACTGAGTTTGCTGTGTTGGGCTTTTGTCCGACAGTACTCGACTCAAAATCTTCAGAAAAGAGCAGCGAATCATCACCGCTTTCTTCAACCGAGTCATCGGATTCTGCTTCAATCGTAGCAATCTCGATATTATCAAAAGTCATTCGAGTCCCTGTTCCCGTAGAAGAACCGCCAATACCGAATGCACCGATTGAGGCATCGTCACCTATTGCGCCGTCTTCCAAAGAGCCGCTGCCCTCAAGAGCATTATCGAGATATACATCATACGTGTTGGGAGCTAGATCAACAGAGCCTCCCGCCGGTGCTGTATAGCTTATGGTCTCGGTCTCAGAATCGTTAATGTAGACATCTAAAGCATAACTTTGCGTGGAGACCAAAGTAGCTTTCGTACTACTTACAATTCTAAATGAGAGATCATCCGCTCGAATATTAATCTCAATATCACGACGTGAACCGGCACTGAGGTTAGAAGAATTATAACCTCCAATTGCTACATAAAACCGGTTATTACTATTCGGCGTAGTTTCAGCGACTGTCTCCATGGCTAGATTCATTGAGATGTGCAGTGAACCCACTTGGCTTTCTTCGTTCTCAACCAAGTATGCCAAATAATAATTAGATTCAGAAGTATTATCAAATAGCTCCAGTCCTTTGCCAGCACCACTGCCGGCGTGGTTTTCCGCTCCTTCAACGACTTGAACATACAGTTCGGAGTCTGCAGTCAGTGTGTTTTCACTGGGTGATATTTTACCATTTGTTGGTACTGGACGATCTCCAGCTGTGTAGCTTTCGAAATCTTCTGTAAAAAGTACAGCCGAATAGACTGGTGTAAAACCGAGAGTAAACGCAAGTAACAACGTACCAGCGTATTGAGCGCATAGTGCAATTTTCATAATTAGGGTAACTGAAGGTAAAAGAAAGTTTTACAAAGTAGCACGCGATCGGTTTTGATAAACAAAGAACTCGAATGAGTGAGGACTTAAGTATCCACATATGAACACACCGCAGGCAGCACCCTGCCCCGGGTATTTAGAACATAAAAAACAAAGAAATTATGTTTTCCTCGATAGGTGTTATAGCCTATCTCACCGCCACAAAAGGGGATGTCGCATCGGCAGATTGCGGAGGACTTCATAAACTGTGGGATCAGCCTCCAACCCTTTCCAAATAGAAAAATAATGCGGCTCGGCCAGAGCATAACCAGCCAGTAGCAGGCAGGGCTGGCGAACCGGCCAATCTTCCCAGTACATAACATCCGGTGGGAGCTTCCAGGAATCCTTGTCTGCGATATAAGGAGCAATGAATTGCATTCCCAAACGCATGCCCCGTCCATCCTCCATTTCAAATTGCCATAAGTTGTCACCTGCGACTGAAGCAATTTGAGCAACCCCGGCCATCGCATCCATCACAAAAAGCGAGTATCCATACGGTTTCGTTCGTTTCAGTTCGGCCGGAAATCCGCCCTCCAGATCCATCATCTCCGCCAGATAAACCTCCTTAAACTGCTTTCGTATCCAGGCCAGGATCTCGGTGTCCCCCACCAATTGAGCAAAAGCAGCGGCCTGCAACGACCAGCAAACACCATGATTATTCGGATGCTGTTTTTCTTTCAGGCCATAGGGATGCGTACTGATCCAGTCCAGATAGTCACGGAACCAAGCCTTTACGGCTCCACGATCTTCATTGGAAAAAGAAGGAGATCCCTCCAGCCGATTAGCGCCCAAAGCCACTTCGACCAAATGGATCGTATCAATAATCCCAATACTTCGCCCCGTGTGTCGCCCGCTAATGGCCTGCCCATACAATAGACTCGGATTCATTCGGGTCTCCGGATTGACAAACCAGGCCTTCAAATGAGCGACCGCATGAGCGGCATACTTCTCATCTGCGGTCAGCGCGTAAGCAGAGACCAGAGTCCCCATGATATCACTGAAACGGATCAATGATTCCCGATGTTCGATGAAATTTTCCGGATTTGTTTCACCGTCCCGCCGGACATAGGGTCCGGTCGGATCTTCCGGATTCGGCCACCAATAATCCCCCTCGGAATAAAAATCATGCGGCCCGCCTTCGCTGCGCTCACATACATTAGCGGTTACTGTAATCGGATCGGCTTTCAAATAGCGTGCCGCTTTATTCAGAATTCTTGGACTTTCCAGAGCATCCAAATCAAACTCCTTTGAAGGGCTGACACACGCCGTAAAACCAAAAGAAAGCAATAGAATCGTCACAAGCAGCGGGCATCGCTGGTTACGAGCTGTCAATGGAAAGGGAGGATCAGGGAGTCGGATCAAGATCAGGCTGGGGTTGAATGAGAGAATCAGAACAACCAAAACAACAAGCCGGATTGCCCAATCCAGCAACCTCCTAGCGAGGCATTGTCCAATAGTGAACGATTAACCAATCCGTCTGCATTGGCAGCAGGTTTCCAAATTCCCGAATTTCTGCTAAAGAATCCTCCGCGAGTACCCGAAACGACCCAATAACTGGAAACTACCCGATCCATGATTTATCGAAATACCCATCGAACACCCACCCTGACTCAACTCTGCGCAGTGGGGATTCTAGCCATTAGCCTGCCCCGAATATCCGCCGAAAAAGTCACACGAATCTGGTACGAGGAAGCGGCTACTGAGTGGGTCGAAGCGCTCCCTCTAGGCAATGGACGCATCGGAGCAATGGTCTTTGGCGGAGTCAAAAACGAAAGAATCCAACTCAACGAGGAAAGCCTCTGGGCCGGGCGACCCGGAGAAGTATATCCGGAGAACTTTTCCGCGAATCTAAAAAAGGTTCAATCGCTAATCAAGGCGGGGAAGCTCCAGGAAGCGCACGAGTTTGGTCAGCAAAACCTTTCTGCTGAACCCACCAGCTACCGTTCCTACCAAACCCTTGGAGACCTCTTTCTTCGTTTTGAGGGGGAAGGCGATATCTCCGGTTATCAACGCGAGCTCAACCTGAACCAGGGAATTGCCTCGGTTAACTACACCATGGGTGCAATTGGCTATCGGCGGGAAACCCTAGTCTCTGCCGATAAGGATATTCTCGCGATGCAAATCACCGCCGACCATCCGGGTAGTATTGATTGCCGCGTCTCACTCAGCCGCGAAAAAGATGCCGTCACCACGGTCGAAGACGACGCGGCATTATGGATGGACGGTCAGCTGATCGATATCCCCGCAGAAAAAGGCGGGTATGATGATAATCCAGGAGGCTCCGGCCCGGGAGGCAAACATATGCGTTTTTCCGCTGGTCTGCATGTGCGGGTAAAAGGGGGACATCTCTCTGCCTCGGGACCGGAACTCAAGATATCCGGAGCCGACTCAGTGACCCTCTTCCTCAGTGCCGCTACCGACTTTAATCTAGACCTGATGAACTTTGATCGATCGATCGATCCCAGAGTGGTCGCTGAAAGCAAACTAGAACAAGTTGCCAACAAAAGCTGGGCAGAAATACGTGCTACCCATATTACTGAACATGAAAGCTATTTCAATCGTATGGCCATCGAACTGGGCAACTCTCCGGCGGACAAGCTGCCCACGGACCGACGCCTGGCTGCCGTCATCGGGGGCGCGGAAGATCCCGGACTGGCCGAAATTCTCTTCCAGTACGGGCGCTACCTATTGATGGGTTCCTCCCGTTCTCCGGGCAAACTACCAGCTAACTTACAGGGCATTTGGAACGAATCTCTGTGGGCGCCATGGGAATCCGACTATCATCTCAATATTAACCTGCAGATGAATTACTGGCCGGCCGACCTCTGCAATCTCTCGGAAACAATGCTCCCTCTGACCAACTGGTTCGAACAAGTCACCCGTCGGGGCGAAGAAACTGCGCGTCGACTCTATCAGGCAGATGGCTGGGTCATTCATCATGCCTGCAATCTCTTTGGCAGGACCACGCCCTCCGGCTCCAACCGCCGACTGCAATTTGAAAACGGAGTCCTCGACCCCCTACCCGGTGCTTGGATGGCCCTGACTCTCTGGCGTCATTACAATTATACAGGCGACAACGCCTATCTCAGCAAATACGCCTACCCTATCCTCCTCGGAGCTGCCAGATTCCTCCAGTCCCACATGATTGCCGAAGAAAACGGGCAGTGGAGCATTCTCCCTTCCACTTCACCGGAGAACTACTACATCGATCCGGCAAGTGGACAGTCACTCCGCATTACCCGGAACTCCACCTACCATATCTCTCTAGCGCGCGCTGTTTTAGAAGCCACCATTGAGGCCTCGGAAATCCTCTCTCTCGATGCCGATCTGCGGGAAGACATGCGGACCATTGTCGCTACCCTACCCGACCCCACGATCGGAGCCGATGGCACGATCATGGAATGGGAAAAAGACTATGCCGAAGCCAAACCGGGACACCGTCATGTCTCCCACCTCATGGGGATTTATCCACTCGATCAAATCACACCACAGGATGCAGCCCTCTTCCAGGCGGCCGGCGAGACGATCGCTAAACGTCTGCGCCACGGAGGCGCCCACACAGGCTGGAGTCGTGCCTGGATTATCCACCTCTACGCCAGATTACTGGACGGCAATACAGCCAAAGAACACCTCGATTTACTGCTCAGCAAAAGTACCCTGCCCAACCTCTTCAACACCCATCCCCCTTACCAAATCGATGGCAATTTCGGCGCAACCAGTGCCATCGCCGAAATGCTTTTACAAAGCCAGGGAGGTATCCTCCACTTTCTTCCGGCGCTGCCGGATGCCTGGGCAAACGGATCCATCCGGGGCCTCAAAGCGCGGGGTGGATTTGTTGTTGATCTGGAGTGGCAGGGCGGGCAACTAAACAAAGCGCGCATTTATTCGGAAAAAGGAAATCCTTGCCGGCTTTCATCTCCGGACGATTGGATACTCATTAGCCCGGATTCGGAAACAAAGACAATCTCTAGCCAAGCCGGTTATTGCGACTTTTCAACGCAAGCAAAACGATACTACGAGATCCAGAGAAAGAACCCGCAATTAACTAGAGACCGATAGCGGGCATTATTTTATAGAGATAAAGGCTGTCGGTATCCCCTCCGACTCAACGCTCACCCAGGATTGTCCGCCTCGCTTACGCACAGAGATTTGCGCACGGCCATTATAAAGCTGTACTTTACGAGCCGTAATTGAGGTCCCCAGATCGGCGATGAGTTCTCCGTCACCGACTAAACTGAACTCGACAAAATTCTTACCATCAAGGCAACGCACACCTTTGGCATCCAGTGCATAGACCTCAATCGTTGCCGACTCATCCGTCTCGGCAATCTGCTCGATCCGTAGTTGAGCCGGCTCTCCCCATCCTTCTGTCTGGTACTCAAAGGTCAGCTCGTCGATAATCGTCTCTCCATCTTTACGACCCACTGCCTTCACAGTGTTTATCCCCTTTTTAAAGGGCGTAACCCAACGCAGACCTGCCGCAGGAAAATCTTCACTGTCACGCTCACGACTCCCTAATGATTGACCATTCAAGAACAGCTCCACTGATTCACAATTCGAATAAGTCTTAAGCATCTTTCGCTCCCCCGCAGCTCCCGCGCGAACCGGCCAGGTGTGACCATAGATCCGCACCATTGGCTCTTCTGTCCAATAAGACTTGAAAACATAAAAGGACTCTTTCGGAGTCAGGTCACGCTCAACGACCCCCTTCTGATTAACATACGGCACCGGGTTTTCCGGGCGGATCGGTGTCGAAAAATCCTTAAACGGCCAGTAGGCTGTGCCGGTCAGCCAGGGCATCTTTTCCTGCTCCTTCAAGTGCCAATCAATCAAATTACAGGCGTAGGTCTCACTCCAGTCACCATCCTTGGAAACACGTGCCGAACCACCCGTCATGAGGAAATCCCCACTCCGCTCATCCGCGTCCCCGGATTGGATCGAGCCCAAACCTCTGTCGGGATCTTCCGAGTGCCTTCGAGCATGATGCGAAGCTCCCCATTCCACATGCAGGAAATGATCCACTGTCTCCATCTCACGACGGGATACCTCGAGATAGTCCGTATATTTACCGCGATACCACCCTGCCCAAATCGAGGGCGAGTACACATCGACCACATCGGCACAAAATGCGCAGCGTCGAATCGCCGTCAAACGGTAGGGGTCACAGGCATGCGAGATCCCGTGCAGCTCCTTCATAAAGTCCCGTACCGCTTCCTTATCGAAATCAACAAAATCTCCGGGCCAGTCGTTTTCATTGCCCAGTCCCCACAAAATAACCGAAGGGTGATGCCGGTGCTGCGCGATCATATTACGGAGCATCCTTCTGGCCTGTTCCCGGTAAGTCTCTCCGCCAAGCCCACCACGACACCAGGGGATTTCTTCCCATACGAGTAAGCCCAGCTCATCGCATAGTTCCAGTACTTCCCGGCTTTGCTGGTAATGCCCGAGGCGAATAAAGTTCACTCCGATTTCTTTCATCAGAGCAATTTCTTTGCGCAGCAGATCCGGCAGCATGGCCGCTGCCAGACCAGCGTGGTCTTCATGCCGATGCGTTCCACGGAGCAACAGTCTTTCGCCGTTCAAATAGAATGGCCCCTTCTCTTCGAAACGGAAATGACGGAAGCCGATCGTCCCCGATTGCTTATAGCTCTCTCCATTGGGCGTAGTTGAGGTCAGCTCCCAGGAATACAAGCTGGGCGCTTCCGGCGACCAAAGTTCCGGGCTTGGAACAACCGCCTTGAAGATATGTGGATTCGGTCCCTTGCGATCGATCAGCTTCAGCTTTGCCTTCTCCTGATACACCACCGCACCTTCCGGATCCCGGATGACCAGACCTACGGGCAGCCTGCCATCGATCCGCAGGGGATTATAAGCGCTCACCCGGAAGTGCGCTTCTCCCGTATTGCCATCCTCGTCTACTAAGCAGTCAATTCGCGGCCACTTAGCCCCCACGGCAGGCTGATAAAGCAAATGTACCGGACGATAGAGCCCTCCGTAGAGGTTAAAGTCCGAAAGGTCCGAGGGTATCATCTCCAGATCTCTCGAATTGTCACAGCGGACGAGTAGACGCACCTTGCCGTCTTCCAGATGCTTCGCAACCGCCTCTGTTATATCGAAATGAAATTCGTCATAACCACCAACATGCTCACCAATAAAACTATCTTCGATGTAGACTTGTGTCTTCTGCCCGGCCCCATCGAAACGTAAAAGGATCCGTCCCTGCTCGTAGGGGTTATCTATTTCCAGAGTACGACGATACCAGCCCGGCCCCTGATAATAAGGCACATAGGGGTTAACCGCATCCAACTCGTTAAAACTGTGCGGCAGAGAGACGGTGTCCCAGGCAGGTAATGCGGCATCACGTTCATTCGTTCGCAAACCTTCCCAAATACCTCCAAGATCCATACGGGTATACTCCCAGTTATCGAGGATCGGCTTTGCCGAAAGCACGCCGCAGGCAAGCCATGCGATACAGAGTAATAATGAGTGACGCTGGACGAAGGGGCGATTCAATCGATACATAGGAATTCTCATGGGGGGGCACTTTGGGTAATCTTACAAATTAGCATTCTCTACAGTCGCCTGACAAATCGATTCCGGAAGAACAGAAGAACTGCAGTTGCGCAAATGGAGAGAAAAGTCAGTCCGCCAGCTGGAGCAACTTCATCAACACCGGCACTGCCGCAAAGAAGTTCAGATATGAACAATCGATTGAAATCCAGTTGCCCAAAAATGCAGCGACAAGCGAATATAAATCGCTATTTTTCAGCTCCACCATGATGCTGAATACACCCACACATTTTTGGAATAAATATCGTACCTCACCCACCATGCTTGTACCCAACTCTCTATACGCCTGCCTACGCAGGCTACTTCCTCGTAGAGCCTTGCTCGCGGTTTTACTGCTTGCCACCGTCGTGCAACAACAGACATCAGCTCATATTGAGGCAGAAGCCGTGCGACAGGCCGGTGAACGTCTCGCCCAGTGGCAGGTTGAGCACTTTCATGATATGGGCCCCTTCCGCGCGCTACCACCAACACGCGAGAAATGGTACAACCGAAAACCCTACCATGAGCTCAATTGGAAAAACACCGTATTCTACATCGGCCTCTATGAGTTCAGCCAGGTGTCGGAGAACCGCGAAGACCATATCAACTGGCTCACGGAAATCGGCAAGCGCAACGCCTGGAACCTCGATAAGCGCCTCTATCATGCGGATGATCATGCGGCCGGACAACTCTATACGAAACTCTACAGCCAAACCCCGGATTCGGCCATGATCGCTCCGGCTCGCGAACAACTCGATAAGATCCTGCAAAACCCATCCACCGCTTCATTACAATTTATTCGCGGCAGCGGGCAGCCCTGCCTTGAGCGTTGGAGCTGGTGCGATGCCCTCTTCATGTCCCCTCCGGTATGGGCGCGGATTGCTCAAATCACCGGCGATCAAAAGTACTTGGATTTTATGCACAGCGAATATCGTACGACCTACGACTTACTTTGGGACAAGGAAGAGCAACTCTTCTTTCGCGACACACGCTTCTTTGAGCAACGGGAAGCGAATGGAGAGAAGGTATTCTGGTCACGAGGCAACGGATGGGTCATCGCGGGATTGGCTCTAATGCTGCCTGATCTACCCGAAGACTGGGAGCACCGCCAGTTCTATGAAACTTTATTCCTTGAAATGGCGGCCACCTGCAAACGTATCCAGCGGCCCAGCGGCACCTGGTCTGCCGGTTTGCTCGGCGGAGAGGCCGCCTACCCGGTGACCGAGATCAGCGGTACCTCTTTAATTACTTTTGCCCTCGCTTGGGGTGTGCAAACCGGTCGTCTCCATCTCGATGACTTCCGGCCGACCATCGTGCGTGCCTGGCAGGCAATTGATCGAGCGATCACACCCGAGGGCATGGTCGGCAATATTCAACCCATTGGATTCAAACCGGGATATGCCTTTCCCGACTTTACCGAAACATTTGGCTCAGGCACCGCACTGGCTGCCGCCGCGAGCGTCTATAAACTGTGTGCCTCCCAAAAGGGCGGCACGCTGTGGTATGCAGAGCCACAAACCTACGCGCGCTACATTCCCGAGCGTAAAGACGACTTTGCCTGGGAAAATGATGTCATCGCATTTCGTGCCTATGGGCCATCACTTCGGGAGGGCACAGAAAACAGCGGGATCGATTGTTGGCTCAAGCGGGTACCCTACCCGATCGTCGATAAATGGTACAAGCTAGCGGAGAGCGGACAGAGTTACCACAAGGATTACGGCGAAGGCCTGGACAACTACCATACCGGTGCGTCAGCCGGATGTGGGGGCACCGCAATCTGGCTGAACGGAAAACGGGAACCACTGGAAACCTACACCGAGCAACGCCTCATCCGAAGCACTCAGGAAGAAACTGTTTTTGAACTGAGCTACGAAAGAAAGATCGGGGAAGATACCTATGGCGAAACCAAAACGATACGCATCGAAATGGGTCAGCGCCTATTTTCCGTAGACTCAAAATTCACCATTAATGGCCAGCCGGCGGCCAATCTACCGATTGCCATTGGTCTGACGACTCATGACGGAAAAGGCTCTACGTTTTTCAGCCGGACCGACGGATGGATTGCCTGCTGGGAAAATATCGGGGGGTCAGACTTGGGGACGGCGGTGAAAGTCGAACCTAAATTGATTGATGACATTCAAATCATCGAAAGCCCGGAACCGGATGAAAGCCACATCCTGATCATTGCCAAAACGGATGCTGACGGTCGGCTCTCTTATCGGGCGGGCTACGGCTGGGAGAAAGCCGAAGCGATCATGACCCGCAATGACTGGGAAGTCCTGCTCAGTCGGTAACGAATCGAGCCAGCCGTAGAATTTCGTCGGGAACGGCTGACCACTGCTCGCTCACATTCCAGAGACGGAATCATTTATCCGTAACCGGAAGAAACGCCTACCCACAGAACCGGGGACCGGCGCATAAACCAAGTCATAGAGATCGGATTGTGGGCTTGGCTGCGTCAGCGATTCATCCACCGCAATGACCTGCCAATTCGGTAACTCCAGTGAGTCCGTCATCTCCACGCTGTAATCTACATGTGCAATACCGGTTCGCCGGCGATTAAAGAGAAAGGCAAACCCATTGGATTCCGATCGGATAATAGCCGGCTGTGGTGCGGTTGTCCCGGTGAATAAAGAATCGCCGATGGCAAACTCATAGAGGACGGTAAAGCCATCGCCATCAAAGTCGGTCTGCCAGACCCGACCCCGGGGAAGCGGGTTCCAAGCCTCGACTCGATCAAGCGCTCCAACTCGCTGCACGGGTCCACAATCCTCTTCATAGAGGCGAATGATTCCTTGCGCACCCCGGCCCGAAGGATCCATCCATAGACCCTGTGCATTCTGTACGAGATTCGGTGCTGTCTGATAATTGATTCCGCTAGGTACCGGACTGAGGCCTACACTGGAACCATAATAAAGATTCCCGGTGTAGCTTTGCTCTACCAGATCCTCCACTACTTTGATTACAGGGAATAGACCTTCCCCGTCCAAACCGCTTCGGGCGATGTTATTGATAAAGTTTGCCGAGTGGGGTGGATTACCATTATTGCCGACCCCATAGATAAAAGACTGTTGGCAATTGATTAGAGAATTATTCGACACCTCCAGATTTCGCACTTCCCAGTATTCCACCAATAAGGGGTCTGTCACGTGCGTAGACAGAACGATGCCTCCACGAAAACTACTGGAACCACGCTGACCCTCAATGTAATTGTTCCGCACGATATGATCGCGGTCGATTACCCGAATCCCGAAAGCGCCACTCTTCCCGTTGGTCAGAAACACATTATCTTCAACCACACAGGTATTCCCATGACGCAAGGTAAGTGCGCCGTAACACTCATAAAAAGTATTTCCACGATAAGTATTATGGCACGACTTGTTCGAAATGATTTCTGCTTCACCGTCGCAACTTTCAAAGTAGTTGTATTCCACAGTTGTGTAGGATGAAGAAAGGGAATGTGTGCTTGTTCCGATCCGCACCGTCTCAAATCCATTTCCACCGCCATTGGTGTACTCTTTAAATACATTGTGGTCAATCTGATGGTAGTTGGGTGAATCATTTGCCCGCCAAACCACAAGCAAAGGACCGACCCCGTTCTTGCCCTCAAAGTGGCAGTGATCCACACGGTTATGACTGCCGTGTATACCGATCCAATCCGTATTTAGGTAACCGCTATCTCCATTGAAGTGAACAATCGAACAGTTCGTCACTCGACAATAACTCCCCCGCACATCAATCGCACCAACCGCGCTGGACGGTTCACCATTCAAAAAAGATAGCCCGTCCAGCACACAGTAATTCCCATTCAGACGGATCTGACAGACGCCTGTGAATTCTGCTTTTCCCACATTGCGTGCCCGCAGAACAATCGGATCTTCACTCGTACCCTGTGCATTCCACGCAAGCTGAAGATTCGTATACTCACCATCCTCGATAACAATAATATCCCCGGCAGTAGCCGTGGCGGCAGCTGCCAGTAATTCAGCTTTGGAGCCCACCACAATGCCGTTTGCCGGCAGGGATGAAGCATCGTCCGGCAGTGAACCGGCCGCCCACTCCTCTACGTCAAGAAAACCATCTCCATCACGGTCGACCTGAAGCTCCTCGTAAACACTCAGCGATGCAGACGTCTCCATCCCACTCACGCGAAACTGGCCTACATAAAAAAGTAAACCAAGCAGGAACAGATACAATCGGAGACGGGGCATCGTTTCACATAGAGTAATTAACGAACAACTCGGGCTCCGCCTCCAGCCATAACCTTTTTGACCTCTGCCAGTGTCGCCATCGAAGTATCCCCCGGAGTCGTCATCGCCAGTGCCCCGTGCGCTGCACCATATTGTACCGCTTCTTGCGGATCATTCGTCTCCAGAAAACCATAAACCAGACCGCTGGCGAAGCTGTCGCCCCCTCCCACGCGATCCATTATTTCCAGCTTCGAATAGGTCTTTGATTCATAGAACTGCCCCTCCTCCCAGACGATGGCACTCCAGTCGTTGACTGTGGCTGTATGCACCTCTCGCAAAGTCGTTGCGGTAGCTTTAAAGTTTGGGAATTCAGTCACTGCCTGCTCAATCATACTCTTGAAAGCCTCTACCTGAATATTGCCAATGTTTTCATCCACACCTTCAACCTCAAAGCCAAGACAAGCCGTGAAGTCCTCTTCGTTGCCGATCATCACATCCACATACTGAGCAATTTCTCGATTCACCTCCTGCGCCTTAGCATGCCCTCCGATCGACTTCCAGAGAGAGGGACGATAGTTCAAATCATAGCTCACAATCGTACCATGCTTTCGGGCAGACTTGACCGCCTCCATGACCACTGCCGGAGCGTCTTCACTCAGCGCGGTAAAGATACCCCCGGTATGGAACCAGCGTACACCCAACTCCCCGAAAATATAATCCCAATCGGTATCGCCCACTTTCATCTGGCTGACTGCCGTATGACCACGGTCCGGTACACCCACCGCTCCGCGCAAACCGAAGCCACGCTCGGTAAAGTTTAGGCCGTTCCGTACAGTCCGGCCCAGGCCGTCGTAAGGCATCCATTGGATAAATCGTGTATCCACTCCGCCCTGCAGGATGAAGTCTTCGATCAAACGCCCAACCTCATTCTCAGCAAAGGCAGTGACCACTGCCGCGCGCAGGCCGAAGCACTTGCGGAGCCCCCGTGCTACATTGTACTCGCCGCCACCTTCCCAGGCACGAAACTGCCGGGCTGTGCGAACTCGGCCTTCGCCGGGATCCAGCCGCAGCATAATCTCACCGAGTGAAAGAATATCATATTGGCAGGATTCAGCAGACTTAATTGGTATGGACATGGTATCTTATAAACGTTGGTGGGAAACTAATCTTATGCGGGCTCCGGTTCTAAGTCTTGCAAAGGCTTGGCGCCGCATTCGGCCGCTATCTCGTTAAAGGCTTCGACTTCAGCACCGCTAAAAAGCAGGCCTCCCGCCCGGGCAACACGCTCGGCCCAGCGCGCCTCCATCTGACCCGGCAGCAGGCAGTTTTCATTACCATGGCCGAGTATATCTTCAATCACCGCTTTCACATTGGACTTTTGATCCCGTCCTTGGGCAAAGGTTCCACAAGCAAGCGCGTCCGGGTGGATTACTTGAAAATAAAATGCCGGCGTCCGCTTCTCCCCCTCCGGGATCTCGCGACTGCGCAATGTCGGCAGGCTGCCGCCGATCAGGGCACCGACCAACTCATTGATCAAACCCAGTCCATATCCCTTGTGCGCCCCGAATGCCGAAAGAGCCGCCACCGCAGCAGGATCCGTTGTCGGCTGACCCTGTGCATCAACCGCAGCTCCCGGAGGAAGTGGCTGGCCCTCGCGCAGAAACTGTTGCACGCGCCCCATCGCTATGACCGAGGTGGCCCAGTCAATCACTACGGGAAAGCCGACCGAATCAACTGTCGGAAAACCCCAACTGTGCGGATTGGTTCCAAGCGTCGGGAACTTGCCCCCGAAAGGAACGACCTCTGCCAATGCGGCCGTGCAATTCGTATAAGCGATGTAGCCGCGGTGCGCCGCTTCCATAACATAGCCGCCTCCCCATAGATAATGGAAGGCCTGGTCCACGGCAACCTGCCCGATCCCGTAGGTATCGGCCATAGAGATACAAGCCTCCATCGCCTCGTAGGCTACCGACTGACCGAGCTTGCGATTGGCATTCCAACGCTCACTGGCAGCGAACGGAGATTCCAGTTTTTCAATAGACGCACCCGGCACGCACCCCCCGCTGCCACTACCAAACAAGTGGTCCAGATGCAGCGCCTTGATCGCGTTATGGGTCCGGATGCCATGGCGTGCCGTGTAGGCTGAAAATCGTGCGGCATCAGCGGACTCTTCGACGGTATAACCGCGATGCCGGTAAGCGGCTTCAACCAGCGTATTGTGAGCCGCTTCAGGAAGGGTGTAAAAAGATTCGGACATTGCGTATAAGTAAAGTGAATGAATTGTCTTGCCGGGTTATCCCAGCGGGTCAGGTGGTGGCACATCGTTTACCTGCGCGAGCGGCTTTTCGCCACGGGCCAACCGGGCCAGATTTTCTGTGGCCATTAAAGCCTGCCGTTGCACGCTCTCATAAGTGCGCGATCCTACATGCGGAGTGATCAGCGCATTCTTTGCTCTGGGTAGCGGGTGATCGACCGGCGGTGGCTCCTCGTCCAGAACGTCGGCCCCATAGCCGCCCAACTTTCCGGAGTTCAAAGCATCCGCCACGTCCGCGCTAACAACCAGTTCTCCGCGACCGCAGTTAATCAAAGCCGCACCGTCTTTCATCGTGGCGATCGACTGCGCGTTAATCATGCCCCGCGTTTGTTCGGTCAAGAAGGTATGCAAACTTACCACGTCGCACGCTTCAAGGACTTGCTCCATCGAATCGGCCTGGGCTAATTCGTGCTTCGACGCAAAGGCCTCATCCCAGTAAATATCATAAGCCAATACATCCATCCCGAAAGCCCGGGCACGAACAGCTACTTCTTTACCAATACGTCCAAGACCGATAATCCCCAGCTTCTTGCCCATGATCTCGTGACCGGTCATGCGTTGCCATCCGCCGGAGGCCGTCGAATTGACTTGGGCCACCAGATTCTTCTTCAGCGAGAGAAGAAGAGTAAATACATGTTCAGCAACCGTCGTGTGATTGACTCCCGGACAGAAGCTCACCGGGATCGCCTTTTCCGTAGCGTAGGCAACATCGATCTTGTCGACTCCGATACCGTACTTGGCAATGATCTTAAGACGGGGAAGTGACTTTTCGATGACCGCATTTGTGATCTCGTCATCCCCGCAGAGAAAAGCATCAAATTCCCCAGCCAGTGCTAACATACGCGACTCGGGCAGAGGGCCGCGCTCGCGCACGATTTCCGCGCCCAGACTTTCAAGTAGGTCGTGGTGGGCGCCGGGAGTATCTTGATAAGAGGTGGTTGTGAGGAGTATTCGTATCATTCTATGTCCGGGTAAAACCAAAATAGTTGGCCGCGTTACGATAGCAGATTCCCTGGATCAGCCCCGCAAGCAGTTCCGCATCATTGGGAATCCGACCGGCATCCACATCCTGACCGATGATGTTGCAAAGTAGACGACGGAAATACTCGTGGCGCGGAAAACTGAGAAAACTGCGTGAGTCTGTCAACATGCCGACAAACCGACTGAGTAGGCCGAGGCTGGAAAGTGCGTCAATTTGTGCAGTCATCCCCTCCATATTGTCCAAGTGCCACCATCCGCTGCCGAGTTGCATTTTACCCGGGATCCGACCATCCTGAAAACTTGCCATGAGGGTAGCCAGAGGGTGCAAATAGGCGGGGTTTACATGATAAAAAATGGTTTTGGGTAACTCCCCGGTCTGTTCCAGGCTATCAAGAAAATGAGCCAGCGGGCGCACTACCGGCTCATCCAGTTGCGAGTCATAACCCGCATCCGCGCCCAACCGGGCAAACATCCGCGTATTGGCCGAACGATAGGCACCGACGTGGATCTGCATGGTCCAGCCACGGGCTGCATTCCATCGGCCCACCCCCTGCAATAGATAAGTCGTCCAGCGCTCGCCCTCTGTCGGGGAGAGTGACTCCCCGGCACGGAGGCGATCAAATATCGCGGCAGCTGTGCGCTCGTCACAAGCGGCAAAAGGCACACTTTCCAGACCGTGGTCGCTCAAGCGGCAACCCGCTTCGTGAAAAAAGTCATGCCGTGCCTTCAACGCATCCATAAAGGAAACACAATCGCTCACCGATATTCCCGCAGCCGAGGCTAAAGCATCTGTCCATCGATTCCATGCATCCGTATCTTGTACCGCAATGGCCTTGTCTGGCCGAAAAGTGGGCACCATTAGCGTCGGGTGCTCCGTCTGCGCAAATGACCTATGATCGTCTAGAGAATCGCACGGATCATCGGTTGTACCGACCACCTCTACGGCAAACTTCTTCAGAATACTCTGCACAGACATCGACGCATCCCCAAGCCGCTCCGAAGTTAGCGCCCAGATTTCCTCTGCGGTCTTTTCATTGAGCAGCAGGTCACAATCAAAATATCGTTTTAGCTCAAAATGCGTCCAGTGATAAAGGGGATTACGAACTGTCTGCGGCACCGTTTTTGCCCACGCCTGAAATCGCTCAAATGGATCCACATCCTTTCCTGTGATGATCGCCTCCGGGATTCCGGCGGCACGCATGGCGCGCCATTTATAATGATCCGCCCCCAGCCAAATCTCCGATAGATTGGAGAAAGTCTTGTCTCCGGAAATCTCCCCCGGCGGCAGATGACAATGGTAATCAATGATCGGTTGGGATTCCGCATATTCGTGGTAAAGATGCCGTGCCGCAGGGCTCTCCAGCAGGAATTCTTCGTCGATGAATGGTTGGGGCATGATGGCAGAAAGCTAAGGATTAGATCGTCATCGAAGCATAGCCGCCATCGACAACAATTTCAGAGCCGTTCATGAAGCTGCCGGCATCGCTGGCCAGAAGGACAGTCGCTCCGATTAATTCATGTGCCTCGCCAAAACGTTTAGCCGGAGTATGGCGCATGATATCGGCTACGCGTTCCGGAGTCAGCACCTTACGATTCTGCTCAGCCGGAAAAAAGCCGGGCACAATGGTATTCACGCGAACATTTTGTGCCGCCCATTCACGCGCCAGATTCTTAGACAGGTTATGCACTGCGGCCTTCGTTGCCGAATAGGTGAATACCCGTGAAAGCGGTACTAGCCCACTCATCGAACCCACGTTCACAATGCTGCCCCCACCGTTTTCCACCATATGGCGGCCAAAGACCTGACAAGCCAAAACCACTGCCTTGTAATTTGTCTCAAAGATATCGTGCACCTCCTCCTCACTGATCTCAAAGAAAGGCGTTGGGGAATTCACGCCTGCACCATTGATCAAAATATCCATCCTGCCCTGAGCCGTTAGTACAGCATCCAAAAGAGCGACCAGTGAGTCTTTTCGGTTCACATCCACCGCGACAAATGAACCGCTCCCCCCGGAGGCAGAGATCTTTTCTAATCGTGCCTGCGCCTTCACTTCGCTGCGACCGGCCAGCACCACATGAGCACCCGCCTGTGCCAACCCTTCGGCCATTGCTCCGCAAAGTTCACCGGTGCCACCGATAACCACCGCCACCCGGTCCTGCAGGCCAAAAAGTTGCTTGAGATAATTCGTTGATTCCATGACTGCAAGTTTGGCAATCGCACGTCTGTCTTGCCAGTGTTAAAATAAAAGTGGTTTTGGAGTCAGTAAAGCGGGACATCCTACCGGTAGCAAAAGAGTCGTGCTTACCAGCATCATAAACTAGATATAACATTTTGACAGCTTTCGCCGCGAATAGGGCAACGAAATAAAAGCCCGTGTGGAAATAATGTAGCCAAATTTGGACACGGCGACAAAAGCAGTTTGATCCGGACAATTCTTGGTGATCCTGCCCAGAGGTGGTATGTCGAATAAATCTGACAGGAGCACCCATCCGGCAAACCCGATGAGCGCTTCCTTCAATAGATAAGCGAGGTGGGGGTGACGGCTTACTTCAGCATCCCCGACAGCTTGTCTACCCGCCGAATCCCCTGAGCAGTAAAAGCGCTTCAGCTTTCCGCGGACTTCTTCTCCCCCGAGAGAGCCGCTGCCGAACGGTAGCCAAGAATGAAGAGCATAGCCAGAGGAATGCCATAATCGCCCCATCGCTCGATGGTCTCAAAAATATTCACCCACCCCATGCCACTGACCGTGTCTGCCGGCACATAGAGGAATTCAGTAAAGAACTTCCAGACCAGACAAAACCAGAGAATCGGACGTATCGGCAAACAAAAGACGAGCAAGCCAAGGGCGAGTTCACCCCAGCCGATCGCCCGAATAAAGCTAACGTCAGCAGGGACTCCGATCGATTGCCAGTGATCGATCAACATTTGTTTCTCCACCGCAAAACCGAAACCGGCATGCCCGATAAGCAGCAAGGCAAGCGTTGTCCGAAGCATAAAGAAAATCGTGTCGACCGTACTTTCTTTTAGGCGCGGTTCGACATACGGCGCCAGCCAGTCTTTCCAGCGCATGGCAAACACGCCGCCCAGAATCAAGAGCATCAGGGGTGGGCCCCAGTTGCCGGCTCGCTCCCAAAATTCCCAAGTTTGCATCTTTGGCACTCGCATGGAGTCCGTCGCCAAGCGAACAAACCATTCTCCATTTTCCTGAAATTTTTCCAAATTGCCCGCCAGTGGTCGTAGCGCAGCCGTCCAGAGTGCCCAAAGAAACATCCAGAAAAGTATGATCCGGCGCGGCTTCCAGAGTAGCAGTGCCGCCATCGCTATATCAAAAGCGCCGATTAAAGGCTGCAGTATCCAAGCTACGTCAAGCGGGATGCCCTGGGAGGCGAAAAACGGTAACCAGCCTGCTTTCGTAATCAGGCCCCAGGTGCCGTGCCCGATAAAGCACAGAGCAACCGACACACGAAGCGTCCAGTGCAGTTGGGTTTGCAGAGTATTCAGGTCCCCATTGTGCGGGGCGATGAGACCTTTTTTCCAGTAATCAAGGGTATGCATGGTGGCTATTTAACTAGACAATAATTTGGCTTTGTACACTACAATTAGCTGACAAACACAGGCTTTACTTCAGCACCCACTCTTGACTCCCTGCCCGATGCCCAAGCGGATTCCTTTCTTTCTCTACCTATTTTCACTGACCGGGCTATTATTTGGCGGAGAGCCGGCAGAGCAATCCGGATCCCAAGACTTACCGGGATATACTACGACTGCGGCAAATAACTTCTTCCAGCGCTTCGATGGATACCTCGCCTATATGCATCAGTTCGGCTCGGTTTATGGAGAAGGTCGGGGAGGACAAGAAGTGCACCATGACGCAGAAGAAATACGCCGTTTTTGGGTGGGTGCAAAGGGCGACTTCCTCGATATTTTCGGCTTTAGTGTAGTCAGCCAGATCTCTCGTGACCGCCATAACTTCCCAGGTGAAGAAAGGCAGTTCGGGCATGAAACCTTTCGTTCTGCAAATGTGACATTTCGGGCCCACGAGGCTCTATCCCCCGCCGATTTCGATTCGCTAACCTTCGGCTATGGTCGTCGTTCCGGCCGCATGGCTGACGAGTGGCAACGCTCTGCCACGCACATTGAAACGGTTGAACGCTCTGCCTTTGCGAACAAACTTTGGCTCTCCGATAAAGAGCGGGGCAACCCGCTCGCTGTCTGGGTAAAAAGTCGCATAAATAAATCGACGATCGATCTGGCCGTCTTTTCCGGAACCTACCACGACTGGATGGGCGGTTGGGAAGACAGCCGTACCTACTACGCATCCTACGAGCAGGACCTTTCCGCAACCACTGGTCTCGAAACGACGGATCTTTGGCTGTCCACTTATTATCAGGATGAAGAAGCTGGAGACGACCGCTTGGCCGGTGGCAATCAATACGTCTTTGCCTTTGTCACCCGATGGGCAGACGGCCCATGGTCGTTCCATACAACTCTGGGCACCGGAGATAACGGCAAACAAACCAACACCGCACGTTCCGGCGATTTCTGGGGAGCGGTCCTCATGCCCATGTACTGGTTGGTCGAGGAGAAGCAGAAACTTGTTTTCCGCTACCAGTATCAATCAGCCACCGAAGCAGAGGGCATCCGCATGAACAATCGCTACGCTCGAATGGCAGCCAGCAGGGATACATTAATCGACATTAACTCCAGTCGGGGTGACGAGCATCACAGCCTCTACTTTGGTTACAATTATTACTTTCGCGGGGATAACCTAAAACTCGTCTCCGGAATTCAGTGGGATCAGCTTTATTCTGAGGGCGACTCATATTTCCGCGGGTGGACATTCAGTACCGCATTGCGCTTTCTACTCTAAGCTATTCTGAAACTACAATTATGAAGCCCATATTACATCTATTATTGCTCCTCTCGGTTTTAACGACCTCTTTATCTGGACAAATTGCTCCTGACGGCACAGGTACGGTTAATGGTTATTCTATAGGTCCGGATGCTAGTCTCAGAAATGCCGACCTCTCAGGGGCGGATCTCTCGGAGGCGGATCTCTCGGGGGCCGACCTCTCAGGGGCCGACCTCTCGGGAGCCGACCTCTCGGGAGCCGATCTCTCGGGGGCCTTACTCCTTGATGCGGATCTTTCGGGAGCCGACCTCTCGGGAGCCGATCTTACTGGCACATTGCTCGAACGCACAATTTGGACAAATGTAGCGTCACAGGCAGACTACGATGCAGTGGTAAACCAGCGTGATGCAGTCAATGCGCAGTTCGGATCAAATTTGATTTCGCTACAAAATGGGAAAGTTGATCTGTCTGTAGAGATTGAAACGAGCAATGATTTGAGCACTTGGTTAACTCGTGGAAATGCCTCCACAACGCTGACGATGAGTGATGATATTCAATTTCTACGCTTCAAAATGACAGATAACGCCAGCTCCTTATCCGACGTCTATCAACTCTTTCACACGCAAACTTGGTCACAAGAAACCAACTATAAAAGAATCGCCCACATCAAATACCCGGCAAGCGCTGCGCAGACTTACCCGGTGATCATTCTTCTTCACGGCTCCGGTAGTAATGCGTACTCGATGATCAGCCAATTTATTGGTATGGATAACTATATTCTGGTCGCGCTTCAGGGCTATGAGAACCAATGGAATATAAAGAATGAAGATTCTAAAGCAGATGACTTGGACTATCTTTCCGCCATAATTACACTGTTAAAATCATTCTCTGATGTTGATAGT
>DKOA01000036.1:50325-66265 GCA_002469895.1 Opitutia bacterium UBA7374
TCATTGAACTACCTGCCGGAACATTCAAAAATGCCATCACCTTGGCTTCCCAATTATCCACTGACCAATTCAACACTAGCACCTTTTGGGGAGACAGTGACAATGACGGAAACTTCGAACAAGATTACACATTATCACAAGACTTGCGGGTACTCACTTTGCACGGCACTGCCGATACTACAATTTACTATCAGGGCGGTACGATTAATTGGCTTAATCGAACTTTATTAGATGCCAGAGAGAGCATTCTGGAAATTGCCAGGGGTTTGGGTCACACCGGACCGGCAGTGCCACTTAATGGTACCCCTACACCCAATAGTAATATCTTCAAGTATGCGTATCTTGGTGGGAATGTCGTTCACTATAGATTTATTGGCGGAAACCATGGATTAAGTGGCTTTCAGGAAGACATAGAAACGATCGTTAATACTTTTATATTAGCAGAGTAATTATTCAAAACCCTACAATCACCGAGATTCTACTATCTTAGCTCCAGCTAAACTCACGCTCCGAGGCACTCAAAACTAACCGAAACGATGTCTCTGGGTTTACCTTGAACTCCACCATATTAAGCGAAATTCATTCGGCGGATACTCTCTTTCCCTCCAGGAATGCTCCGGAAAAATCCTGCCAAGCTTGTAAAGCCGCACTTCGCTTCCGTTTTTAAACTAGTGGAATACGGTCTCCATTAGTTCTCGGCCGACTTTAATGCGTTCCTCCATAGATGGCTCCGGTAAAGAACGGGGCTTAAATTCGGCAAATGGCCCAGGCATGACGGAAAGTTGCCGGGTTAACTCCGACTGCATATCCTGAAGTATTTCAGAATATTCGGGATTATCCGCAAGATTGTTTTGCTCGTTAGGATCTTTTACGAGGTCATAGAGCTGATCCGCATCAAAAAAGTTTGGATTCGCCTCCATTGATCTTCTCTCATGATCCCACAAATCCGGAATAAAGCCAGAGTGCCCGAAGGGACCATTTGGATCGTTTTCTTCAAAAGTTGTCCACTTATTGGAACGCTGGTACTTATTAGCTGCTTCCAACCATGCACGTCGTTCGGTCAGCGGCAGGCGCTCATGGTAATCGGAATAACGAAGAGCTATGTACTTCCACTTCCCGACAATGACTGCTCTTGAATGTCCCATTTCACCATAAATAATGCGTTTCTTCAAGGGCTTTGCCTCCGTCCAATTCTTCTTCAGACTGATGCCATCGTAACGCCCAGCTTGGGAAACTCCGCCCGCTAAGTCCATAAACGTCGGGGCTAGATCAACCAGACTGCAGCGCCCACCTGCATCGCGCCCACCTAGAATCGAGTTACCCCAGACGAATCCGAATGTCCGCATACCACCCTCGTAACAGGTTGTCTTGCCAGATTCGACCCCATGGTCGGAAAAATAGACAATAATTGTATTCTCTATTACCCCATGCTCTTCCAATTTTGCCAAAATGGAGCCTACACAGTCATCCAGCCAAAGCATATCGCCGGCATCTTCGCCAAGCCCGAACTCATCCAGACGCATCTGAATCGTATTACGTGCAGGGAGTCCGGCGGGAACCTCGTCCAAAATACCAACTGGAGTCGCATGCGGATCACTCTTGTACCCTTTGCGCGGAGCATGCGGCGTTGTCACCGCATAATAGAGGAAGAACGGCTTGCCATAATTAGCACCGATAAAATCTAAGGCTGCCTCGTTCACCCAATCCAAATTATGTACCTGAATTTGCGGAGGACCAATTACGCGTGGATTACTATGATAAAAGCGTTCAGCAAAGTCAAAGCCGGCTGCTTGGTATGCCGCCCGGACGGTCGCTTGATTCTCCTGCAAACGTTGAATCACCGCAGGATCGCTCAGTGAGGTACGCGCATCCACTTTCTTATATCCGGGCGCTTCAATAACATGATTCTTCCCGACCGCGCCAGTTACGTAGCCGACTGTCTGTAAGTCCTTGGCAATCGTCTGTGTATCGGAGGTCACATTTGGTTCCTGATGCACGAAGGTATGTCCGTGCATGATAAAAAGATCCCTCATCCATTCATTGGTTGCACGGCTCGCATAATTGCCGGTGATTGTAGCAAACCGGCTAGGCACACAAACCGGACTGGGAGAATACAGTTCACTGAGTACGATGCCCTCAGCGGCAAGCCTGTCCATGTTCGGCGTTAGTGTCTTTCCCTTGCCTTCGGGCAACCAGTTGGCCTGATCACGGCGTTGGTCATCAGCGATTAGGAGAATAATATTCGGACGGCTAACCGCTTGCGTGGCCACGGCAGAAATCGCCAGTAGCAAAATTGTAAGCGTAAATTTATATATCATATCTACTCTTCACTTTTTTAGGGTTACAACTGATTGAGATCGTATCTGCCCATTCTGAAAGGCCCCCTATATGGGGGCTTCTTCTAAGCAAAGCCAGTTGAAGAAAGATTAGAAGTGGTGAGGATCCAAGCTGACCTGAGTTTCTACTTTAAACGTACGCGAACACACTCTCCTGCATGATAGGGTACTTCAAACACTCCGTCATCGCGTTGGTGCCAGTACTTTCGATTTGATTCGACCCAATTCCCATCCAAATCGAAACGGCCGGATGAAACATAAGACGGCTCGTCATTGAAACGAAACCAGGAAATACGGTCCGCAATCAAATAAAACTCTCCGTCTTTGTGGATGGCCATGCCGACTGCACCGTTACCTTTACCGCGGCGTGCCCATGTTGTGAAACCGATTTCCCTTTCACCGAGTTGCTTCATCTGCTTGTAGTTTGGGTTTGGTTCATCCAACTCGGTATTGAAATCCAACATGTCCTCAAGGGGAGCTACGGCGAGCAAGGCACCGATAGCATTAACCGCAGTATTGAGATTGTAGACACCATAGGTCACTTCCCATGGCTCCCAATTAATATCGTAAACTCCGGCATTCTCCCAAACTAGGTCGGGTCCGAGCATATAGATATTGTAGCCCCCACCGTGCGCAAAGGTAGTCATCATCAAAGAAGTCGTATTCGGATAAGCAGCATTTTCCGCGATGTGAGGGAACTTGGTCGGCATTTGGATCAGCTTACGGATGATATCGATCTGCTTCTTGTAAGGATCGGGACCATGCGCATCGATGTGCTCGAGCAATTCGATGTCCGGCTCCAGGTTCGGACCGGAAAGATTTGTGCGTGTAGCGACCTGATAATCCGCAGCTTTCACCACTGCAGCCAGATCGTTGACATAGGTGAGCACGTCTTCTTTGTCCTGATGAGTCCAGCCCCGCATATTGGGCTCGTTCAATACCTGAAAAAAGACCACCCGATGCGTCTTGTCGCGCTTCTTAATGTAGCGCATGAGAGACGAAACCATTTCTTTCTCTACTTCCAAGATCACCTTATTTGTATGATCAACCGCCCGTGTCTTGCCAAAGTCCCCCGAATGAGCCTTGACGAAGTTGCCTTCTTCATCACGCAGGTGCACCGCATCCCAATCCAGTAGCCAATCCGGGGCGAAACGCGGGTCTAAGTGGGAGCAGAAGTTGCTGCCACCCCAAACAATATCCAGGCGCATATCCAGCTCTTCGGCACGCTCGATCATCGCTTCCATCGAGCTCCAATCGTACTGTCCACGCACGGGTTCCAAGTCCCGCCAAGTCAGCCAAAATGTAAAGATACGGTAGCCGACTTCGTGCGCCTTGTTCATGTTGTCCGGGTAGCCGCCCTCCATGAGAAACTCTGGTGCAGGTGCTTTCCATGCCTGCACCGCGTTATAGACCATTGGCCTTCCATCTACTTCAAGATACGGACGTCCCTCTGGGGTGTGCGTAATGCGGGAAACCAGAGTTGGCTTGGCCCAAGCCGTAACGCAAGAGAGTATAAGTGATAATAGGATAGCAGTTTTCATGATTTATTTCCTGATGAATTATTCTACAAAAAGCATTTAATCGATACGCGTAAGAAGCATTAAACGAAAGTCCATGACCTGTGAACCGGGGATCTCCAAAGCCCGGAGCTGTAAAACTCCGGCCCCCTCCTCTAGTCGAATATTACCTAGAGTCATACGCCTGAACTCTTTGACATACGATTCAATGCGCTCGTAACGATCATTCTCCCGTCCTTTCAGCGGTGGATCATGCGGCTCGCTAATTGTCCCGACGAGTTGTTGTTCCTTAAAGCGAAGAGCCACTTTTGAACCAATGTCTGCCTTCGGACAGGTGTAAAAAATCTCCACTTTATAGATGCCAGTTTGACCAACCGAACAATCCCAGGTAATCGAATCATTCAAGCTCGTCCAATTCTCAAAAAAGGAATCATTGGGCCAGCGATTGGAACGCTTAATTCCTCCGTGAGCGATGCCGTCACGAGCCGGAACCTGTGTTCGGATAGCATTCGGATGGCCCACGATGAATGGACGGTTATCAAACTCCTTTCCATATTTGTTCAGCATCGTCTTACTGAAATCGTCCGCTACCTCCTGTAAGCTCTCAAGCAACTCCGGCTCCTCGCTGTTGATGGCAGACTTTTGGCCTGGATCAGCATCTATGTCATACAAATTCCCGTTGTGATCAAGCCGGTACTGCTGCGTCCGAACGGAAACCCGCCCCTCCCAATGATGCACCAGCGTGCGGCTTTCCCAGTCTTTCAAATCACCCAAAAGAAGTGGCATCAAACTGATGCCGTCCAGAGGCCGATTGCCGGTTAAATCAATGCCCGCCGCCTCTGCTAATGTCGGTAGCAGATCCATAACCGAACTTATTTGTGGTATCATTTTACCGGCCTGAATTTTTGCCGGCCAGCGCACAAACATTGGTGAGCGCACGCCTCCTTCGTCCGTCGAACCTTTGCGTCCGCGCATACCGCCGTTCCAACGCTCGCCGTTCGGTCCGTTGTCACAGAAAAAAATCACGATTGTATTTTCTGCCAGTTGAAGCTCTTGCAGTTTGTCCAGCAGGCGCCCGACGTTCCAGTCGATATTATCGCACATTGCCAGAGCTGCGCGCGTGTGGTCGGCCTTCTCCAGTTTTTTCTTGGGAAAATCCTGTGTCAGCTCTTTGTCCTTGTATTTATTCCACCAGCGTTTTGGCACCTGCATCGGTGAGTGCGGCGTGTTGTAGGGCAGATAGATAAAAAATGGATCAGATCGATTCTGTTCCATATACTCCAAGGCCTTATCCGTAAAGTCATCAACGATAAAGCCATTCCCCTGAACCATCTCATTATTGTGCTCCAACATCGGGCTGAAGTAGTCGCCCCAATGACCCGAACAAAAGCCGTAGAACTCGTCGAAGCCGCGCGCGTTGGGGTGATAGGGATACTGCATCCCGTTATGCCATTTGCCAAAAGCCGCCGTGCTATAACCGGCTTTTTTGAAGAATTCGCCAATCATTGTCTCATCAGCATTGCAGCGCTCTGCTCCTTCCGATGTGTCATAAATGCCCAACCGTGTATGATGCCTTCCGGTAAGAAACTCAGCTCGCGTCGGCGAACATACCGGACTTACATAAAACCGGTCAAACTGAGCCCCTTCACGCGCCAAGCGATCAATATTTGGCGTGTTCACTACCGTATTACCGTGAATACTTAAATCACCCCAACCCTGATCATCCGTTAGAATAACAATCACATTCGGCCTTTCAGCTGCCATAATCGAAGCCCACACAAAACAACAAACGGCTAAAAGAATATTACGCGTCATAAATCATCCTATCGTTCTAAGTGAATCTCACAAAACTAAATTTCTTAGCGAATGAAGATGCCTGGCAAAGCCTTAGTGAATCACTGCATGAAAGTGGGGGAGTATTAAATAAGAGGTTTAGATATAATATGTAAACGAAAATGTAAATTTTTCATAGACTGCGTCGAGAATTTTTTCACTCTGAATAAAACTCTGATCTTTAATCGAAAGCTATTCGTTGAATTCATTACGCCATCTAACGAATCCTCCCCAATGGGTCACGAATTTCATAGGGTTTGTACTTTTTTGCAAACAAGCATTGGTCGGCACTGGAAGACCCGTACGACTTCCACGAGCATCATCCACTCCGGGCACTCGCGTACGTCAATAGTCGTTTGGCCAATGGGGTTTATTCTCATCCGTAGGCTTCTTCTACGAAATTACATTCTGTTAGGCGTTGGGATGACTTATGCGTGCGTAGTTAAATTTTATGCATTCGGATTTGATCGTGTAACATATATAAAAGTCAGCTAATAACGTTTGAGCTGTATCTTCCGATCGGGTGCTTTCTTGGTTAAGTTGACTGTAGTTTCCTCAAAACCCTCTACTCTTATCCGGTAGGTACCATAAAATCCCGTAAACCAAGCATTACCATCCGAGATTTTCCCTTCTATTGTGGTATGCCAGTCTTCCTGAATCAGCTTTTTCAGTGAAAAGTAGTTCCGCTTTAGATCCCCAGTCTCCGTTACGACCCCTGCGTCGATTCCGCGCCCACCCAGATTGTCGATCGTAAACCAGCGCGACACTCCCGTGATATAAGGCTTCGAAAACATAAGAGTATAAAAATTAGTTTCCCACGCAGCGATCTCTTCATCGCTAATGCGTGGCTGATTCGGATCTTTTACTTTATTCGAGCGCGAAGGCGGGTTGAATTCCGTGATAACGATGGGTTTGCCGAGCTTGGCCATCTGCTCCATCCCACGGTCAATTTCATCCATCATAAAAGTTCGCGGACCGAATTTCTCGGTTCCCTTCTGGAAAGGCATTCCACCCTGCGCATAATAATGTGCCTGATAACCAATGTAGTCATAAGGGGCGCCCAATCGGATCAGCTCTTTATGATATTCATAAATTTCCTGAAAGACGGGATTTGACACATTCCATAGGTTGGTTTCCAAAACCACTAGTTTGGCATTCGGGAAATATTTTCTAGCTAGCTTCAATGCACGGGCCCCGTTTTCAGGTTTTGCCATATCAGGAAAGGCAGTGGTCTTGAGGTATCGGGCATGCGGGTTTTGATCCCAGTACTGATAATTAATAAACTCATTGATGACGTCCACCTCGCGGAGACGTGAGCCATAGCGCTCGGCAGCCTGCTTCAAACGAGCTTCAATAACCCGCCATAATTCATTTTCAGTCTCGTACTCATGGATCCATTGGGGAACCGAAAAAAGTAAGGAATGGTAGCGGGTGCGTTTGCCGAGTTCGTCGGCAATGGCATATCCGACGTCGGGAGATTCCCAGTTGAGTCTGCCTTCAAGCTTCGTTTGATTTTTACTCCAGTAGTCACAGATGGTAACCGTATTAAACACGTCATCAATCGCATCCAGTGCCATTGATTTGGCAGGGTTATCGTCGGAAATTCTATGAAATCCAAACAAGTTTGTACCAAAATCAAACTCATGGGCGAGCAGTTTAACTTCCAAATGCGCTTGAATGGGTCGGTCCTGCGAATCCATCAACCGAAGAGATAGCGGTCCTCTTCGGTGCTTCTCAATCGACTGCTTTGCTCTTTTCATAAGGCGGAGTGTCTCTTTGTCCGTCCCGTCAAAAAAATTGTCCTCCGCAAAACAATTGGCGAGCAGAGACAGGACAATACTGATAACAAGTAATATATTCTTCATCATTTAATCAGCTCGCCCTCTCCCCTGCGCAAAGCCGAAATGAACGGCTGCCGATTCTTCAGCTCTGCCGCACCAGTTGCCTGCGCCAGAAAGCCACCCCGTTTCACAGCGTAATCGACTGACCTGCTGAACAGCGCACCATTTTTCCTGATAAATCATCCACCGAGCCTTTTCGCCCGCACGCAACGTAGCATAGCCATTATCCGGCTGGATAAAAAATTTATTTTACACCGAACGGTTGCTGTAGAAAGCAAAAATTCCATAATGCGTATATACTTGTTGATCAAAAATTTCGTCCATGTACACAACAGGCGTCAAACATTTCAAGGTGTTCGTCCTTCTGGCAGGATTCTATAAAATGCGTTTACCCCCGATGGATCTGCATCAATTGACCGATTGGTTCCAGAAGAGATTCCGCTTTCGATGGGCCCAATAAAAAGAGGCGGGGAAAGACTGTTCGATTTCCAGACACTGTAGAATCCCGTACCGTTGAGGTCAGCCGCTAGACGACCGCCTGAAAACCGAAGATTCGAAATTTCCACCGCTGCTGGATTCGCTCCTGCAGAATCCTCGACCAGATCAACAGTGACAGACCAAACAGGATATTTTGCCTCAGCAAGAGCACCCGCCTGAATTGTAAGGACATTGCTATGGTTGTTAAGGGTAATGATTTCCGAAGCCGGGCCTTCTGCACCGCCATTTAGAATCAAAGGCTCGCTGGCATCTGCCCAGCCCAATGCCAGCTTGGTGAAGACAAGATCGTATCCTGCCGGCAGGCCATTGATGTTTTCCAGCAAAAAGGTGATTGATTCCTGAAAGCCGGAGTTGGCAAAATCATTATCGATTACCGTACCGCCAGCACCACCATAAACACCCAGCCCGGTACCCTGCGCTTTCAAATGGCTCCGGTTGCAGGAGACTGCCATGTCAAATGTCAACCCGGGAGCACTTATCGAAAAGAGACCGGTTATATGGGTCGAAGACTCACTAGTGCCGTCCATAAGCGCGGAGAGAGCTGCTGGTGTCTTGTTGCCGCTTGATCCCGGAATCTCGTTCTGAGGAGCGCCATCGACCAGATTGTCATTACCAAAGAAAATGGTAAGGCCATCCCCTCTTGTCCCTACTGCTCCACCGCTCTTATCGAAGATGAGAGTGGAAAGGGCATCCGGGAAATAGGCTGTTGAATCCACCACATTGGTCGTTTCAACATGTGGTACTGTTGAAAGGTCAAAGAGTTGCCTTTCAACCAACTTCCCTGAAGTTGTGCGAAACTCGGTATAGCGCCATTGATTCGACCGTACACTATAGGCCATACCCGGAGAGCGCTTGTATTGAGTCAGGGCCGTTTGACGAACCGATGAATCCGCATCCTGCAGGATGGGCATTAGGCTACGACCCTGAGCTGTGTCCGGTATCGGCAGACCCGCCGCCTCGAGCACAGTCGGCATGACATCGACAAGTTCGACCATCGAGTAGCTGTGCGCGTCGCGATCTGCAGTCATTGATGCAGGCAAGCGGATAATCAATGGGACGCGGCTGTCGATCTCAAGCGTAGTGGCCTTGGCCCATTCGCTAAAGTCATCTAGCTTGAAGCCGTGGTCACCCCAAATGATTATAATTGTTTCTTCGTACAGCCCCCGCTCCTTGAGATCGTCAATAATCTTTGCGATCTGCGCATCGACATAGCTAGTACAAGCTAAGTAGCCGTGAACCAACTGGCGTGTCAGTGCTTCCGAAGTCGGCTGCACAATAGGCGCATAACTGACCGGTTGAGTGTACGTTTCTAGTTCTTTATAGGGACGACTTAAGGTGTATTCCGAAAGCCCGTGTGGCAGATTATCCGGTCCACTTAGCGGCAGGGCCAGCGGATTATATAAATCCCAGTACGACTTTGGTGCATTAAACGGGAGATGCGGTTTGGCAAAGCCTACGGCCAGAAAAAAAGGGGTCTGGGTTTCATGTGTTTGCAGAAAGTCCAATGCTAGATCAGCGGTCTTACCATCGGTATACACATTGTCAGCCACGTCCGCTGCCTCAATCACCGCCCTGTTCTCGCTATTTTGAGAGTCGTTATACCCCCTCCATGTTGTTTCCTCTTCATCCCAAGAAATACCTACATCCAAACCTAGGCGGGAATCATAGATTTTTCCATAGGATACCGCCGTATAGCCATGAGCTCGAAACTGCTGGGGGAGCGATACAATACTGGATCCGTCGGAAATATAACTACGCCAGTCACCTCCATAGGAATTCCCCATTGCGTAGACGCCTGTTCGATCCGGGTAGGTGCTTGTCATAATGCTTAAGCGTGAAGGACCACAAAGGGGGATCTGGCAGTAGGCACGCTCAAACACCATGCCCTGTGAGGCGATTGAATCAATAGCAGGACTCTGTATCGGTAGGCGGGCACTGGGACCGCCCATCTGCTCAGCAGCCGTCTCCTCATAGCAGTTCAGATCAGGTCGCAGGTCATCAATAGCAATGAAGAGCACATTGGGCGAGTCGCCACGACAGATCGCCGTGCAAAATAAAAGCAAAATGATGCATACTCTATGCATCATTAAACGACATCTTTTGTTAAATAAATCCATATTGAAAGCTCAGAATCTAAACTCTAATCATTCCAGAACCATCCGTAATCGTATAAATGCATTGGTCGCTTCATCCATTTCGTTCGGGTAGCGAATAGTTATTGTCTGGGTGCCGTCTGCATTATAGATCTTTGATTGCATGTATGTGTCCACCGGTGCGTTACTGTCCCAGAGGTAATTCCAGGTGGTTGATAGGTTGTCATTACCCTCTACGACATAGCGCAGATCGGGAGCATCGAGGCGTCGCCGGAAGCTGAGTGCGAGGTACTCGCTTAAGGCAGCCTGCTCAAAAACAAGGTTCGGCAAATAATTGTGTATATCTCCACCTGCCGGCACCTTGACCGCATATTCAATCAGGTTTTCCAGCCCGTTCCCGTCCGCATCCGCTCCGGGTTGTGCTTCCGCCCCCGCATGGCCGGCGGTTGAGATCCAGTCAGAAAATTGGTATCCGTTTAGAGGCGGCAACAATCCCAGCGTTTGATATTCAGCCGCTTCGTTTTGATAGCTATCAACGCGGTTGTTCGGCAGATCCGCGTCCGACACGTTGTAGAGTTCGATACCCGACTGCACCTGTGGGGCTTCACTCGTCGGCAGATAGGCAGAGAGCTGGGCCTTTTGCGCACTGTAATTTGAATTGCCGGCGAGGTTCGTCCATTCGTTGGGGTCAGCCTTATTATTATAGAGTTCTTCCGAGCCATCGTGGTAGCGGGTATAGCGCCAATCCGATGAGCGCAGGGTATAATTACCCCGTCCCCAGGTAGTCATCGCCGGGGTGGTTTTGGGCAGCGTCGGGTCGTCCAGCCAGGGAAGAAGACTGATGCCGTCGAGATAGTCCGGTGGCGTCAAGCCAGACAATTCTGCCAAGGTTCTATAGAGATCGACCAAACTGACCGGCGCAGAGATCGAGTGCCCGTTGGCATCCCTGCCGCGCGGATCATAGATGATGAAAGGCGAGCGCGTGGCCTCCTCCCAGAGGGAGAATTTACTAAAGCTTTGCTTCTCGCCGAGGTGGAAGCCATGGTCGCTCCAGAGAACGACAATGGTGTTGCTGGCATACGGACTGGTAGACAAGGCATCGAGCACGACTCCGACATTGTCATCGGTAAAGGAGATAGATGCCAGATAACCGCGCCGTATCTTCTCCCAGGCGTTATCGCTTTTTACCGGGATATCGACGTAAAGCTGAGCATTCGCTTGACCGACGAGTGGTACATCGGTCAGGTCACCGGCTAAGATCGGGGGCGCTTCAATCGGGAAATCAAAGCGGTCATAGTTGTCAACCGGGGTAACAAAAGGCGTATGCGGAAGAATAAAGCCAACCGCTAAAAAGAAGGGTTTGCTATGGGTCTGTTGAAGAATGTCTACCGCCGCGTTAGCAGTTTTTCGATCCCGGAAATCGCCTGCCGGATTGTTTGCCGGTCTAGCGCGAAGACGCTTATTTCCCGGATCATAATACTTCGGATCATCCACAAGATTGAGCGAATTATCACCGTAGGAAAAATAAACATCCCATTGTTCTGCCGGTTTGTAATCCTTGTCCGGATTATGCCAAACCTTGGAGTAACCCGCCGTATAGTACCCATTGTTTCGAAAGAATTGCGGCATCGGAAGGAAAGCATTGAGCGCTGCGGTATCCGTGGCATCTAGGTCGATTAGACGGTAAAAGGGATACAACCCCGTTGTGGTGGGTTCCGCGCCAAACATGATGGAATTCCTGCTGGGTGAACAACCGGGAGCGGAGCAATGCGCATTGATAAAGTTGGCACCTAGCACAGCAAGAGAATCCATATTCGGCGTTTTGGTCTGCGGATGCCCGTCAAGAAAACCGACCCAGTCGTTCATGTCGTCAATGCAGAGCATGAGGATATTCGGCAGGTTAGCCGGCGGTGGCGGTGGCGGTGGCGGTGTAGAGAGCAAGATGCTATGATATGTCAGGCCAGAGATAAAGGAACCAATTGGGTCTGCGGTATTGAGAACTGCTGTCAATTCGCTGCTA
Organism: Opitutia bacterium UBA7374; assembly: GCA_002469895.1. GTDB lineage: Bacteria > Verrucomicrobiota > Verrucomicrobiia > Opitutales > Coraliomargaritaceae > UBA7374. The sequence goes on from DKOA01000036.1 coordinate 62,464, forward strand.
TGGAAAGCTGGTGAACTGTCGAAAGAGCCAATGGGAATGATATGGAGTGGCGCTGTCTTGCCCGGATCAACCGTCAGGTTGTAAAGGGTGACGGTGCCGTTCCTCCAATCCGCTTCGGTTTCCCCTTTCGTGATCGACAACTCGAGATAAAGGAGGTCGGAGGAAGAACCCGCTTGATTGCTGGCTCCGAGGCTTGATGCGTCCAACCAAATCCCGGATTGGTTTGTCATCGCACCGGAATCTTCGTAAAAATTTACCCGGTACTTTCCTGTACTTGATCGCTTAATCATAGCACTTACTTTTGAATCGTCCGTACCGGTGAGATCTATCCGCATAAGTGTTTTTGTGTTGGATGGCGCCATGGCCGATTCAGTGAAGCTGAATGCTGCGCCGAAGCTAAACTGGGTTCCGTTTCCTCCACTAAGCCCAAGCGTGTAGCTCGCCTTTTTCCAACTGGAGCTATTGGTAGTTAGCGTCCCGGTGCCGGAAGAATTCACGGAAAACACACCGGAAGGGGCGGTCCAGCCGAGTTGGCCATTTAACTCGCCCGACACGTATCCCGCCTCATCGCTGAAGTCGATGTTAGTTGACTCTTCAAGAGGATCCGTCTGCGACAGCCCGAACTCGGCGAAGGTGTGCGGTAGGCTTGCAATATAACCGCTCAATTCCCCTTGCAGAAGAGTCAGACTTGCGTTGTTCAACGGGTCCGAAAATACGTTGGTCTGCTCGTAGGGATCTGCATTGAGGTCGTACAACTGGTCGGCATCCCAGTAGGACGGATACATCTTCTCAGTTTCATAGTTGTGATGATCGACACCAGACCAGAACACTGGGTTAGGCAAATTCGGAGGATTGTCTGCCATCAATTGTGCTACATCCGGCGAGACGCGGTTAGCAATATATTTCCAGTTTCGGGTCACAATGCCACGGCTGTTCTCAGCCTCGATCAGGAGGCTTTCCCGCCAATCGACAGGCTCCGCTTGCCCCAGTAACTGGGTCCTAAAGCTACGACCGTCAACAGCCATATCGGCGGGCGGCGTGCCTCCAGCGATTTCAATAAGCGTACTGGCGATATCGACACTTCCAATCAAGCTGTCAGAGGTAGATTCTTGAATCACCTGTCCCGGCCAGGATGCGATCATTGGAACTTTGGCACCGCCATCGTAACAACTGTTCTTTCCACGGCTGGCGTGATCGCTGGTGTAAATCACCAAGGTGTCGTTGCGCAGTCCGAGTGCCTCCAGTTTATCCATGACCGCACCAACGTAATCATCCATTCGGGTAGCCATGGCATAATCCCGGTTGACCCCGGCGGCATCCGTCCGCGCAAAGACATCGTCCACGGTCGGAAGGACGCCAATCGGCAGGTCCTCATGGGGAATGATCCCGTTCGAACTCACCCGAATGTCGTAAGTCGAGATATCATTGTAAGAAAAACTATATTGACCATGCGGAACCGGCAGGGAGCAGTAGAGGAAGAAGGGCTCGCCGGCGGCGTGGCTCTGTTCGATGAATTCTAATGCGCCCTCACACTGCCATTCCAAGTTTACAATGGAATTACCCCACTCCATGCGGTCAGCGACGTCCCAACCGAAACCATTGAGCAGATAAGCCAAATGAGCACTGTAATGCTCCTGTAATGAATCATTGACGGAAAGTGTGTGCTCATAAGTGGCGTTAGCCTTGTGATCATCCGAAACTCTATTGGGCAATCCTATACCCGAAGGCATGTTGTGCCATTTTCCGATGATTCCCGTACGGTAACCGAGAGCCTGAAGCTCTTTTGCCAGATTACTTTCCTCGCGCAGGATAGCCGGTCGCCATCCCAAGGTTGCTTGCGTTCCCGCCGGAAAATGATCCTGCAGCTCGATTCCACGCGTCGCTAGGCGGCCGGTCAGAAGGTTGTAACGGCTTGGGGTACAAACCGTTGAATTAACATAGAAGCGGGTGAATAACTTTCCCTCGGATGCCAGAGAATCGATATGCGGCGTCAGTACGTTGGGATCATGGGATTTATTGAAATAGCCCCGATCGTCGGCTCCGCTATGAGTCGGCCAGATGTTCGTATTGTCGGCCGTGACTCTGATTTCATCCGCGTCCAGATCGTCGGCAAAAATAAACACGATGTTCGGTTTGTTATAACCCTGTACTGCAGCAAACAGAACAAACATCAGAATCAATTTTTTCATAGAATCTTAAATTCTTCCGGTAAATATGAATACGTTTCGCTTCTATTGTTAGTATACTCACTTCGCTCGAATCGACTTCAAAACTCTCCAAAGGTGTGCGGCATGTTCTGGATATACTTACTTAGTTTTGACTGCATCGCCCGCAGGCGATCCGCATATTTCGAATTACCGGCCAGATTGTTCTGCTCGTAGGGATCTTCTTTCAGGTCAAAGAGTTGATCAGCTTCCCAGAAAGATGGATACATCCGCTCGTTCTGATAGTTGTGGTGGTCCAGTCCGGTCCAAAAAACTTCTCCAGGACGCGCCGTCATAGCCGCCTCGATCTGGGGCGTCACGCGATTGGCAATATATTTCCAATCTCTGGAAACAACGCCTTTGGAATTTCCCGCTTCGATCAGCATACAGTCACGCCAGTTTTTTGCTTCTGGCTTTCCCGTAAGCTGGCGTGCAAAGCTCAAACTATCCTCCCCGACGTCAGACGCAGGTATTCCGCCGGCCAGTTCAATTAGCGTTGCGGTGATGTCGACATTACCTATCAAGCTGTCGCAACTGGAAGCCGCCTCTACCATGCCTGGCCATTCAATCATCATCGGCACCTTGGCACCACCTTCATAAACACTGTTTTTGCCGCGGCTTCCATGGTCGCTAGTGAAAATAACGATCGTCTTTTCTCTTAACCTAAGTTCGTCCAATTTATTAAGCACAGCACCGACATAATCGTCCATGCGCGTTGCCATAGCATTCTTTTTTGAAACGCCGGCTTTTTTGCAGCGCTGCAAAACGTTGTCCATCGACGGCAGTAGATCCATCGGCTCCAGCAACAGGCCTTTAGAGGTCACACGCTTATCGTACGTTTCAATCTGATTATAATCGAAGCTGTACTGCCCATGCGGAACCGGCAAAGCACAGTAGAGGAAAAAAGGTTGATCGCGGCTCTCCTCAATAAAATTAAGCGCGCCTTCGCACTGCCAATCGAGATTGACGATAGAGTTGCCCCACTCCATGCGATCAACCACATCCCAACCAAAACCCTCACTCAAATAATTAAAGCCCGCTGTATACTGCTTTTTGAGCTTCTCCTCAAACATCACTACCGCATCATACGATGCATTCGCTTCTTTTTCTTCCTTTTTCATCTTCGGCATACCTATCGATTTTTCTTCCGGCAGATTGTGCCACTTGCCGATAATGCCAGTTCGGTAGCCGAGTCGCTGCAGCTCTTTAGGCAGGCTGTTTTCTTCGCGCAATATATCCGGACGCCATTCAAGTGTGCAATGTGTTCCGGCCGGATAATCTTTTAGCAGGTCCGCGCCGCGCGTAGCATAACGCCCGGTTAGCAGGCAGTAGCGGCTAGATGTACAAACCGTGCCGTTGACGTAAAAACGGGTGAATAAAATGCCGCCTTCAGCGAGCGAGTCGATGTGAGGAGTCAGCACCTTCGAATCGATCCTTTTACTCCAAAACCGTTTTTTTTTGGCCCCACTATGAGTCGCCCATATATCGACCATATCTGCAGTGTAGTTAATCTCATCTGCATCCAGATCGTCAGCATAAAGGAGAACGATGTTAGGCCGTGCTGAAGTGATTAAACAGGTAATCAGCCAAAAAAATGA
>DKOA01000055.1 GCA_002469895.1 Opitutia bacterium UBA7374
CTGGAGATTCTCAATCAACGTCTCTTGCCTCTGGTTGGACTGGTAACCCCGAATCTCGAGGAGAGGCCGCTGTTGACCGTTCCGGAATCCCTTGCCGTTCTCTTGACCGGTGGCCATGCCGAGGGCGCGGAATGCGTCGATCGACTGACCCTGCCAAACGGACAAGAAGAGGCATTTTCCGCCGAGCGGATGGAGACAACCAACACCCGTGGAACCGGCTGCGCCTTGAGTTCGGCAATCGCCGCTTATATTGCCCTAGGTAAGGCACTCCCCGAAGCCTGCCAGCAGGCGAAGGATTTACTCCACAGTTCTCTCACGAGAAATGTGGACAAGGGTTTCACCGGCCCCGGACCGTCTTTTTTTTAAAGCCGGTCAACTTGTACACGGATGCTTAGTCGGCTGCTGCCGCCGCCTCCGTAATAGGTGCCGATGACGGGTGCGACGTCTCTGTAATCGCGACCGAATGCGAGGACAATGTAGGTATCGTCAACGACCTTGCGGTTTGTTGGATCGAGGCCGATCCATCCGGCTTTTCCGCCATAGATTTCGACCCAAGCATGGGAGGCTTCGGATCCGCGCAGGCTGCGGTTGCGGGTGCTGTCATAGAAATAGCCGCTGACGTAGCGTGCGGGGATGCCGAGGGCGCGGCAAAACGCGGTCATGGCATGGGCGAAATCCTGACAGACACCGGTGCGCTCGCGAATGACATCGCCTGCATGGGTGGCTGCTGTGGTGGTGCCGGATGCGTATTGGTAATTGCTGTAGATGTAATCCATGATGGCGTAGCCGGTCTGAAAAACATCTTCGGATTCGCCTTTGATATCGACTGCCTCACGCCAGATTTCGGGTGTGTTTTCTACATAGGTGCTGTTTTGCAGGTAGGGGTAGCATTCTTCGGGAATCGGGCCTGTTTTGAGTTCGCTGTGGGTGTAACCGTAGGGTAGCGAGTCGAGGTCATTTGGTTTGGAAGTCTCGACGATGGAGCGGCTTTCGATGAGGAGGCGATTGTGTTGTTCCGGGATGGTGAAGTAATGGACGCGGTTACAGTTCAGGTCGTCGTAGTGCTCCAGACGGGTGGCTGGTAAGACACTAATTATGCTGCGTTGAACATCCTGAGAAGCGGTGATTTTTGGGGTCAATCGTAACTCATTGCTGCTTTTTGCGGCATCTTCCAGGTAGAAGTATTCCGTGCGGTGGTAAACTTGTAAGCGCATACCTTCTACTGCTGCTGTTGGTGTTGCTGCCAATGAGGGGGCTCGTTTTGTCTCAGGCTTCGGATCTCCAGAGGGAGAAGGATGTAGGTTTCGAATAGTTGTTGCCCGATCTGATTGAATTGCTCTTGAAGGGAGTCAATATAGGAGTGGTAGCCGACTTGTAGCACATTACCAATGCTGGAGAAGTTGAGTTGGGCGAGTGAGCTGCCGGTGAGACGTTCACCTTCGTTGGTGAAGCTGCCCGGTGAGGAGCCGGAGATCGCGTGCAGGTGGTGGTCAAGTTGTCGCATACAGAAGCGTACTGAACGGGGAAATGAAGGGGAAAAGAGAAGAAAACTGACGGCATTCTCAAGGCTGAAATTGCCTCGGTACTCGGCTTTAAAGGCGGAGAATGCGGAACAGGAACGTAATGCCGAGGCCAGTCGCGAGCGTTGGGGCTCTCCTTGGTATGCGAGCATGTCGAGTACGCGTGTGGTCTTGTCGGCGCGTTCCAGTGCTTTGCCGGTCTGGATAAAGTGCCAGCCTTCGTCGTGTGGTATGGTGGTGTTGACGAGGCCGGTTAGGAGCATGCAATACTCGATGACTTTGCGGTAAAAGGATTCCGGCCGTTCGCTCCAGAGCTGGATGGCTTTATCGGAGGCAACAAAGAGGTGAAAGCGGTTTAATTCGCGCCAGAATTCCTCAGAGATCTGGTCGCGCACCATGCGTGCATTTTCTCTGGCTTGGGCCACACATTGCCGGATGGAATCGCTGTTTGCCTCAGAAAAAGTGATAAACCTGCCGACATCGGTATCGCCGGATCGTTCGGAGGCTTCGGCATGAATGGCTTCCATGCAAGTGGCGTAGAGGAGTGGTTTCCAGTCGTTTTCTTCCGGGGTCTGGCTAGGATTATTGTCCAGAGAGTCGTAGCGCTGAACCTCGACCATGCGGGCGAGATTTTCGGCGCGTTCCAGGTAGCGACTAAGCCAGTAGAGACTGTTGGCAACTCGAGATAACATAACGTAAACTTAGCTGTGTAGTACCCAAGTGTCTTTGCTGCCTCCCCCTTGGGACGAGTTAACAATCAAAGAACCTTTGTTCAGAGCGACTCGGGTCAGGCCTCCGGGTATGATTTCAATCTTTTCTCCATAGAGGATGAAAGGTCTCAGGTCAATATGGCGGCCTTCAATCGAGGTATTTTCGCAGATGGTAGGGTGGCGTGAGAGGGATACGACGGGTTGTGCGATAAAATTTCTCGGCTCGGCACGTATGTTTTCTGCGAAGGCGGCTCGTTCACTTTTGGTCGATGTCGGACCCATGAGCATTCCGTATCCACCGGATTCATTAGCAGATTTGACGACGAGTTCTTCGAGGTGGTCGAGGATATAGGCCCGGTCTGTATCTCGCCAAGCGAGGTAGGTGGGCACGCTTTCCAATACAGGTTCCTGATCGAGATAGTAGCGTATCATTTCCGGAACGTAGGCATAGATGACTTTGTCGTCGGCCAAACCGGTGCCGACCGCATTAGCCAAGGCGACGTTGCCTTTTAGGTAAGCGTCCATCAATCCGGAGACGCCGAGTAGGGAGTCTTTTCGGAAAGTCAGTGGATCAAGAAAATCATCATCAATCCGCCGATAGATGACATCGACTTGGACGAGTCCCTGAGTCGTGCGCATGTAAACATAGCTATCGAGCACAATGAGATCCCGCCCTTCAACGATTTCGATGCCCATCTTCCGTGCAAGGAAGGTATGCTCAAAGTAGGCGCTGTTGTAAACTCCGGGGGTGAGGAGGACGCAGACGGGTGCGTGTCCGGCTCTTTGCGAGAGGTGTTGTAGGGTGTCGAGAAGGATGTCGGGGTAATTATCGACCGGGCGAACGCGGTAATTGCTATAGAGTTGGGGGAAGGCGCGCTTCATGGCTTCTCGATTTTCCAAGACGTAGGACACGCCGGAGGGGCAGCGGGCGTTGTCTTCGAGCACGAGGTAGCGTCCTGAGTCATCACGAATTAGGTCGGTACCGCAAATTTGGATGTAGTTGTCTTTTGAGACTTTGACTCCCTGCATCTCCGGTCGGTAGTGGGCAGCGCCACGCACGACGTCTTCGGGCACAATGCCATCGCGGATGATACGTCCTTCGTGATAGACATCGTTGAGGAAGAGGTTGAGGGCAATGATCCGCTGGGTGAGCCCTTCTTCGATCTGTTGCCATTCTGCGTGGGGGATGATGCGAGGAATTAGGTCAAATGGAAAAATGCGCTCGGTGCCTTTTTCGTCGCCGTAGACGGTAAAAGTAATGCCTTCTTCGAGAAAGCCTTCGTTGACCAGAAGCTGTTTAGCTTCGAGCGCTTGGGCATCGAGTTCTCCAAACCGGTTCTCCAGCAATTTGTAGTGCTCGAATGCGCCGCCGTCTTCCCGGCGGTACATTTCATCAAAGAAGTGGCCTAATTCGTAGCGGCTAAACATAGCTGTATTTCATGTGAGAGCATTTGATATGCCAATGCCGCTCTCTATGCGCGTTGAATCTTGAGCCCGTATTTAAATTTAGAGTCGCCTGAGCGGGTGGAAGGTATTTTTTAAAGAGTAATGCCAAAAAAGCGAACGCAGAAGGAAGAAGATGCCGGTCCTAAGGCAAAGACGATGTATACTATCAAGCTCGAAGAAGAGCAGATGGATCAGTTGGCAGATTATCTGGAGGATGGGCACAAGGGGCCCTGGTTTCACTACGATGTGGCTTATTCGCTTTTCGCTTTTAAGGGTGAAAAGGTCAACGTAGTCGGCTACCAGAGCGGTAAGCTGGTTATTTCAGGCAAGCGGACGGAGGATTTTGTGCGTGACATTCTGGAGGCGGAAATTACCGGGGATCCTCGCATGGGCTATGACGAGGTGCACCATCCGGAGTGGTTTGAGTTGCACGCGGGGTGTGATGAAAGCGGGAAGGGTGATCTGTTTGGTCCGCTGGTTACGGCCTGTGTTATAGCCGACGGTGAGATGGTTCGTCACTGGCTGGAGCTGGGGGTGGCGGATAGTAAGAAGTTGACCGATTCGAGCATTTTAAAGCTGGAGAAGGAGATCCGCAAAACCAAGGGGGTGGTGATCCAAACCGCTTTTGCGCGGATGGCAAAATACAACGAGTTGTATCGGAAGTTTGACAATAATCTGAACAAGCTGCTGGCCTGGTACCACAGTAAGTCTCTCATCGGAGCCCTCGATGAGCGTCCGGTTCCCTGGGGATTGCTCGACCAGTTTTCCAAGTCGAAGCCGGTCGATCCCTATGTCAAGGATCGGGAGGGGTTCACCTTGGTTAGCCGAACCAAGGCAGAGTCGGATCCGGTGGTGGCTGCGGCTTCGATTGTGGCACGGGCGGTCTATGTGCGGGAAATGAAACGTCTTTCTGACGAGGTAGGCGAGCCGCTTTGCAAGGGAGCGGGCGCTAAGGTCCTGGAGCAGGCAAAGAAAATCGTGGCTGAAAAGGGTGCGAGCGCCTTATCCGGCTTCGCCAAGATGCATTTTAAGACTGCCTACGAGGCGCAGGGTCTGGAGCCGCCGAAAAAGCCGAGTTGGAGCAAATATTGACGTGCCGGCTCGGTATTTGTAAGCGGGCGAGCCGATGAATCCTTTACAGGCACATGATCACTCCCGATTGGAAGGCCGATCTTTTCTGCTTGGGGTGGATGAGGCCGGGCGTGGCTGTTTGGCCGGCCCCGTGGTGGCGGCGGCCTGTCTGGTAAAGCCGGATTTGTTTCTCGATACGGCTGCTCTGAAGAAGACGGGTCGGGTCAATGATTCGAAGAAATTGTCTGCCGAGGCTCGTTCTTTAATTTTCAGTGATCTCAAGGAACTGGCTCAGTCGGGTCTGCTCGAATTAGCGGTCGCTCAGGCATCGGTTATGGAGATCGATGATCTGAATATACTGGGTGCGACCCGTCTCGCCATGCGGCGGGCGCTGGAGCGGCTCGAATCGAGGGGGGAGGGATGGGCGCTCCCCAAAATCGGCGTTAGCGGGCCCCTTTTTGGAGAAGAGGTCGCAACGGTGTGCCTGCTCGTTGACGGTCGACCTCTGCGATCCTTTCCCTACACGCATAAGGCACTGGTCAAGGGGGACGGGAAATCGCTGGCCATTGCGGCGGCCGGAATTGCTGCTAAGGTTGAGCGGGACCGCCAAATGGTTATTCTGGCAAAGCGTTATCCGGCGTATGGATTTGCCGTCCACAAGGGGTATGGGACAAAGTTGCACCGGGAGGCGCTGAAGCGGCATGGACCCTGTCCCGAGCACCGCAGGCTGTTTTTACGTAAGATTCTGTCCTAGGCGACTTTATGGGTAATTGCACAGATGGTGGGGAGCGTTCCGCTTTTTTTTGAAAATTTTATTGACTGGCTCAATCACGAGGATCACTTTCTCGGACTTCATTTTTATAGGTACCTGTATAGCCGTATTTCCGATCAAATCCCTTTCAATAGCTTGCGCCCTTGTAGCTCAGTGGTAGAGCGCATCCTTGGTAAGGATGAGGTCGGCGGTTCAATCCCGCTCGAGGGCTCCACCGGCGAAGTCCAACAAATAGTCCAAAATTTCAAGACAAACTTACAACTCCCAACAAAAACTAACTCCAACCAAAATGGCTAAGGAAACATTCGAAAGAACAAAACCGCACGTTAATGTAGGCACTATCGGTCACATTGACCACGGCAAGACAACCACAACGACTGCGATTCTTAAGGTACAGGCCGATAAGGGCCTAGCAGAATTCAAGTCCTATGCGGACATCGCCAAGGGCGGTACGGTGCGTGACGAGACAAAGACCGTTACGATCGCTGTTGCTCACGTGGAGTACGAAACCGACAATCGTCACTATGCACACGTCGATTGCCCGGGTCACGCTGACTTCGTTAAGAACATGATCACCGGTGCGGCGCAAATGGATGGTGCTATCCTCGTGGTATCTGCGGCGGACGGCCCGATGCCTCAGACTCGCGAGCACATCCTGCTGGCTCGTCAGGTGGGTGTGCCTACCATCGTAGTGTGGTTGAACAAGGTGGACCTTCTGGACGACGAAGAGCTTCTAGAGCTCGTCGAGATGGAGGTTCGTGATCTTCTCTCGAAGTATGAGTACCCGGGTGATGACATCACGATCGTTCGTGGTTCCGCTACTGCCGCTCTCGAAGGCAAGCCGGAAGGCGTTGAGGCAATCGGAAACTTGATGAATGCGATCGACGCTGATATTGCTGAGCCCGCTCGTGAAGTGGACAAGCCTTTCCTCATGTCTGTTGAAGATGTTTTCTCGATCACCGGCCGCGGTACCGTGGCGACTGGTCGTATCGAGCGTGGTCTGGTTAAGGTCAGCGAAGAAGTTGAAATCGTCGGAATGACAGATACGCAGAAGACGACTGTTACCGGTGTGGAAATGTTCCGTAAGCAACTCGACCAAGGTATGGCAGGCGACAATGTCGGCTTGCTTCTCCGTGGTATTGAGCGTGATGCAATTGAGCGTGGTCAGGTGCTGGCGAAGCCCGGTTCAATTACTCCGCACACCACTGCCAAAGCAGAGCTTTATGTCCTGTCCAAGGATGAAGGTGGCCGCCACACTCCATTCTTTGACGGATATCGTCCACAGTTCTTCTTCGGTACAGCCGACGTTACCGGTATCATCAAGTGCCCGGACGGCGTTGAGATGGTTATGCCTGGTGACAACATCACCGTTACGGTCGAGCTCGGCAAATCCATTGCGATGGAATCCGGTCAACGGTTTGCGATTCGCGAAGGTGGCCGCACCATTGGTGCCGGACGTATCACTGAGGTAATTAAGTAAATACTCATTTTGCTCTTTCCAGTTTATTGCCGAGAGTCCATCTTTGGGCTTTCGGCATCGCTGTCTCTAAAGCATTTTGTCCTAGGAGAGTAGTTCAATTGGTAGAGCAACGGTCTCCAAAACCGTAAGTTGTGGGTTCGAGTCCCTCCTCTCCTGCCATATTTAGTTCCATGAAAAATCCATTCACCAGTATCCGTCTCTTCTACAAAGAGACGCTGAGCGAGTTGAAAAAGGCCTCCTGGCCATCCAAGGTAGAGCTGCGCGATTCAACGATCGTTGTACTTATTGCTACGGCTATACTTGGTTCTTTTATTGCCCTGACGGATTTTTCTTTGATGAACGGTGTGGAGCTACTAACCACCTGGGTTCGCTAAACCTCTTTTTTAGTCTTACCTGCACACGGGGTAGACTCATTTACATTCTATTTATCCGCTTTTAATGTCGAACGCTTCATCAGTTACGGGACCTCAGTGGTACGCTGTTCATACACTTTCTAACCAGGAACAAAAGGCCAAGCGCTACCTCGATAAGTTCATCGCTGTCGAAGAGATGGAAGATTATGTCTTCGAAGTGCTGATGCCGACAGAGACCGTTAGTGAAGTAAAGAGCGGGAAGAAAAAGACGATCACCCGCAAGTTTTACCCAGGATATGTCTTCGTAAAAATGCGTCTGTACGACGACGATGGAAACCTATTGCAGCGCCCCTGGTATTTTGTACGCGAGGCACACGGGGTAATTAACTTTGTCGGCGGCGAACGACCTTCGCCGCTGAAAAAGGCGGAAATCGATCGTATTCTGCTGCAGGTGACTGAATCGGAAGGCAAGGAGAAGCCCAAGATCGAATACGAGATCGGCGAGATGGTGAAGGTAAACGACGGGCCCTTCATGAATCTTGTAGGAAAAATCGAAGAGATCGATCCCGATCGGGGCAAACTCAAGGTATCCGTATCTATTTTCGGGCGTTACACGCCTGTTGAACTTGAATACTGGCAGGTCCAGAGAACAGAAGAAAGTTAACATACGCCATGTCTAAGAAAGTAACAGGAGAAATCCGCTTGCAACTTCCCGCAGGTGCCGCGAATCCGGCACCGCCCGTTGGTCCCGCCTTGGGTGCCCAGGGGGTGAATATTATGGGCTTCTGTAAGGAGTTCAACGCCAAGACAAAGGATCAGGCAGGTATGATTCTACCGACCGTGATCACAGTCTATGCGGACCGTTCTTTTACATTTATACTGAAATCGCCACCAGCTGCTGTGCTTCTGAAGAAAGCGGCTGGTATCGCCAAGGGGTCCGGAGTGCCAAATCGCGATAAAGTCGGCACGGTTACCCGCAAGCAAGTACTAGAAATTTGCGAGACAAAGAAAAATGACCTCAATGCTAAGGACGAGGACGCCGCTTTTCACATCATCGCCGGTACCGCCCGCTCAATGGGTCTGGAGATCGTCGATTAACCGGGAGCGTATCACGCCCCTACACAACTAAACAAAAACATTATGCCAACCCAGCAAATCAAGGGAAGCAAACGCTACCGGGATGCCGCCTCTAAGGTGGATTTCGAAAAGGCCTATTCGGTCGAAGAAGCGTCTGCGTTACTGAACTCACTACCCAAGGCGAAGTTTGACGAAACAGTCGAACTCTATTCGCGTCTCACCATTGATCCCCGCAAGAGTGATCAGATGGTTCGCGGCACGCTGAAACTGCCTCATGGCAGCGGAAAAAACGTCCGTGTGATTGTATTTACAGAAAATCCGGAAGAAGCGACTGCAGCAGGCGCTGAAGAAGCCGGACTCGATGATCTGATCGAGAAAGTTACCTCCGGATGGACGGAATTTGACGTCGCTTTATCGACCACCAGCGCGATGAAGAGTGTTCGTAAGGTCGCTCGCGTGCTGGGGCCACGGGGACTCATGCCGAATCCCAAGTCGGGCACTGTGACAGATGATATCCCTGCGGGCATCAACGATGTGAAGGGTGGTCGTGTGGAGTTTAAAGTCGATAAGACTTCAAACGTAGCGATTGTTGTGGGGAAGCGTTCCTTTACTCCGGAGCAGTTGGCTGAAAATACCGAAGCCGCTATTCAGGCATTGGTGGAGGCTCGTCCGAAGACGCATACCGGCAAGTACATGAAAAGCCTTGCGATTAGCGCAACGATGAGCCCCGGTATCGCAATTGATGCGACTGACTATAATAAATAATACGAAAGTAGCCGTACCATGAGACCGGAAAAACAATATTTAGTTGAGGAAGTCAGCACCCATCTGGACAAGTCCAGTTATGTTTACCTGACTGACTACGAGCGCATCACAGTCGAAGAAATTGCTGAGCTGCGCGCCTTATTAGACCAACATGAAGCGGAGTTTCATGTTGTTAAAAATACTATTTTTGGAGTGGCTGCGGCCGCTCGTGAGCTGCCTTCTATGGATGAGCACCTGTCGGGGCCGACCGCCATCGTTATCGGCGGTGAGGATCCGTCCGGTGTAGCCAAGACGCTGGGTAAATTCTTCAAGGATAAGGACAAGGTCGAATTGAAGGCCGGAATTTTAGACAGCAAAGCACTATCGAAGACAGACATTGAGGCACTGGCCAAGCTGCCCGGGCTGGAATCTCTCCGCGCTCAGTTGCTTGGACTGCTTACACAGCCCAGCACAGGACTGGTGCGGGTACTCAATGCAGTGCCTCAAAATATCGTCAACGTATTGCAAGCCAAAGTCCGCAAGGAAAATGGCGAGAATTAAGAAACTCTACAAACAATCGATTCATAACTTTAAATCTAACTTTAACTCTTCGTGGCCGGCACATGCCGGTTACACCCAGACAAAACAAACAACCCAAAATCCAGCTAGGAGAACTCTTCTCTTAAACTCTTTCTTCGGGGAGAACTAGCTCATTGAAAGGTAACATCATGTCAGATATCACAAAAGAACAAGTCGTCGAATGGCTTAGCGCACAATCCGTGCTGGAAGTCGCTGATCTCGTAAAAGAACTCGAGGAGAAGTGGGGCGTTAGCGCTGCTGCTCCAGTAGCGGTTGCTGCAGCCGGTGCACCTGCCGGAGGCGGAGACGCACCCGCAGAGGAAGAAAAGGATGAGTTCGATGTCGTCCTTACGGAAATCGGTGGCAACAAGATCGCCGTCATTAAGGAAGTTCGTGCCATTACCGGTCTCGGACTGAAGGAAGCGAAGGAACTGGTTGAGAGCGCGCCAAAACCTGTTAAGGAGGCCGCCGCCAAAGACGAAGCTGAAGAGATCAAGAAGAAGCTCGAAGCTACCGGAGCAAAGGCAGAACTCAAGTAACCGCCCTCTACAAGTCATATTCAGATTAACACATTTCACAGTTAGGCAGAACCCGCTGAATCGTCAGCGGGTTTCGCCTGACTGTTTTTCATTTTAATCGGTGAACAACCGATCCACCCAAAAAAGCACGCATTCACAGCAAAACGTCATCCCGGGCACATCATGTCAGAGCGCATTAATTTCGGTCAAATCAAGGAAGTAATCCAACCCCCCAATCTGATTGAGAATCAGATCGACTCTTTCAAAGAGTTCTTGCAAATGGAGGTCTCTCCCAATCAGCGAAATCCGCTGGGCTTGGAGGCTGTGTTTTCGGAGGTCTTCCCGATCGAGAGCTACGATAGTCGCTGTCATCTGGAGTATGTTAGTTATAATGTGACTGCGCCGCGGGAGACTGAGATCGAAGCCATCCGCGAAGGGGTTACTTATTCAGTCTCTCTCTATGTGAAGCTCCGCTTGCGGGAGGAAGAAAATATCAAGGAGGAAGAGATTTATATGGGCGAGTTGCCCATGATCACCGAGCGTGGTTCCTTTATCATCAATGGAGCGGAGCGGGTAATTGTGAGCCAATTGCACCGTTCGCCCGGTATTGCTTTTGAAGAGAGCGTGCATACTTCCGGAAAAGTATTGCATGCATTCCGCATTATACCCGATCGCGGTACATGGTTGGAAGTACAGTTTGATCAGAATGACCTGCTGTATGTTTATCTCGACCGCCGCCGTCGTCGTAGGAAATTCCTTTTGACCACTTTGCTGCGCGCGATGGGATACAGCTCCGATGCGGAGATCCTAAAACTTTTCTACAGTCTGGATAAGGTCAGTGTGGCCGAAGCGCTGAAGCGTGAGTCAGTATCGAATCTCGTCCTGACCGAAGACATTGTTGACGCTGACAAGGGCGTTGTTCTGGCTCGTGCCTTTGAGCCGCTGACCAAGACGATTGTTCGTTCATTTGAGCAGTCTGGCTTAAAGACGGTCACTGCGATTGACACAGCGGTCGATGATGGAGCGATCATCCGCTGCCTGAAAAAAGATCCTACGCAGAATGAAGAGGAGGCACTTAAGGATATTTACAAGCGCCTTCGTCCCGGCGAACCGCCCACAACTTCAAATGCAAAAGCCCTCCTGAAGCGTCTCTTTCAGGACCCGCGTCGTTATGATCTCGGGCGTGTCGGCCGTTATAAGCTCAATCAGAAGCTGAAAATGAATACCGATCTCGATTTCCGTGTGGTCAATGCGGATGACGTGGTGGGTGCGACAAAGTATTTAACCCGCCTCAAGCGAGGGGAGGGTACGCTCGACGACATCGACCATTTGGGTAGTCGTCGTGTTCGTACTGTCGGCGAGTTGCTGGCCAACCAATGCCGTACCGGTCTTGCCCGCACGGAGCGATTGGTCAAGGAGCGGATGACTCTCTACGATCAGAGTGTAGACTCGATTACACCGCAAAAATTGATTAACCCGAAGGCACTATCGACTGTCATTCGTGACTTTTTTGCGCGCAGTCAGCTTTCGCAGTTTATGGATCAAATTAATCCGCTGGCTGAGCTGACGCATAAGCGTCGTCTTTCTGCGCTGGGGCCGGGTGGTTTGAACCGGGAGCGTGCTGGTTTCGAGGTCCGTGACGTGCATCCATCGCACTACGGTCGTATCTGCCCGATTGAAACTCCGGAAGGTCCGAATATCGGTCTGATTAATTCTCTTTCCACTTACTCACGGATTAATGAGTTTGGCTTTATTGAGACTCCCTATCGTAAGGTTTCCAAGGGCAAGGTGCTCGACGAAATTGATTATCTGAATGCAGACATGGAGGAGCCTTATCTCGTTGCTCAGGCCAATTCTGAGATGGACGGCAAGGGCAACTTGGTCGGCCGGGTGACTTGTCGACGGCAGGATGAGGTAGTCGAAGTCGAAGGTAAGGATGTGGATTATATGGACGTCTCGCCCAAGCAGTTAGTATCTGTGGCAGCGGGTCTGATACCTTTCCTCGAGCACGATGATGCCAACCGCGCTTTGATGGGCTCGAATATGCAACGTCAAGGTGTGCCGCTTCTGCAGTCGGAGGCTCCTTTTGTCGGTACCGGCATTGAACGCCGTGTGGCGATTGACTCGAAGACCGTTGAAATTTCCGATATTGATGGCATCGTTGCTTCGGTTGATGCACGACGCATCGTGATAACCGGTGACGGAGAGCTACCTGCTCGTTCCAAGCAGATCAAAACGGATGCGAAAAAGGGCATTTTTGTCTATGATCTTCGCAAGTTTATGCGCTCGAATGCGGGCACATGTTTTAACCAGAAGCCGATCGTATCGAAGGGTCAGCCAGTTAAGAAAGGCGATGTGATCGCTGACGGCGCCTCGACAGAAGAGGGTGATTTGGCAATCGGACGTAATATCCTCGTGGCCTTCATGCCGTGGAACGGATATAATTTCGAGGATGCGATTCTGATCTCAGAGAAAATCGTAAAAGACGATATTTTCACTTCGATCCACGTTGACGAGTTTGAGGTCACTGCCCGTGATACAAAACTCGGACCGGAGGAGATCACACGTGATATCCCCAATGTCGGAGAAGAAGCGCTCAAGGACCTGAATCATGACGGTGTCATTCGAGTCGGTGCCGAAGTGAAGCCCGGTGATATTCTGGTCGGTAAGATTACGCCGAAGTCGGAAACCGAGTTAGCCCCGGAAGAGAAGCTTCTCCGTGCTATTTTCGGTGAAAAAGCAGCCGACGTGAAAGACACTTCACTGGTTGTTCCCTCCGGTGTTCAGGGCATCGTCATGGATGTCAAGGTATCCGCCCGGGTGGATGGTGAACCGGAGCAAATGTCCGCTTCCGACCGTCGCCGACAGATCAAAAAGATCAATGAGGAATATCGTTCGCAAAGCGACCGTTTACGGGAAGATTTAACCGAAGCCTTGTCGAATATTCTCCTTGGTGAAAAAATTCCTCTCGACGTGAAGAACGGTGAGACCGATGAGGTGATTATACCTGCTAACCGCAAGATCACAAAAACACTTCTTCGTCGACTGGCAGCCGTTTCCAAGCACATCGAGATCGATCCTTCCCCGGTAAAGATCAAGATAATGGAGATCGTCAACAACTACCAAGGTAAGTTTGACGAGCTCGATTACGATCGTGAGCGCAAGATTGAGAATGTCGAGTCCGGCGAAGAAACGGATCAAGGCGTGATTAAGAGCGTTAAAGTTTACGTCGCCAAAAAGCGTAAGATGCAGGTTGGCGATAAGATGGCCGGTCGACACGGTAATAAGGGTGTTGTCGCCAAAATCGTTCCTGAAGAGGATATGCCCTATCTTCCGGATGGTACGCCGGTTGAGATTTGTTTGAATCCTCTCGGTGTGCCTTCTCGAATGAATGTCGGTCAGGTCCTGGAAACCCATCTGGGTTGGGCTTGTAAGAAGCTCGGCATTAAGGTGGCTACGCCTATTTTCGATGGTATCAGCGAAAAGCGTGTCCGTGAATATCTGGAAGAGGCCGGTCTTCCCTCTACCGGTAAGAGTGTCTTAATCGATGGTCGCTCAGGCGAGCAGCTTCACCAAGAGGTTGTTGTGGGCTATATGTACATGCTGAAACTCAATCACCTCGTGGCATCGAAGATTCATGCCCGTGCGGTGGGGCCGTACTCGCTTATTACGCAGCAACCATTGGGCGGTAAAGCTCAGTATGGTGGTCAGCGTTTCGGTGAGATGGAAGTTTGGGCACTGGAAGCTTACGGTGCTGCCTACACCTTGCAGGAATTGCTGACAGTGAAGTCGGATGATGTTGCCGGTAGAACGCGCATCTACGAGTCGCTGGTTAAAGGTGATAGTAGTCTGGAGGCGGGGACGCCCCAGTCCTTCAACGTCTTGATGAAAGAAATCAAGAGTCTGTGTCTCGACGTTAAACTAGGATCGAAGGATAAATTCGATCTAGCCGCTATGCCCGACGCGTAAAATTAAGTACCCATCAAGCCAAATTAGGATTTAAAAAACATGAGCAACGATCAACGCGACATCCTCGGCTATGAAGCCACAAAATCGTTCGACCAGGTAAGCATTTCTGTTGCTTCTCCTGAGTCCATCCGCGAATGGTCCCGCGGGGAAGTGAAAAACCCGGAGACAATCAACTACCGCACTTTCAAGCCGGAGCCGGGTGGCCTCTTTTGTCAGCGCATCTTTGGCCCGGTTCGGGACTACGAGTGTGCTTGCGGTAAGTACAAACGTATCAAGTATAAAGGCGTAATCTGCGACCGCTGTGGGGTCGAGGTGACGGTTTCGCGCGTACGGCGCGATCGTATGGGGCACATTGAATTAGCTGTGCCGGTGTCTCACATCTGGTTTCTCAAGAGCATGCCGAGCCGTCTGGGGCTACTCCTCGACATTACGGCGCGTAATCTGGAGCGGGTTATTTATTACGAAAACTATTTGGTCATCGATCCGGGTAAGACACCTCTGGAAGAGCGCCAGTTGCTGACAGAGCAAGAGTATCTGCAAGCTCAGGATGAGTATGGTGAAGACTCTTTTGTTGCCAGTATGGGGGCAGAGGCGGTGCGTGATGCATTGGCTCGGGTCAACTTGGAAGCGACAATTGAAGAGCTCAATGAGCAGATGCACGCGACTCGCTCAAAGCAGATCAAGAAGAAGGTTTCGAAACGTCTCAAGACCATCCAGGGATTCATGCAATCCGGCACTCGCCCGGAATGGATGGTGCTGGAAGTGCTCCCCGTTATACCACCGGATCTGCGTCCCTTGGTCCCGCTTGAAGGGGGTCGTTTTGCGACTTCCGATTTGAATGACCTCTATCGCCGTGTGATCAACCGGAATAACCGTTTGAAGAACCTGCTTTCTTTGAAGACGCCTGATGTCATCATCCACAATGAGAAGCGGATGTTGCAAGAAGCGGTTGATGCGCTCTTTGATAATGGTCGTCATGGACGAGCCGTCACAGGTGCGGGCAATCGCCCACTGAAGTCTCTCTCCGACATGCTGAAGGGTAAGCAAGGTCGTTTCCGTCAGAATCTACTGGGGAAGCGGGTCGACTATTCCGGCCGTTCTGTCATTGTCACCGGTCCTGAACTTACGTTGAATCAGTGCGGTCTTCCGAAGAAGATGGCTTTGGTTCTTTTCGAGCCTTTCATCATTCGTCGCCTCAAGGAACTTGGATTCGTCCATACGGTTCGGGGAGCGCGCAAGATGATTGAGAAACAGTCTCCGGAAGTATGGGACATTCTCGAAGAAGTGACCAAGGGACACCCCGTTTTACTGAATCGCGCACCGACCCTTCACCGACTATCGATTCAGGCTTTTGAGCCTGTCCTCATTGAGGGTGATGCGATTCGTGTCCACCCACTGGTTTGTACGGCTTACAACGCCGACTTCGATGGTGACCAAATGGCCGTACACGTCCCGCTTTCACTAGAGGCGATCATGGAAGCGAAGACTCTGATGATGGCGACGCACAATATTTTCTCGCCATCATCGGGTAAGCCGATCCTCACGCCGTCTCAGGACATCGTGCTGGGATCTTACTTCCTCACTGTTGAGCCTCGCTCCCAACCGGATGCGAAGCAACGCTTACCGCTATTGGGTGATGAGGATGAGGTGGAAGCCGCTCTGGTCGATGGCGCTGTTGAGATCAACGACTGGATTAACTTTATCAATCCTGACTTCGAAAAAGAAGACACTGTCTTTGGTAATACGAGCAAGAAGGTCATCCGCACCACAGTAGGACGCGTCATCTTCAATACGATTTGGCCACCAGAACTCGGCTTTATTAATTTCGCAGTGGCGAAGGGTAAGCTGGGAGACATTATTCTGGAAACCTATAAGAATGTCGGTAAGCCGCGCACAGTGGAGACGCTCGACAAATTGAAAAAGGTCGGTTTCCGCATTGCGACAAAGGCCGGTGTTTCTATCGGAATCGATGACATGATCATCCCCGAGAATAAACCGGAAATTGTGGCTGCTGCGCGCAAGAAGATCGATGAGGTGGAAGCGCAATACAAGAAGGGTATTATCACAGAGGGTGAGCGTTATAATAAGATCATCGATGTGTGGACCGGTACGACCGATGAGATTGCCAAAGCGGTATTCGACGGATTGAAGCACAATAACGGGAAAGAAGGGGTTAACCCGGTCTTCCTCATGATGGATTCCGGTGCTCGTGGTAATAAGCAACAGGTGCGTCAGCTTTGCGGTACCCGTGGTCTTATGGCAAAGCCTTCCGGTGAAATTATTGAACGTCCGATTCTGTCATCCTTCCGGGAAGGCCTTTCTGTTCTGGAGTACTTTATCTCGACACACGGTGCCCGTAAGGGTCTCGCTGATACGGCGTTGAAGACAGCGGATGCCGGTTATTTGACCCGTAAATTGTGTGATGTGGCAATGGACTGCATTATCGAGGAATCGGATGATGGCTTCCGTGATGGTGTCTGGAAACGGGCAATCATGGAAGGGGACGACGAAATCGTTTCCCTCTATGACCGGATCGTCGGCCGCTGCTCGTCCAATGATATTAAGAATCCGTTGAATCCATCGGAGCATCTTGTACGCAACGGAGATCTTATTACCGAGGAGATGGCAGCCCGCATTGAGGAGTCTGGTATTGAACGGGTGAAGGTTCTCTCCTCGCTGACATCTCGTAAGAAGACAGGCATTACTGCTCTGGAATACGGAATCAATCCTGCGACCAGCGGAATGGTTGAGCGCGGTTCTTCTGTCGGTATTATTGCTGCTCAGTCTATTGGTGAGCCGGGCACTCAGTTGACCATGCGTACTTTCCACATTGGCGGTATTGCCAGTGGTGTTCTAAAGAACCCGGAGATCAAGATTCGCAGTGGCGGAACGGTAAAATACCGTGGCTTGCGGATGGTACAAACTGCAGACGGTGCTAATATCGTGCTGAATAAGACTGGCTCGGTGCAAATTCTCGATGCGGATGAGCGCGAGGTGGAAAACTATAAGATCGTAGTGGGTTCTGTGCTCACACGTGCGGATGGCGATTCCATTAAGAAGGGCGAAGTCCTGGCTATGTGGGACCCACACAATATCCCCATTCTTTCTGAAAAGTCCGGTCGCATCGGTTTCTCCGATATGATCCCGGGGGTTACGATTAAGCGTGAGCTAGACGAGTCGACAGGCCGTATTGCAACCGTTGTGATCGAGCACAAGGAAGACTTGAACCCGCAAGTCGAGATTCTCGACACCAAGGGTAAGCCGATCGCAACGTATGCCATCCCCACGGGTGCTCAGGTATCGGTCAATGAGGGCGATGAGATCACCCAAGGTTCGATGTTGGCTAAGACTCCACGACAGGCTTCCAAAACTCAGGACATTACCGGTGGTCTGCCACGTGTGGCCGAACTCTTTGAGGCACGTCGTCCGAAGGAGGCTGCTGAAATGGCCAAGATCGACGGTGTCGTATCACTGGACGGTACCATTCGCGGCAAAAAGAAGCTTCTGGTGACAGACCCGGACAGCGGAGACGAAGAGACGCACTTGATTCCTCACGGGAAGCACCTAGTCGTGCAGGTTGGTGATTTGGTCTACAAGGGCCAGCAACTGACTGAAGGCGGTGCCGATCCACACGATATTCTGGAAATTCTCGGACCTTCTGCGGTGCAGGATTATCTGATTTCTGAAATTCAGAAGGTTTACCGTCTCCAAGGGGTAACGATTAACGATAAGCACATCGAAGTAATCATTTCACAAATGCTGAAAAAGGTGCGGATCACAGATCCGGGTGATTCTGATTTCTTCTGGGGCGAACAAGTGGATCGTTATGCTTTCATGACTGCCAATGAAAGTATTGATGAGGCCGGCGGCATGCCTGCCGAAGGTGAGCCCGTACTGCTCGGTATCACTAAGGCTTCTATCGAAACGGAGTCCTTTATCTCTGCGGCTTCTTTCCAGGAGACCACTCGTGTGCTGACCGATGCTTCGACGCTCGGTAAGGCGGATGAGTTGAAGGGCTTTAAGGAAAATGTCATTATGGGTCACTTGATTCCTGCGGGTACCGGTTTACCGGCCTACCGCAATCTCAAGATCGATACTCTTGGTGCAGTAAATGAAAAGCTTTCTCTGGAAGAGGCGGCCGAGCGAATCGAAGGTGTGGCTACGCCGCAGACAGATCTTCTGGGCGGCGAAGCCGCTGCACCGGAGACAGAGATGGTTGCGGAAGATCCCAACGCACCCTCCGCTACAGCCGAAGAAGCACCCGCACCTGAGGAGGATGCCAGCTAATTGCGGTCTCTCTAATCTTTAGCAAATGCCCGGAGTATAAGGCTCCGGGCATTTTTATTCCGTACGGTGCAAACAGGATTGTGTAAATTGACCGAAAAAATCCTTGCACGTCCACAGTCAAACACTACTTTCACGCCCTTTCTATAATTTCAGCGATCGTATCCGCATGCCCACTATCAATCAACTCGTCCGCAATCCTCGCGTTGTGCAAAAGGCACAATCCAAATCCCGTGCGCTCAAGAACAACCCGTTCCGGCGTGGTGTTTGCGTGCAGGTAATGACTCGTACACCGAAAAAGCCGAACTCCGCTATTCGCAAGGTGGCCAAGGTGCGTCTCACTACCGGCATTGAAGTGATTGCCTACATCCCCGATGAGGGACACAATCTTCAAGAACACAGTATTGTGCTAGTTCGCGGTGGTCGTGTGAAAGACCTTCCCGGTGTACGCTACCACATTGTTCGTGGCACACTGGACTGTCAGGGAGTGGAAAAACGTCGCCGCAGTCGTTCAAAGTACGGCGTGAAGAAGCCAAAAGCGTAGCCCCGCCACATTGATTCGATCCAAGTTTAATTTTTTACTAAGCAAAACCCGCTGAAACATGTCACGTCGCAGACAAGCAGAAAAACGTTCTATTACGCCCGACCCGCGCTACAACAGCGCTTTGGTAACCACTCTGGTTAACATGATTATGGAGCGCGGCAAGCGCACGCTTGCCCAGCGTATCGTCTACACCGCCTTTACAAAGGTCAGTGAACGGCTGGAAAAAGGTGATCCCGTAGATTTGGTTATGGGTGCTCTGGAAAACGCACGACCTAAACTGGAAGTGAAGAGCCGCCGTGTAGGTGGTGCTACCTACCAAGTGCCGGTTGAGATATCTTTTGAGCGTCAGCAGAGTTTGGCTTTTCGCTGGATGGTTGCTTCCGCACGCAAGCGCAAGGGCGTACCCATGGCAGAAGCATTGGCTGATGAGATTGTAGACGCTTACAACAATACCGGTGCCGTCGTGAAGAAGAAGGAAGAGACCCACCGAATGGCCCAGGCCAACCGGGCGTTTGCCCACCTGCGCTGGTAGCACCAGTCGCTCCTTCTCCTCTTTGTTCTTTTCCAGTCGTATCGTTCCTTTAATGCCCGCAGCAGCTACAGCATCCGTAAATTCGTCGAAGCGAGAGTTCTCTATCGAACAGACTCGTAACATCGGCATTGCGGCGCACATTGATGCGGGAAAGACGACTACGACGGAAAGAATTTTATTTTACTCCGGTGTTGTCCATAAGATGGGCGAAGTGCACGAGGGCAGTGCAGTTACGGATTGGATGGAGCAAGAGCGTGAGCGGGGCATAACCATTACCTCTGCCGCGATATCCTGTAATTGGACAAATGCTACGGGGCCGTACTCGGGCATTGAGCATAGAGTCAATATCATCGATACGCCCGGGCATGTCGATTTCACTGCAGAGGTGGAACGCTCTCTCCGGGTGCTTGACGGAGCAGTCGCTGTATTCTGCGCCGTTGCGGGGGTACAACCGCAATCGGAGACGGTCTGGCGGCAGATGACTAAGTATCGGGTTCCGCGTATAGCCTTTATTAACAAGATGGATCGTGTCGGCGCAGATTTTTTTGCTGCGGTCGAATCGATGAAGGAACGCTTGGCGGCAAAGGCGCATCCGATCTTTCTCCCGATAGGCGAGGAGGACGGCTTTAGTGGTATGGTTGATCTGGCCGCTATGCAGGCGATTATTTTTGATGCGTCGGATGCCAACGGATTGTCTTTCGAGACGACCGAGATCCCCTCTGATATGTTGGAGTCGGCGAAGAAGTATCATGAAAGCTTGATTGAAGCGCTTGCCGATATGGATGATACGTTGGCAGAGAAATATCTGGAAGGTCAGGATCTGACAGCGGACGATATTCGTAACTCTATACGGAAGGCTACGATATCGCTGGACTTTTGCCCGGTCATACCGGGTAGCGCATTTAAGAACAAGGGAGTGCAGGTACTCCTCGACTCAATTGTGAATTATCTTCCGTGCCCCCTGGATTTGCCTCCGATGAAGGGTCAAGACAGTCGTGGTGCGGAGGTAGAAGTGAAGGCAGATGACTCGGCAGGGCTGGCGGGACTGGCCTTCAAGCTGATGAACGACTCGTATGTCGGGAAACTGGTATTTTTTCGTGTTTATTCGGGTGAGCTAAAAAAGGGTACAGCAGTCTGTAATACCCGGACAGGAAAGACCGAACGTATTTCCCGCCTGCTTTTGATGAAGGCAAACGACCGTGAGGATATCGAGGTTGCCTACTCCGGTGACATTTGCGCGATGGTTGGCGCCCGCGATGTGATTACGGGTGATACTCTTTGCCTAAAGGGCAAAGACCTGCGCCTTGAACCGCCTACTTTTCCTGAGCCGGTCATTTCTATGTCGATCGAACCCAAAACATCGGCCGATCGCGATAAAATGACGGAGGGCCTAGAGCGCTTGTCGGAAGAAGATCCGACCTTTGTCGTCTCTGTCGACGAAGAAACGGGGCAGACTTTGATTAATGGAATGGGCGAACTGCACCTCGAAATTATCCGCGACCGCTTATTTCGTGAATTCAAGGTGGGAGCGGATGCCGGTCGCCCGCAGATCGCCTATCGTGAAGCCTTCGGTGCCGCTTGCGAAGGGGAGGGTAAGTTCATTCGCCAGATGGGAGAGAAGAGTCAGTATGGAGACGCCCGAATCAAGGTGGAGCCACTGGAACGCGGAGCCGGGGTTGAAGTCATCGACAAAACGGTGGATGGAGCGATCCCCAAAGAGTTTATCCAGCCGACACTGGATGGTATTATAGAAGCCGCGCGTAACGGGCTGGTCGCGGGTTATCCGGTCGTCGATTTTCGGGCGACTTTGTATGGTGGTAGCTTTGATGAAGTGGATTCATCGGAGACTGCTTTCAAAATGGCTGGTCTCTTTGCATTTCGCGATGCCATGGAAAAAGGTGCTCCGCTCTTGCTGGAGCCAATGATGCGGGTAGAGGTGGAGACGCCGGAAGAATATCAGGGCGATATTATGGGCGATTTGAATCGCCGTCGCGGGCAGATTCTCAACGTCGGGAGCAAGGCGATCATTGCTCAGATCTCGGCACTTGTCCCGCTCGCTGAGATGTTTGGCTACTCGACCACAGTTCGCTCACTGAGTAAGGGGCGAGCGTCCTACAGCATGGAGCCGGAGCGCTTTGAAGAAGCTCCGCCAAATGTGGTCAAGACGCTGAAAGAGAAGTCCTACTACTGATGTAAGCAGACAGCTGATTTTTTTATTTAACAACATAATCCAACCAAACAAAACATACTATGAGTGCACCACGCATCCGCATCCGTCTAAAGGGCTTTGACTATCGTGTAATCGACCAGTCTGCTGCCGACATCGTTGAAACCGCCAAGCGCTCCGGCGCCCGTGTCTCCGGACCGGTTCCTATGCCTATCCATATTGAAAAGTTTACGGTGAATCGTTCTGTCCACGTCAATAAGAAGGCGATGGAGCAGTTTGAAGTCCGTACACACAAGCGCTTGATCGACATTATTGAGCCGACTGCCGCCACCGTCGATGAGTTAAAGAAGCTCAATCTTCCTGCCGGTGTTGATATCTCGATAAACGTTTAGTGAGTCTTTCTAACTCGCCGCTTTAAAATAATCTAAAATCAGGGGTTGACGAACGCTGAAAATCTCTCTTTTTTCGCGCGCTCGCTCCCATATGAGCGTTCTTCACAATTTTCTAAACCGCTTACGCAGGTCTAACAAACGCAGCCTAATGGCCGCACCTGCCAATTAGTACTATGAAAGTAGCCTTACTTGGTAAAAAGATAGGTATGACACAGGTATTTGACGATGAGAATCGTCTCATTCCTGTAACCGTCATTGAAGCAGGTCCCTGCCCGGTCACACAGGTAAAAACCTCCGATAAGGACGGTTATGCGGCTGTGCAGATTGGTTATCGCCCACAAAAGCAACAACGCTTGTCTAAAGCAGCTCGCGGCCATTTCAAAAAGGCTGGCGTCGATACACATGCTGAGCTGAGTGAATTCCGTACGGATGACGGTGCTGAATTAAATGTCGGTGATATCCTCACGGTGGATCGCTTTGAGGCCGGACAAAAGATCGATGTCATTGGTACGAGTAAGGGTCGCGGCTTCCAGGGTGTGGTTAAACGCTATGGATTCGCTGGTGGCCCGGCCTCCCACGGCTCGATGTTCCATCGCCGCGGAGGTTCTTATGGTATGTGTCAGTGGCCCGGCCACGTTATAAAGGGTAAAAAGATGCCCGGTCACATGGGTGATGTACAACGCACCGTGCAAAACCTCACGATCGTTAAGGTTTTGGCTGATGAAAATCTCATTCTCGTGAAAGGGAGTATTCCCGGTTCGCGAGGTAGTCTCGTGACGGTCCGCAGCGCGGTCAAAAATAAGGTAGCCAAGGCCTAGCCCGTTACAGGAAGGAACATACTAGAATGAAACTAAAAGTATTTACTGCAGATGGGGCAACGAGCGAAGAAAAAGAATTTGCTCAATTTCCGGTGTTTGAAGATGACAAAGGTGTTGCCGCATTACGACAAGTCGTCATCGCGCACCGCGCAAACGCCCGTCAGGGCACGGCTTCTACCAAGACGCGTGCAGAAGTTCGTGGCTCCGGTAAGAAGCTCTTTCGCCAAAAGGGGAGTGGTACGGCCCGTCAAGGTGATCGCCGCACTCCGCACCAACGTCACGGTGGTATTGCTCATGGCCCGAAGCCACGCGATTATACACAGAAGATTAATGGCAAAATGAAGTCACTGGCCTTTCGCCGTGCACTTTTTGAACGTGCCAACGAAGGCGGGCTCACCGTTATTCAGGCACTTCAAGTCGAGTCAGCGAAGACAAAACTCTTTAATACAGTACTTAACGCAGTTTTGCCAAAGCGTGGTCGCGTTCTTCTGATTGACGACAGCTTTGAAGGGAACACTGCACTCGCTGCCCGTAACATCGATGGTGTGACGATGGCAGAAGCCTGCAACCTCAGCACGCTGGACGTCGTTCAGTACCGCAACATCATCGTCAGCGAAAAAGGGATTCAAACCATCCTTGCCCGCGCAAACGGAGGTGAAAAATAATGATTATTCCCGATAAGATTTTACGTGAATTCCGCGTCACTGAAAAAGCAGCCAATTTGTCTGCAAACCTGAATCAGTATACCTTCGAGGTCGCACCGGAAGCCAATCGCAAAGAGATTGCCCGTGCCATTGAGAAACTCTTCGACGTGGAAGTTGTAAAGGTAAACACGCTGATTAAGAAACCTAAAGTAAAGAACGACCGTTCTCGTCGTGGTCGCCCAGGCACCAAGTCCGGTCACAAAAAAGCAATCGTGACCCTCAAGGAGGGGGATAAGATTGAATTTGTTTAATCTTAAGGAGACATCACACAATGCCACTTAACAATTCCAAGCCTTTGACCCCCGGTCAGCGTTTCCTTACCCGCAATAAGCAGGAAGTGAGCGATAAAAAGCCGGAGCGACGCCTGACCAAGCACAAGCACATCAAGAAGGGTCGCAACTGCCACGGTCGTATTACCTCTCGCCGTCGCGGTGGTGGCCACAAACGTGCCTACCGTATGATTGATTTCCGTCGCGATAAAATCGATATCCCGGCGAAGGTTCAAGCGATCGAGTACGATCCCAATCGTTCCGCCAATATTGCTTTGCTGGCCTATGCGGATGGTGAAAAGCGTTACATTCTGGCTCCCCGTGGAGTAACTGAAGGCGATGTTTTGCTGAACGTTAACAAACGTGTGGAATTCCAGCCCGGTTACAGCATGCCACTGCACGTCATTCCACCAGCAACTAAAATTCATGCGATTGAAATGCACCCGGGCCGTGGCGCACAGGTCGCTCGTTCTGCTGGTCAGTCGGCGCAACTTGTCAGCGTAGATGGTGATCGTGCTACTATAAAGCTGCCTTCCGGTGAGATTCGTTATTTGCATAGCCAATGCCGCGCTACGATTGGTGAAGTGGGGAACCATGAGCACCAGAACCAGAGCCTTGGTAAGGCTGGTCGCAGTCGATGGTTAGGCCGTCGTCCTCGTGTCCGTGGTGTGGCGATGAATCCTGTTGATCACCCAATGGGTGGTGGTGAAGGCCGCACTTCCGGTGGTGGTCACCCGCAGTCCCCATGGGGACAGCTCTCCAAGGGCTTCCCGACACGTAAAAAATCAAATCCGACGAATTCTCAAATCTTGGTTCGCCGCAACGGTCGCCCGGTTAAGAAGTAATTTAAACAACTGTCCCTATGTCACGTTCCGTTAAAAAAGGTTTCTTCGTCGACCCACACCTTGCTAAGAAGGTGGAGGCCGCTCAGTCACAGGGTGACCGCAAGCCTATCCAGACTTGGTCACGCCGCTCAACCATTACGCCTGATTTTGTCGGGCTTAATTTCAACGTACACAACGGTCGCAGTTTTCTGCCGGTCTATGTGACAGAAAATATGGTTGGTCATAAACTCGGAGAATTTGCACCGACCCGTACCTTTAAGTCTCACCAACCGGGCAAGAAATAAACTAGATAAACGATTTCTTATGACTCACTCCTTCACAGATCTTCGATCGATTCTTATTGGACTGCTTTTAGTGGCAATCCAGTCGGTCGCCTGTGCTCTGGAAGAAGTGCCTCAAGAAGTGCCCCGCTTTGTTGAAGAAACGATCTACAGCCCAAACCGCTGTGCCGTAGCAGCTGTCATACCTTCCGCCTCAGCAGACATCGTTCTCCTGGAGGGAGGTCTCGAGCAGGGTTTGCGTCGTGGTATGGTCTGTTCCATCGATCGTGGTGCAGAGCGCATCGGGGAACTGATTCTTATTGAAAGCCGAATGGATCGTTCGGCAGCTCTTATACTTGACCTTTTCACAGGACTTTCCATCCAGCCGGGAGATATTGCCCGCATAAAGACTATTCGAACATACTAGAATCATGCAGGTACAAGCCTATACTAAATACGCTCGCATGTCGCCCCGCAAGGTGCGTGATATCACTCGCGCCATTCAGGGTCGCAACGCGGCAGAAGCTGTGGAGATTCTCCGCTTTATTCCCCGCAAGTCTGCCCGCCTTGTTGGTAAAACGTTGGCCTCCGCTATCGCGAATGCAGAAAACAACAACAACCTGTCTTCTGATGCGCTGACCGTACAATTCGCTATCGTCGAGCAAGGCCCTGTCTTTAAGCGCTTTCGCCCGGCAGCCCGTGGTTCAGCACACCCCTACAAAAAAGCAACGAGCAACATCCGCATCGTGCTTACTGACGAATCCTAATCCAGTATTTTTTAATCAATTATGGGACAAAAAACACATCCGATCGGCTTTCGCCTCGCAGTTAACCGTGACTGGGATTCTCGCTGGTATGCGGGTAAAAAAGATTTTCCACTATTCCTCAAAGAGGATTATATGATCCGCACCTTTCTGGAAAAGAAGCTGCGTTATGCCTCGGTGCCACGTATTTTTATTGAGCGTGCTTCCGGTCGTATCCGCGTAAAGATCTTCACCGCTCGCCCCGGAGTCGTCATTGGCCGCAAGGGTCAAGAGCTGGATAAGCTTAAGGCGCAGCTGAACAAGAAGGTGGGCAAAGACATCATGCTGGATATTCAGGAAGTTAAGCGCCCGGATCTTTCCGCTCAATTGGTGGCGGAGAATGTCGCTTTGCAATTGGAGCGTCGTATCGCTTTTCGTCGCGCCATGAAGCGCGCTGTACAAACCACGATGGCGATGGGTGCCGAAGGCATCCGCATTCAGTGCGGTGGTCGTCTCGGTGGTGCGGACATTGCCCGTACCGAGCAACAACGCATGGGCAAGGTACCTCTTCAAACTCTTCGCGCAAACATCAGCTATGGCTTTAGTGAAGCCAGCACGGTTTACGGCATCATCGGCGTCAAGTGCTGGATTTGCCTGCCGGATGATGAGAATTCTCTATAGCGCTGCACCCTGAATTGTACTCCATTTAATCTTTAGAAACAGTATACTATGGCACTTCTTCCATCACGCACCAAGTACCGCAAAGTTCATAAAGGGCGCATCTACGGCGTCGCCCAAAAGGGCAATGAACTCTCTTTCGGCGACTTTGGCATTCAATCACTTTCCCGTGGTCGCATGACATCTCAGCAGATCGAAGCAGCCCGTGTTGCGATGACTCGTAGTCTGAAGCGTAAGGGCAAAGTCTGGATCCGGGTATTTCCCCACAAACCAGTGACCAAAAAACCTGCTGAAACCCGTATGGGTAAAGGTAAGGGTGGAGTTGATCGTTGGGTTGCCGTAATCAAGCCCGGCACCATGCTTTTCGAAATTGCCGGTTGCTCTGCATCCGCCGCCCGTGAGGCCTTGCGTCTTGCCGATACAAAATTGCCATTCCGTTGCCGCTTCGTTTCCCGCGAGGAAGTATAGCCACTGTTCCCGACCCCTAGGAGCCAAGAACCATGATTGCAAAAGATATCCGAGAAATGTCCGAAGTTGAAATTCAAAAGAAGCTTCGCGAAAGCCGCGAAGAACAGGTTAACCTGCGCATGCGCAAGCAGACTGGTCAAGTCGAGCATCCACATCGCTTCAGAGAGTTGCGTCTGGAAATTGCTCGTCTGGAGACCATACTCCGCGAAAAAAAGCTCGCGTCGGCAGATTCCTAAACCGTCATCCTTAGCCTTTGATACAATATGTCAGAAGAAAATCGTAATTCACGGAAGTCCCTGATCGGGGAGGTCACCAGTCGTTCTGGAGACAAGACGATCAAGGTTACCTATTTCTACAAGATCCCGCACCCGCTCTACCGCAAAGAAATTAAGCGGAAGACGGTTGTGCATGCTCATGACGAAAAGAACGAGTGTGGTCTGGGCGACAAGGTCGAGATTATGGAAACACGTCCCCTAAGTAAGCTAAAGCGCTGGCGTGTCACCCGTGTCCTTCAAGTGGCTCCTAAGGTGGGCGATGAGCTATCGGTTTAAAGCCTTCTAACGAGTAAAATTTTATTGGAGAAATTGTTATGATACAAATGAACAGCCGAGTCTTTGTCGCGGATAACACCGGTGCGAAATCCGCCGAGATGATCCGTCGATTGGGACAGAATAAAAACACTGCTTCCGTTGGAGATATTGTAGTCTGCAATGTGAAGGAGTCCGCGACTGATGCTTCTGTTAAGAAGGGCGAAGTGGTCAAAGCAGTTGTTGTACGTACGAAAGCTCCAATCCGCCGCGTTGACGGTTCTTACCTGCGCTTCGATAACAATGCGGTCGTCATTATCAATAATGACGGCAATCCTAAAGGGACCCGTATCTTTGGACCGGTCGCTCGCGAGCTTCGGGCCAAGTATATGAAAATCATTTCACTCGCACCAGAGGTACTCTAATCATGGCAAAAGCAATTAAACGCGAACAGGAAGTCGTTGTCATCTCCGGCGCTCACAAGGGCAAGCGTGGCAAGGTACTTGAAGTCAAGGCAGGCGAGAAAGTACTGGTTGAAGGTGTGAACCTGATCACTAAGTATGAGCGCAAGACCCAGGACAATCCAGATGGAGGTTCCGTCGAACGCGAAGTCCCCATTCATTACTCAAACGTCATGCTCGCTGAAAAGTACGATGCACGACAAAGCAACTAAGACTGACTTTACAGCAATATCCAAACCGTACATGCCGGGTCGGTAATCCGGTACTCAGACAATGGAACAAGCACTCCTCCAAAAGCACTACACAGATAAGGTCGTTGACGAACTGAAAAAGAAGTTCGGCTATGCCAACTTGCATGATGTACCTGCGGTTTCTAAAATCGTGGTCAACTCCGGTTTCAGCGCTACTTCTGATAAGAATCACGTGTCCTACGTGAATGACGAAATTAATAAGATTACGGGTCAACGCCCGGTCACTACGAAGGCTAAGCTGAGCATTTCTAATTTCAAGCTCCGCGAGGGGCAACCGATTGGTTGCAAAGTTACGCTGCGTGGTCGTGCGATGTACGACTTTATGCTTCGCTTGATCAATGTGGCTTTACCTTGTATTCGCGATTTCCGCGGAGTGCCTGCTAAGCTTGATGGCCAGGGGAATTACACCTTGGGTATTTCTGACCACAGCATTTTCCCTGAAGTCAGTGCGGAGGGCAATACAGCTACCATCGGTATGGATATTTGCTTTACCACAACGGCAACGAATGACGATGAAGGCCGCGAACTGCTCCGCCTTTTCGGAATGCCTTTCCGCAAGTCCAGCTCTGAACTAGCCGCTGAAGAGGCGTCTGCAGAAGCGACAGCAGAGACAACTGCGGAAGCCTAAGATAAAAAACTTTTTTACCTCAACTCATTTGAATTAAGACCCAATGGCTAAGAAATCCGCAATCCACCGCAACTTGAAACGCGTGCGCCTGATCGAAAAATATGCCGATAAGCGCAAGCAGTTGAAGGCTATATTGGCTGACCCTGAAACATCCGATGAGGATTTTTACAAGGCGCAGTCGAAGCTGACAAAGCTTCCCAAAAACAGTTCTCCGATTCGCGCACGCAATCGCTGCTCGATTACCGGTCGTCCCCGTGCTTACATCGGCCGCTTCGGTCTTTCCCGTATTACCTTCCGTGAACTTGCTTCTAAGGGCAAGATCCCCGGTGTAACTAAATCTTCTTGGTAGTCTCTTTGGCTACTCTCCACCCGTAACTTTATTCCTGAAAACCCAGAAGTATACCTACTATGGCAGTTCACGATACCATCGGTGATTTTCTCACCATCATTCGCAACGCTAGCTCTGCGCGTAAAGAGCTAGCCGTAACGCAGCACTCAAAGATGCGCCTCGCACTTCTCAAAATCCTCAAAGATGAAGGTTACATCTCCGGTTATTCCGAGGGTGAAGATGAGAAGGGCCGCAAGACGCTGCATATCAATTTTAAATATCTTGGTGAAACTCCGGCGATTACTGGAATCGAACGTCACAGTACGCCGGGTCGTCGCCTCTACTATGGTGCCCGTGAAATCCCCCGCGTGTTGGGTGGGCTGGGCGTGGCCATCTTAACTACCTCCAAGGGCGTAATGCGCGCCCGCGAAGCAAGAGAAAACGGTGTAGGCGGCGAACTCGTCTGCAAAGTTTGGTAATCGGAAAGAATCGTATCATGAGTAGAATTGGCAAACTCCCCGTACCCATCCTCGACAAGGCAAAGGTTTCCGTTCAGGGCCAAACCGTGAACGTCGAAGGTCCCAAGGGTAAACTTGAAAAAACTTTCGACAGTGCGGTAAAGATCGAGCTTGTGGATGACACAGTTTGTGTATCGCCTGTAGACAGCAGTCGTCACGCCCGTGCTATGTATGGCACCGCTCGTTCGATCATCGATAATATGGTCAAGGGAGTAGTTGAAGGATACTCCAAGCAATTGGAGATCAAAGGCGTTGGTTTTCGTGCCGCACTCGTTGGCAACAAACTGGACCTCGCACTCGGTTATTCGCACCCTTGCATTGTTGATGTGCCCGCCGGTATTACCATAACCGTAAAAGAAAATACCAAGCTTACTGTAGAAGGCGCAGACAAAGAGGCGGTTGGGCAAATTGCCGCCAAAATTTATGCTTTCTATCCGGCCGAGCCATATAAGGGCAAGGGTGTCCAGATTGTCGGTCAATATGTACGCCGTAAGGAAGGCAAGAAGTCCGCTTAATCATCGAATCGCCAGCATATGAAACTTCAAAAAAAATTATCCCTTCTACAAAAGCGCCGCTGGCGCATTCGTAAAAAGGTCCAAGGCACGGCAGAACGCCCGCGTTTGGCTGTACGCTTTTCCAATAAGCATATTTACGCACAATGTATCGACGATGTCGCTGGACACACTCTGGCATATGCTTCCTCGACGAACAAGGAGACCGAGGCCAAGGCGAATATTGAAGGCGCGACTGAACTGGGTCGTCAAATCGCTGAGAAGGCCAAGGCTGCCGGTATAGAATCCGTTGTTTTTGATCGTTCCGGCCGTCGCTACCACGGTTGTGTTAAGTCTTTTGCCGAAGCTGCCCGCGAGGGTGGTCTACAATTCTAGTTTGATTCCATGAATAGTAATAATCGATCTTTTGCTCCCGCTCCTGCCTCTGAGGAAGCCCCTGAATTCACTGAAAAAGTGGTGCACATCAATCGTTGTGCCAAAGTCGTCAAGGGCGGCCGTCGTTTCAGCTTTGCGGCACTGGTTGTCGTTGGTAACCAGAAAGGGGAAGTGGGCGTTGGCTACGGTAAAGCCAAAGAAGTACCTGAATGCATCCGCAAAGGCACGGAACAGGCGCGCAAGAACTTGGTCAAAATCAATCTGCGCGGAGAAACCATACCACACCACGTTTTGGGTGAATCAGATGGGGGCAAAGTTCTCCTGCGTCCGGCTACAAATGGTACCGGAGTGATTGCCGGGGGTGGGGTACGAGCCGTACTCGAAGCAGTCGGTATCAACAACGTACTCTCCAAATCCCTTGGATCGAATAACCATCTGGCGATGGTCAATGCGACTATGGATGCCTTACGACAACTTCGTTCCAATGATGAAATCAAGAACCTGCGTTTCGGCGGTAAAGTCGCTCAGGAAGCGTAAATGTACATAGACTTATGAATCTCGACAACATACCAACTGTAAAGGGAGCAACGCACTCGACCAAGCGCGTCGGGCGTGGTGAAGGCAACGGACACGGTAAGACCTGTGGCCGCGGTCACAATGGCCAGAAATCCCGTTCCGGCGGCAGTATCCGTGTTGGTTTCGAAGGCGGCCAGATGCCGCTCTACCGGAAACTTCCACGACGCGGCTTCAATAACTTTAACTTCCGCACGCGCATGCAGTCCGTCAATGTTGGCGAGCTTGCCCGTCTTGAGGGGAACGAGGTAAACCGTGCGTCTCTGATCGCAGCCGGTTTAATTCGCGACAATCAGGAGGGCATCAAGTTGCTCGGTGATGGCGAAGTTGAGAAGGCCTTCTCTGTAGCGGTTGATAAAGTTTCCGCATCTGCCAAAGCTAAAATTGAAGCTGCCGGTGGTACGATTACCCAAGCCGCGCCCGCTCCAGAAGCAACAGAAGCCGTTTCAGAAGAGGCTCCTGAGAGCTGAGTCTATTTTTCCCATGCAGGCAGCTGAATGACTGCCGAATGCTATTCCGAGAGTTCACACAATGCTTTCTGCGTTTACAAATTCCCTAAAGATCCCCGAGTTACGCCAGCGTATTTTCTTCACGCTGGCTCTGCTCTTTATTGCACGTGTCGGTGCCAATATCCCTCTCCCCGGTTTTGATCCCGGCCCCATACGCACATTTTTCTCCGAACAAGCCGGTGCTGGTGGCGGTATTGTCGGCATGTTCAACATGTTCACCGGTGGTGCACTTTTAAATGGTGCTCTCTTTGCTTTGGGAATTATGCCCTATATCAGTGCTTCTATTATTATGCAGTTGATGGGCGCGGTATTTCCAGCAATCGCTCGTCTTCAGCAAGAAGGTGATGTCGGGCGGCAGAAGATCAATCAATACACTCGCTACCTAACGATCATTATCTGTGCGGTACAGGGCTTACTCCTTTTGGTGGCTTTATCCACAAATCCGGCGAGCTTAGTGGGAAGCAGTTTCAATCCTGCTGAGTACGGTAACATTATAATAGCGAGCAAGACACAGTTCCTCATTACCGGTACGATTTTTCTTACTGCCGGTACGATGATCATGGTCTGGTTGGGCGAACAGATCACCCAACGAGGTATTGGTAATGGTATTTCATTGCTCATTACGGTGAGTATTATCTCCGGGCTACCGGGTGCGGTCTCTGCCGCTTATGGTATGTTTGTCGCTCCCGTTGGGGCTGATGTTCCAACTTTGGGGCTTCCGCAGGGCATGCTCATGCTTGCTTTACTTTTTGCTGTGACCGCCGGTCTGGTGGC
>DKOA01000012.1:0-8410 GCA_002469895.1 Opitutia bacterium UBA7374
ATTCCATGCGAACTGCCCAAGTCGTTCAGATTCAGGTCGTCGCTCTGGAAATGCCGGTAAAAGGAGTCGTTTCTTTTGTTGGTAGCTTTGCTGCAGGCACTTCCTTCAGCCCCGCAGAGGCCCCGGCACTGGCAGAGATGACGGCGGCTATGTTGGATCAGGGCACCCAACGGAAGGATCGATTTGCGGTGGCCGAACAATTGGAGAGCATCGGTGCATCGATCCAATTTAAGGCCGACGCCCATGCACTGAACTTTTCCGGAAAGTTTCTTCGTCAAGACGCCGGGGTCGTCCTCAGCCTGCTCGCTGAGCAACTCAAGGAACCCGCCTTTGGTAACGAAACCCTAAAGGCCCAGAAGCAACGGGCCAAAGCCGGCCTACTCCAGGCAATGGAGAGTACCGATTATTTGGCCGACGCGCAGATCAATCGGATGCTCTACCCCGAGGGACATCCCAACCAGCGCCCTCCCCTGCAAACTCTGATCGACTCGCTGGACACAATTACCGTAGAAGACCTGCAAGTGTTTCATCAGAAGCACTATGGACCCCGTTCCATGCTTCTCGTCTTTGCCGGAGATATCCGCTTCGAGCAACTGACCGCTGCCGTGGAAAATGCTTTTGCGGATTGGGAAGGCGGAGTCGATTACAATACCGACACTGACAAGCCAAACCCTTCAACGCAGCAAACGGAGCAGGTGCCATTAGCCGACAAAACAAGTGTATCCGTGCGCATGGGCTATGCTACCGGGCTTCGCCGAACCGACCCGGAATACATCCCCTTCATGGTCGGCAACTACATCCTCGGTGGCAGTTTTCATTCCCGTCTGATGGAAGAAATCCGGCAACAAAGGGGCCTCACTTATGACATCCGCTCCTACCACAGGGGAGATCTCTTGACTGAAGGAAACTGGGTCCTCTCCGCGAGTTTTTCTCCCAGCCTTCTGGAAAACGGGCTGCAAGCCACCCGTGAAGTCCTGCACAAATGGTATACGCAGGGTGTCGTCGAGGAAGAAGTTCAGGCGGCCTGCACCACCCTAAGTGGATCGTATCTGGTTCGCCTCTCCACCTCTGAGAGCGTAGCCGGGCAAGTGCACAGCTTTCTTCAGCGCGGACTTCCAGCAGACTACATTGACCGGTACACGCAACTATTGAAAGAAGTAGACGCTGCCGTGGTCAATGAGACCATCCGGAAGTATGTCAGTCCCGAACAATTGAGCTGCGCGCTGAGCGGAGATTTCTCTAATCTGGCTCCAGTGGTAGCGAATCCTCAAATTGCCGGTCCCACCCGGAAAATTAGCGTGCAACTCGATACTCCCGACTCCGGCTGGCGAATCCGTATTATTGAGGCACATGAATCCGGAGATCAATTAGCCGTAATTTCCAGAGTCGAACAACTCGAAGAGCCCGCTGAAGCAACTATCAGCACCGTATCCGACTCGATACAGATTCCCGATGATGGAAACGAAAGACTAGTGGCTCATTATGTACTGGGTAAAAATTGGGACTGGGGAGATAAAAAAGATTATCAATTTATCGAATCCATCGATGAGATTCGGTCTGCA
Organism: Opitutia bacterium UBA7374; assembly: GCA_002469895.1. Taxonomy (GTDB): domain Bacteria; phylum Verrucomicrobiota; class Verrucomicrobiia; order Opitutales; family Coraliomargaritaceae; genus UBA7374. Next base: position 1,563 of record DKOA01000012.1, read on the forward strand.
TTGTCCGGTCTTCAACTTATCTACCCACGGCAGTAGAGAGGTTTTGCACTTCCGACTTGCTCTGTCCTACAGAGAGAGAAGGATCTGCTTATGCCCAAAATCGACATTGAGACCATTAAGCAAATTCTTCATCGCAACGAGTCCGACATACAAAAGGTCAACTCGATCCTCGAAGACCTGAAACTGGAGATTCAAATCCAAGAAGAAGAACGGGCAAACCGTCCACCACCGGTGAAGAAACAGTTTGCCGTGCTTCTGGCAGATGCCGATGGCTCACTCGCTGACCGCGATATCACCGGCTGGATCCTACAGATCCCCGAAGAAGAAAGTGTATCCACCACTCCGCAGAAAATTTTCTCCGCAGCCTACGAATACAACGCCACCCCGAAAGGGCGTAGGATTCCTGTACAATCTGTGGGCGAAGCCTGCGAAGTTGTCTCAGCCAAGCTTTTTAAAGAGCAAAACGTTTGGGTAAAAACAAAGACGCCAGTTCTCGCTGTGACCCTGTCCAATAGCCTGCCAATGGAAACGCCCTCTGAGTAATTCCGAGCAATTTCCTTCAGGTTATCTCTTAAATACGGCCCAAAGAAAGACCTAGACCCACGCTCTACAGTGCAGCCAATGCTGTATTGAAAGTCTGGCTCGGACGCATTGCTGCACTGACTTTGCCGGTGTTCGGTCGGAAGTAACCGCCAATATCCACGGCCGGGCCTTGGGCACTATTCAACTCCTCAACAATCGCTGCTTCATTGGCTGATAATTGCTCCGCCAGGGGTGCAAAGCGCGTCTGAAGTTCCGCGTCCTCAGTCTGCCTGGCCAGAGCCTCTGCCCAGAACAGTGCGAGATAGAAGTGGCTGCCACGGTTGTCCAATTCACCGCACTTCCGGGAGGGTGATTTATTCTCCTCGAGGAATCGGGCATTGGCCGCATCGAGCGTAGCCGCGAGTACACGCGCCTTTTCATTACCAAAGACAGATGCCAGATGCTCCAGCGAGACACCCAGTGCAAGAAATTCGCCTAGTGAGTCCCAGCGCAAGTGGTTTTCCTCGACAAACTGCTGAACGTGCTTCGGAGCCGAACCGCCCGCACCGGTCTCAAAGAGCCCGCCCCCATTCATCAACGGCACTATCGAGAGCATCTTTGCACTCGTACCCAATTCGAGGATGGGAAATAGGTCGGTCAGGTAATCCCGCAAAACATTGCCTGTGACCGAGATAGTATCTTCCCCCGCGCGAGCACGCTGCAAGGTAAATTGAGTGGCTTCCACCGGAGCGAGGATACGCAGATCCAGCCCTTCAGTGTCGTGGTCTGTGAGGTAGGTGTTTACCTTCTCAATTAATTGAGCATCGTGGGCGCGCTTCTTGTCCAACCAAAAGATTGCCGGCACGCCTGTTGCTCGCGAGCGAGACACAGCCAGCTTTACCCAGTCGCGTACCGGTGCGTCCTTGACCTGGCAAGCTCGCCAGATGTCGCCTTGTTCCACTGCATGCTGCAAAAGGACCTGACCATCCGCATCCACTACGCGAACCGTTCCCGCAGTGGGCATTTCAAAAGTCTTGTCGTGCGAGCCATACTCTTCGGCTTTCTGCGCCATCAAACCGACATTGGGTACCGTGCCCATTGTGGATGGATCAAAGGCTCCATGCACCTTACAGAAATCAACCGTTGCGGCGTAGACACCGGAATAAGAACGATCCGGAATAACAAAGTTGGTATCCTGCTGAGCGCCCTCCTTATTCCACATCTGACCGGAGCTACGGATAGCGGCAGGCATCGAAGCATCGATGATCACATCACTCGGCACGTGCAAATTAGTGATGCCCTTATCGGAATCAACCATGGCAATCGCCGGGCCGGACTCATAAATCGCGGCAATGTCCGCTTCAATGGAGGCACGATCCTCCACCGAGAGCTTGTCGAGCTTGGCATAGAGGTCGCCGATGCCATTGTTTAGATCCACCCCAAGCGGAGCGATCTTATCCGAGTGCTTTTGGAAAACTGCTTCATAGAAGACGGATACACAGTGACCAAATATGATGGGATCGGAAACCTTCATCATCGTCGCCTTCATGTGCAGAGAAAAAAGAGTCCCTTCCTGCTTCGAGGCTTCGATCTGCGACTGCAAAAAGGAGCGCAGTGCGCGAACACTCATAAAAGTGGCATCGATAATTTCACCGGATTGAAGAGCCAGCCCCTCTTTTAGAACCGTCTTCTTGCCGTCACTGCTCAGAAGCTCAATGCGGGCGGTCGTCGCCTCGCTCAAAGTCGTGGATTGCTCATTGGCGAAGAAATCACCCGCCGGCATACTGGATACAATCGACTTTGAATCGGGAGACCAGATACCCATGCGATGAGGATGCTTTTGCGCATATTGTTTCACCGCAGTCGCGGCACGGCGATCCGAGTTTCCTTCACGCAGGACCGGGTTGACCGCACTGCCCTTGATCTTGTCATAACGATCCTTGAGCGATTGCTCTGACTCATTCGATGGCTCCTCCGGATAATCCGGAAGGGGGTAGCCCTGTGACTGCAACTCAGCAATGGCGGCCTTCAATTGCGGAACGGAGGCAGAAATGTTCGGCAGTTTAATAATATTGGCCTCCGCTGTCTTGGCCAATTCGCCAAGTTCGGCCAGAGCATCGGGGATGCGCTGACTCTCTTCGAGAAACTCCGGAAAATTGGCGAGAATTCGACCGGAAAGGGAAATATCACGCGTCTCCACTGAGACACCGGCAGCTGCCGTATAAGCCTCGACAATCGGCAAGAGGGAATAGGTTGCCAAAGCAGGCGCTTCGTCGGTCAAAGTGTAGAGAATCTTCTCTTGTTCGCTCATCAGTTCGGTAGTGGTTTAAAAGTAAATAAACGATCGTTTATACAAGCTTTGCGCAGAAGCGCTCCAGGCGTTCGAGGCCCTTTTCAATGACCTCGTCGGAAACTGCGTAACTTAGGCGCATATAACCCGGCGCACCAAAGCCTTCTCCCGGAACGACCGCGACCTTTTCTTCCTCCAGTAATTGTGCAGCAAATGCAGCCGCATCGATACCCAGTTCTTCGATGTTCGGGAACAAATAAAAGGCACCTTCCGCGCGCTCACAGCGAATGCCACGGATTGATTCAAGCCCGGAGAGCAACCGCAGTCGGCGACGGTCAAAAACCGTCAGCATTTCCTGCACTGCTGCCATCGACTGCGCCCACTTTTGCATGGCTGCGAGAGCACCGTACTGCGCGAAAGTAGTGGCGTTGGAACTCGTCTGGCTCTGTATTCCGGCAATTGCCTTGGCGATCGGTGGAGCCGCCATCAATGTACCCAAGCGCCAACCAGTCATTGAGAAAGTCTTACTGAATCCGGAAACCGTAATGGTCGACGCCGCTGCCTCCGGCGAAAAGGAAGCCGGACTAAAATGATCCACATTATCATAGAGTAGATATTCGTAAATCTCATCCGACATAAGATAAATTCCCGCCTCTAAAACAACGTCGACCAAGGCCCGCAACTCGGCTTCAGTGTAGACCGCTCCGGTCGGGTTGGATGGACTGTTGAGAATGAGTAGGCGTGTTTTCGGCGTGATCGCGGCACGCAGCTGATCCGGCGTTATTTTAAAGCCACTTTCCTGTCCGGCAAAAAGGATGCGTGGTTGCCCACCTGCCAGTTTCACCATTTCCGGATAACTCACCCAGTAAGGAGCTGGCACCAGCACTTCATCTCCTGGGCTAATGACGGAGAGAATAGCCAAATAGCAGGAAAATTTACCACCGGGACTGACCACGACCTGAGAGGCTTCGACACCAGCAACTCCGTTATCATCACGATATTTCTCTGCTATGGCAGCACGCAAATCCGGGATACCCGCAGCCGGTGCGTATTTTGTGCGTCCATCAGACAAAGCCTGAGCACAGGCCTCCTTGATGAAAGCAGGTGTATCGAAATCCGGTTCACCTGCACCAAAGCCACAGACATCTTCACCCGCTGCTTTTAATTCCTTGGCCTTGGCATCGACTGCCAAAGTGGGAGACGGCGCTATGTTTGTCGCCCAGGTGGATAGTTTGTTGTGTTCAATCATAACTCTATAAAAAAACGCTCTCCGGTAAAACTGCAAAAACAGTTAACCGAAAGAGCGCAGGATCAAAACAGTAGCCGATATAAAAGCAAGCCTTGCCTGAGAATTGGCTCAGGCAAGGTGCGAAACTGGTAGATCTACTTCTTTTTCTTAGCAGTCTTCTTCTTAGCCGGTGCTTTCTTCTTTACTGCTTTTTTTACCGCCTTCTTGGCCGGTGCCTTCTTCTTCACAGCCTTTTTGACTGCTTTCTTCGCCGGTGCTTTCTTCTTCACAGCTTTTTTCACTGCTTTCTTGGCCGGCGCTTTCTTCTTCACAGCCTTTTTGACTGCCTTCTTCGCCGGTGCTTTCTTCTTTACAGCCTTTTTGACTGCCTTCTTCGCCGGTGCTTTTTTCTTCACAGCCTTTTTGACTGCCTTCTTCGCCGGTGCTTTTTTCTTTACCGCTTTCTTAGCCGGAGCTTTTTTAGCGACCTTTTTTTTAACAGCCTTTTTGGCTGGAGCTTTACGAGCAGCTTTTTTGACTGCCTTCTTTTTAGTTACTTTTTTAGGCATATTTGTAGTGGTTGTAGTATTAGGGTTAAAAGTAGACAGGTCTGTCGATAATACAACGAACAATTACGGTGCATGTTATGCCCGGTTCGCTTCCTTCTGGCGACTGAAAAATTCCAAGTGCTCCGATCACCCTCATGTTGTGTACAAAAAAACGGAACCCGCATTTTTGGAATGATCGCCAACGACCCGTAATCAAAGAAAAACATAGGCTTGCGGAGACTAAGGAGACTGAAAACAGCGCCGACTCGGTGCCGCACCTCTAACAGTTTTTCGTAGAGATCCCGTGGCAAAAATAAAGACGTTGGGCATGTTATAACACTGCTCATGTTTAGACATTGCAATGACATGTTTTTTTGATGCCAAGCTACTAACATGAGTCAATAGATAAATTGAAAACTAAACAGCAAATCCAAGCATTGGTGGCTCACATTTTTTCAAACATTAACTCATTGATAATCGGCGCATCGATCTCCGCCTCGGGAGAGAAGGCTGCCTCATTCAAATGCAAGCCGACACTTGCCGAGAGTACTTTGAATCGCGTGCGATCTTTTGTTTCCCAATCTTTCATCACAATGCGCTTAACAATCCATTGACCTTGTACCTGCTTAAAACTTTCTACGGTAAAGGAAGAACGCTTGGCGCCGGCTGTCTCCAAGACATCAATGGTCAGCAATGCATTGTAGGTATCATCGATCCCAATGCGTACCGCTTCGAGCCAGTCCGGTATCTCCGAAGTCGAACCGGGAGACAGGATAAAATCTCGAGCCACACGACTGCGCACCCGTTTCGCCCCCTCGTAGCGATAGTCGCTCCAGTAGAGGAAAGGCATAAGAAAATCAAAAGGCGCGTAGACGACCCCGGGTAAAAGTGGTTCGAAAAGAGCCGCTCCGGCAATTGGAACGAAACGACCCGAATGATCCTCCCGCAGCCATGCCTGCGCATTCGGCCCGTTTTGCAAAATCAACTCCAGGGGAAGCTCGTCTTCGGCTTCCGTGTGTCTCTGTAAAGCGATCCGTGTAACCGGCCCCTGTTCATTCCAGGATCCCCACATTGTACCATAATAACGTACCGTAGCCCCCCTTCGCGGTAAGTGCTCCAGCTCAAAACGAAAACAAAAATCGCCGATCAGTCGCTGGTTCCGAAAATCAGCCAACCGGCGATCCGCCTCAAGACGATCGATTTCTTCATAACGATTGTCTTTTTTCAGCGGGGAAAAAGGACGCACATCGGCGCACAAAAAAAATGGCACCAGCAGGACGAAACTAATCGTCCTAAACAACTGAGACAGCAAACGCTGTTGTCCCAGCAAACGCATTACTTCACAGTCGGCACGGTAGCCGGCTTCGCTTCCGCATCTGCCGCCGTCTCCATTTCTACAGAAGCGGCAGCCTCAACTGCGCTCTCGGCCGCAACGCCCTCCTCCGCTCCGTCGGCAGCAATTGCTTCTTCCGGCAGGGCAGAGATCAAAGTGGTGGTGTCAACCGATTCATTTGCATCCGCTGCACGGGCTTGGTAAAAAAGATACAATCCGAGCCCAACAACAAAGAAAGCAATGATCCCGTATATGGTTCCCTTAGTCAGGACGTTATTCGTATCAGCACCAAAGGCAGACTCGGCAGCACCGCCCCCGAGCGCAGCACCCATACCTCCGCTTTGGCTGGTACGTTGCATCAACACAATCAACACGATAAATGCAGAGATTAATAAGAGAACTAAAGTAAGCAGGCTGATGAATAATGCGTCCATTGCAGAAAAGGAAAAATGGGAATAGTGGGAAACCAATCAAAGAAAAGGTCGTACCCGCTGAACACAAGCGGGAAATTAACCCTTACGACAGCTTCTTTACTTTCGCTTTGACAGCCACTTTTGTGCGAGTATCCGTAAAAACATGCAAGAGTGCGTCCATCAAAAACTACTCGGTAAGACTCAAATCGCCATCGGTATCATTGCTGCATTGGGGATGTTTGCTCTCATGTCGAAATGCCTCCTCCCCTACACTTTTTCGGACGATAAGATGATCGCACAACTGCAGGCATGCCTGGCAGCGACCCCGATTGCCACGACCTTCTGGTTTGCCGTTAATATGTTCATGATCGTCTTAGCCGATCAGCGTCGGCAGAAGAAGTCCACCGACTAGTCCGCATTTTCTGCCAGTCATCTATTGGCGATCGCCAGCGCTGCGGCTCAGGGGAGTCAACCGGCTGCTAGATCAATCGACGTTGTCATTCGTCTCCGCTGT
>DKOA01000012.1:8793-30942 GCA_002469895.1 Opitutia bacterium UBA7374
AATCCGTACATCAGGGCAGTCGTCAGAGGCAGGGAAATAAAATCGCCGCCCGGGGAGAGGAGCGCGGCCAAAACCATAATGCCGACAAACACACCCCGACGAATCGAACGAAGCTTTTCCGTGGTCAGCACACCGATAAAAACGAGCACGACAACGATCAGCGGAAACTGAAAAAAAGCGCCGACCGAAAGGCAAAACCAGACGACCATATTGTAGTAATCAGACGCCGCCCAAAATATATCGAATCCGTAGTAGTTATTCAAACGAACGGTAAAGCTCAGTGTTAATGGCAAAATAACATAGAAAGCAAATGCCACTCCACAGAGAAACAGAAAGAAAGCAGCAAAACAGGAAGGTCGAAGTACCCGGCGCTCCGCTTCCGTTAAACCCGGCGCCACAAAGCTACCCAAAAAATAAAGCATAAAGGGCATCGATAAAGTCAGTCCGCCGAGTAAAGCAATTTGCAGAAATACAGAAATCACACCCATCGCCTTGTAGGTGATCAGATTATCTTTCGCGACCTCAGCAGAGCCATAAGCATGATGCAACGGCATCTGCATCAACTCAGCAATTTCACGGTTACAAACGAAAACCACGGCGATTCCGATGATAAACGCGAGCAGGATGCGGCCCACCGTCCAGCGAAACTCCTCCAGATGCTCGATAAAGGACATACCCCCCTCAGGAGGCACTGACTCCGTATCCTCTACATCCTCCCCCTGACCGGGATCCATTCCATTGGAAAGCATGCCTATCGCATAGCTGATATCGACGCAGGAATGCAATACCAATGCACAGCAACCTTGGAACTAGAGGTAAATACTCCGACCTTCTGTTTCCTAATCCATTGACACTCTCCGGCAAATGCTTTTCTTGCACTCTTTTCCAAGTGGACATTCCTCCGCTTCATTTCGCCATCCCGAGTCCGATCCAATTCACGATCGCTAATTATGCCTAAGAAAAAAGCCACCCCCGCCAAAAAGAAAACGCCTGCCAAAGCCGTCAAATACAGTTACGACTTTGGTAAAAAAACCCACGGCAGTGCCAAGTTGCGCGAGCTACTTGGAGGCAAGGGTGCGAACCTTGCCGAGATGGCTCGCATCGGCCTTCCCGTGCCTCCCGGTTTCACCATCACGACAGAAGTCTGCACACACTTCTACAAGAATGGTCGTAAATACCCGAAAACACTCGCACGCGAAGTGGAAGCATCGGTCGCTACAATTGAAAAACAACTGGGCAAAAAGCTGGGCGCTGAAAAAAAGCCCCTGCTTCTCTCCGTTCGTTCCGGCGCACGCGAATCCATGCCCGGCATGATGGACACGATTCTCAACCTTGGCCTGAATGACCGCACAGTGGTGGCCCTGGCAAAGGAATCCGGCAACGAAGCTTTTGCCTACGATTGCTACCGTCGCTTCATCCAAATGTACGGCGACGTCGTCATGGGTGTACAGGCCCGCAGTGAAAATGAGCACTGCCCCTTTGAGGAAACCCTTGAAAAACTCCGCAAGGAAGTCGGCGCCGAGCAAGACAATGAACTGACTGCAGACGACCTCAAGGAACTGATTAAGCGCTACAAGGCGATGATCAAGAAACGTGCCGGAGCGAATTTCCCACAGGATGCCTACGAGCAACTTTGGGGCTCCGTTAGCGCCGTCTTTAACTCCTGGCAAAACGAGCGTGCCACACTCTACCGACAGAAATATGGCATTCCTGCCGAATGGGGCACCGCAGTCAACGTGCAAGCCATGGTCTTTGGTAACATGGGTGACGGCTGTGCCACGGGTGTTGCCTTTACTCGCGACCCGGCCAACGGTGAAAAGGTCTTCTACGGAGAATATCTAATCAACGCACAAGGTGAAGACGTGGTAGCGGGTATCCGTACCCCCAACCCAATCGCACAGCTAAAAGACGAAATGCCCAAGGCACACGCTGACCTTGAAGCCGTTCGCAAAAAGCTGGAATCACATTTCAAGGACATGCAGGACTTCGAGTTCACCGTCGAAAACGGTAAACTCTACATGCTCCAGACCCGTAATGGTAAGCGCACTGGCCTCGCTGCCGTGCGCATCGCCGTGGAGTTAAACAAGGAACGTCTGATTGATCAGCAGACTGCCCTGCTCAAGATTCCTGCTGATTCCATCTCCTCTCTCCTCGTCGCTGTCTTCGATCCCGCTGCGGAAAAGAAGGCTAAGACACTTGCCACCGGCCTGCCCGCAGGTCCCGGCGCTGCATCCGGTAAGATCTGCTTCACTGCAGACAAGGCCGAAGCCGTCGTTGCCAAGGGTGGTCACGCTGTTCTCTGCCGTGTCGAAACCACACCGGAAGATCTTCGTGGTATGATTGCTGCCGATGGTATCCTCACCTCACGCGGTGGTGTTTCCTCGCACGCTGCACTGGTCGCTCGCCAAATGAACAAGGTCTGCGTCTGTGGCGCGTCCGATGTCGTGATCGACTACGGTGCCGGCACACTGACGATCGGCAACAAAGTCTTAAAAGAAGGCCAAGACATTTCGATCAATGGATCTACCGGTGATATCTACGCCGGTTCCGTCTCTACGGCACCGTCCGAAGTCAACCAAGTGCTCTCCGGACAGATGAAACCCGAGGACAGCTACACCTTTAAGATGTTCAATCAGGTCATGAAGTGGGCCGACAAGTACCGCAAGCTCGGTGTCCGCACCAATGCTGACTCCCCCGAGCAAGCCGCATCCGCGGTCGCTATGGGCGCTCAAGGCATTGGGCTTTGCCGCACAGAACATATGTTCTTTGAAGGCGATCGCATTAACTTCATGCGCCAGATGATTCTCGCAACCGACGAGAAGGAACGCCGCGCCGCACTGAAGAAGCTTCTGCCCTTCCAGCGCAAAGACTTCAACGGTCTCTTCAAGGCAATGGGCGGACGACCCGTCACCGTGCGTCTCCTCGATCCACCTCTCCATGAGTTCCTCCCTCACGACGAGTCTTCCAAGCGTGAGCTGGCGAACGCACTCGGCGTCAATGTGGACATCATCTCCAACCGGGTTCATGCCCTGCACGAAGCTAACCCCATGCTCGGCCACCGCGGTTGCCGCCTGGGCATCTCCTATCCGGAGATTACGGAAATGCAGGCACGCGCTATCTTTGAAGCAGCCGCCGCTTGCTATAAGTTGAAGAAGCCAATCAAGGTGATTCCTGAAGTCATGATTCCGCTGGTTGGTTTCTCCGATGAATTGAAGAATCAAGTCGACGTGGTACACCGCGTAGCGGCCGAAGTCATGGAAGCCAAGAAGGTCAAGTTCAAGTACCTCGTCGGTACCATGATCGAGGTCCCGCGCGGCGCACTGACTGCCGATGAGATCGCAGACACCGCACAGTTCTTTAGCTTCGGTACCAACGACCTCACTCAGACAGGTCTCGGCATGAGCCGTGATGACGCCGGTTCCTTCCTCGGTAAGTATAAGGAACTCGACATCCTTCCGCAAAATCCCTTCGCCACGATCGATGCCACCGGTGTTGGACAACTCGTCCAGATCGGTGCCGACAAGGGCCGCAAGGCACGCAGTGATATCAAGCTCGGTATCTGTGGAGAACACGGTGGCGATCCCGCATCGATCCACTTCTTCCACAGCGTCGGTCTCGATTACGTCTCCTGCTCACCGCCCCGCGTGCCCGTCGCCCGATTGGCCGCAGCGCAAGCAGCGATCAAGAACAGCTAGTCTCGTTAAAGAAACCCTTTTACAAAGCCCCTCCGCATTAGCGGTGGGGCTTTTTTATACCACCGAACCCTGCCGGTGAGCTTCCAGAGATCTCTCGAACCCAGTTTTCCTGTCCTCTCTCCGCTTGCCACCCGCCTCGGGATCGCTTGCATACAATCATGCACCTACCCTCGGATAACCCAGATACAAACCATTCGCTGGTCATAGATTGCAGCGAGGGCGAAGTATTTTGCGGCTTGTTGGGTCCCAGCGGCCAGTGGCTCTCCAGCAAACAATCCGGCCCCGGTGCTCTGGAAGCTCTATTTCCCGCAGTCGCTTCAGTATTCCATGACGCCGGCAAGTCGCTTCAATCAGTCGACCGTTTTCTATACTGCCAGGGCCCTGGGTCTGTTCTCGGTTTGCGACTCGGTGCCATGGCTATCGAAACCTGGTGCCGCCTTGCCCAAAAACAAGTCGAACGCATGAGCTATAATAGCCTACAACTGACCGCTGCACTGCTACTTCTGGATAATAAAGAGTTGGATAATGCACTTCTCCTGGCAGACTGGAAAAAAAATACCTGGCACTCGTTACGAATCAACAACCGCACGATCGGACAGGTGTCTCCAATAGCCGCTGCTAACACCTCCGGCGAAGACTACCCAATCTACCACCTACCCCGCCGAAAGGGTTGGCAAGCCCCACCGACAGGAGCATGCACCCTCCCCTATGAACCGGATCGCCTAAATGCCGTGTTGGACGCTCCGGGGCTATTCGAAGCCACTCCTGTACTCGATCTTTACCAATCCGGTGGAAATACTTTTGCAAAATGGAACCAACAAAGACATCGCAGCGGTTCTCTATGAAGGAAAAGACAACAGATTTGCACCGTTGCTGGGCAGAAATCGACTTAGCTGCCTTTGAACGAAATGTCCGTAGTATTCAGTCCGCTATTCCCCCGGAAGTTCATTATATAGCAGTGGTCAAAGCGAACGCCTATGGCCATGGATTGCCCCAGATTGTTCGTCGCTTAATGCAATGCGGAGTCGACTATTTTGCTGTAGCCAACACTACTGAAGCAGCAGAAATCCGCCAGATGGGTATCGGATGGCCTATCCTTATACTCAGCCCGGTATTACCGGAAGAAATGGACTGCTTGATCGAGGATGACCTGATCTCGACTGTCAGTTGTGCAGAAGAAGCCGTCCAGCTCAATGCCCTCGGCAAACGTCGGGGAATCCCGATGAAGGCGCACCTCAAAGTAGATACCGGAATGGGACGTCTGGGCATCTGGTATGAGCAAGCACTCGCTCTCATCCATACAATTGATGGTATGCCCGATATTTCACTTGAAGGGATCTATACCCACTTTTCCAGCGCTGACACAGATGCTGCCTATACCGCTAAACAAAGAGAACGCTTTATTCAGGTATTGGAAAAAGCAGGTCAAAGAGACTGGCTTGTGCACGCAGACAACTCAGCAGGTCTCGAGTCCTACACTAGCGATACCTCCTTCAATGCTGTGCGGATGGGTCTCCTGCAATTCGGAGTGCACCCCTATCCAGATTCTGCATTGGGAAGGGTTTCAGTCGAACCAGTGATCAGTTTTCATTCCCGTATTGGACTGATCAAGAACCTCCCTGCGGGCACACCGATCAGTTACAATAAAACCTATACTCTGGAGAAGGACTCCACTATCGGCATCCTCACCGCAGGTTATGGCGATGGAGTGCCATTGGGTCTAAGCAACTGCGGACATGTTCTCATCCGCGGGCAACGTTGCCCGATCCTTGGCCGAGTGACTATGGATCAAACGGTTGTCGACTTGACCGGCGGCCGTTCAGTACAGGTGGGTGATCGAGCGACTTTTATTGGTAACGATCCGGAACAGCCGTTGCCTGTTGCCGAAGTCAGCAAAGCCGCCACAAGTATACCATGGGAAACCCTTTGTAATATTACAAAACGTGTCGTTCGCACCTACACCGGCATGCGCGAAATGTGAAAACCTACTCCTCGGTCTTTTTCTCTTGGATATCGTCCAGGTCTAAATCTACTAACAACTTGCGACGCACGGTATCGGGTAGCGCAAAAATTCCGCCAGCAACTAAATCGCTGGCTAATTCATCGCCCCAGAGAACACGCAAAAACGGGCCGTAAGCCTGCTCGGAATATTTAGAAAATACTATATAGAAAGGTAGACGGATCGGATAATCACCAAAGTGTATGTTATCATTGGTCGGTCCGTACGCTGGCGAACTGTCGTCGCTTGAGAGTAATAGAATTTTGGCGTCAGACTCCGTTGGCACACGCGATAGAATGGCCACTGCCGCCGGATCCTTGGCCAGCAAATCAATTGCTTCGGTCGGTTGTACGTTGTCCACAGATGACTTTAACGCTCCCTCGAAAAGCACACTGAACTTAAATAACTCCAAAGCAATACTATCCACTTCATGCCCCGATAACAGTTTCAGTTTACGACTACCCCACCCCGACAGCCCTAGGTCTCCCCATGTGGTGAAATTAGATTCCTCGCTCTCGCCAAATACACCGGCCAGTCGACCGAGACTGATTTCGTCAAGCGGGTTGTTTTTATTGACCGCTATAATTGTGGCATCGTAGGCAAACGGGAAAACAGAAAACTCATCACGAGGTACATCAGAACCTTCAGGAAATGCCATAATTGCGAAATCAACACTACCTGCCCGCAAACGCTCTATCGCCGGCAGGCTGCCAATTGACTCATAGGACACCTCTACATCGGTTCTCTCTGCCAGCGCCATCACTTCGGGTCGCACAAAGTCTGCGATAAGATCAGAAACGGCTAAGCGTACTTGTTGTGCATGCGATAGCTGAAGACAGGTTACCGATGCAAACAGGGTAAATACGCAGTAAAAAGTAAACGCGGGTGGCTTTTGCATAGCTAAGAAACTTTTGTGCTTCAGTAATAGTGGAGTCAAACCAGAACAGCGCAAACAGAATTATCCGCCTGACCGCGGCACATCCAATTCCGGCCATTGTACCAGCTTCCGATGCAGCGTCCGACGGCTAATCCCCATCAATTCAGCAGCCAGCGTACGATTGCCCCCCGTTTTAATCAACGCATTGCGCAATAAACGCTTTTCATTCGCCTCACGGCTCAAAGAGCTCCCCCCCGGCAGCACTGCTTCGCTTCCACCCTCTGATATCGACGCCAACGCGTTCTTTTGATAACGCGGATCCAAATCATACTCGGTCACCTCCAGGCCACGCTTGAGCAAGACGATATTCTCGCAGAAATTCCGAAGCTCACGGATATTTCCCGGCCAGGAATATGTCCGCAAGACAGAGAGAGCACCTTCACTCAAGCGCACCGGCTCCAAGTTATTTTCCGCAGCAAACTGCTTAACGTAATGATCCAACAGGGCCAACAAATCTTCTTCGCGTTCACGCAGTGGAGGCAGAGTAATGGTAACCACGTTTAACCGATAAAGCAGATCTTCACGAAATTCACCATGTTTCACCATCTGCTCAAGATTTCGATTCGTCGCACAAATTAAGCGAACGTCCACTTCGATCGACTTTGAACTACCCAATCGCTCGAAACTTCGGGTTTCCAAAAAACGCAATAACTTGACCTGCGTAGATGCATCAATCTCGCCGATTTCATCCAAAAAAAGCGTACCTCCGCTGGCCGATTCGAATCGGCCGATCCGCCGCTCGGTGGCCCCGGTAAACGCGCCTTTCTCATGGCCAAACAATTCGCTCTCCAGCAGATTACTGGCCAGCGCCGCACAGTGCACTGCAACAAAAGCCTGCCGGGCCCGATCGCTGTTTTGATGAACCGACTGTGCAATTAATTCTTTTCCAGTACCGGTCTCCCCTTCCAATAACACTGTGGCCCGCGATGATGCCACCAACTTCACCTTATCCAAGACATCCACCAATGCAGGTGAATTGCCCACAATACCTCCAAAACTGTACTTCTTATCCAGTCGCTGGTGAAGGACTCGGTTTTCTGCCTCCATCGAACGACTCTTCAAGGCACGCTTAATCAAAATCTCCAGCTTCTGCAAATTAACCGGCTTAGTCAGAAAATCAAAAGCGCCCCGACGCATCGCTTCAACCGCAGTCTCCACATTCCCGTAGGCCGTCATCATGATACACAAAGGCCGATTCGCTAAGCTCAATGTGTGATCAATCACTTTTAAGCCCGAAGCACCGGCCATCCGCAAATCCGTCAACACCACATCAAACGTTTCGGCTTCCATTAAATTAAAAGCCTCTTCAGCACCCGATGCCAAATAGACCTCGTAATCCTCCTCCAAGGCCATGGCCAAGCCTTCGCGGGTATTCTTCTCATCATCGACAATTAAAATCGTATGCGGCATGTGAGACAATAAGGCACATTTGGACTTTCCATGCAATCTTTTGTCCAGAGGAAACTAAAATTATCGCTAGATGTCGTTGACCGACGGAATAGAAAACATTGCCAATAGAATGCACACTATGGAACAGAAAGTCAGCACTCTCCAAACATCCTTGGAAAATAACCCGGATCTTCAATGGTTATCCCGATTACGGGAATCCGTTGGAGAAGTCATTGTCGGCCAGCACTACCTCGTGGATCGGCTGCTCGTCGGGCTGCTCGCCAATGGTCACGTACTCCTCGAGGGGGTGCCCGGCCTCGCTAAAACGCTCAGCATTCGTACCCTCGCGCAAGCAACCGGGGCCGACTTCAAGCGGATCCAGTTCACCCCGGACCTACTCCCGGCCGACATTATCGGCACACTGATCTACAGCCCCAAGGAAAACACCTTTCACACAAGAAAAGGGCCTGTATTCGCTAACCTTGTTTTGGCCGACGAAATCAACCGTGCACCTGCCAAGGTACAAAGCGCCCTCCTCGAAGCCATGCAGGAGCGGCAGGTCACGATCGGTGACGCCACCTACGATCTCCCCCAGCCGTTCCTTGTGCTCGCGACAGAGAATCCGATTGATCAGGAAGGCACCTACCCCCTGCCGGAAGCTCAAGTCGATCGCTTCATGCTCAAACTAAAAGTCGGCTACCCTTCAAAAGCCGACGAGCGGGCCATCCTCGATCGCATGGCCTCAACCGACCCAAATCTAGAAGCTCCCACTGTCGCGTCGATCGAAGACATTGAAAAGGCACGAAAGCTAGTCAACGAAGTCTACCTCGACCCCAAGGTGCGCGACTACATCGTCAATCTGGTTCTAGCCACTCGCGAACCGGAAAACTATAATCTTAAACTCGGGCAGTTTATCCAGTTCGGAGCCAGCCCACGCGCTACCATCAGCCTCGCCCTGGCCGCCCGAGCTTGGGCCCTCCTTCAGGGACGCGCCTACGTTGTGCCGGAAGATATAAAAGAAATCGGGATGGACGTACTGCGCCACCGTGTCGTGCCCAGCTATGAAGCCGAGGCAGAAGAGATCGACAGCGAAGAACTTCTGCGCTCCATCTTTGCCGCTGTTCCTGTACCCTGAAGCACCCCACCGCGGTCCTCCTCCCCGCTGTACCTATGACGCCGGCAGAGATTATCCGAAAAGTACGCAGACTCGAGATCCGTACTCGCCATCTGGTAACGGACTCCGTAAGTGGCGCCTACCATAGTTCCTTTAAAGGCCGTGGTATGGACTTTGAAGAGGTACGCGAATACGCAGACGGGGATGACGTACGTTCTATTGACTGGAACGTTAGCGCCCGAATGGACAAGCCCTTTGTCAAAATTTTTCGCGAAGAGCGGGAACTCACACTCCTCCTTCTGGTTGACTTGAGCGCCTCCGGCATCTTTGGGTCGATCGAGCAAAGCAAGCGGGAACGAGCCGCAGAAATCGCCAGTGTGCTGGCCTTCTCAGCGACCCGGAATAACGACAAAGTCGGCCTCCTGCTATACACCGATGAAGTGGAAAAATACATCCCGCCGAAAAAAGGCAGACAACATATTCTGCGTGTTATCCGGGATATTCTTTTCCATAAGCCCGAAGGCCGTGGCACCAATCCGGTCAAAGCAATCGAATTCCTCAACCGAGTTCAGCGCCGTAAAGCCGTCGTATTCCTCCTTTCTGACTTTCTCGACGCTGAAGACGCCTTCTTTCAGTCCCTCGCACTGGTCGGTAAACGACATGATCTGATTAACGTTATCCTCAGTGACCCACGCGAATCCGAACTACCCAATATCGGCCTCATCACCTTGGAAGACGCTGAAAATGGACACATCGTCGAAATCGACACGGCAAATCCCCGCACGCGACAAAACTATCGTATCGCTGCCGCCGAGCGCCAGGAAGCGCTGGCCTCGAGACTCCGCCAGAAGGGTCTCGACTGGTTAGAGACCCGCACAGACGCGCCCTACATGCCCGCCCTCCAAAAACTCTTTGTCCGTCGGGCGAAACGCTTCTGATCATGCAAAACGCACTTCCAGAGCTGCCAGTCGGGCCCGATCTCGAAAATTTGCGTGGGCCCCTCGAAGCCACAAATAATATTCCGTGGCCCCTCCTCCTCGCCCTCCTCTTCCTCGTCGTCATCTGCATTGGGCTCCTCGGATGGTGGATCCATGCACAACGTAAAAAAAGCAAGCGGCGACCAAAAAAATCTCCCTTTGCCGCCGCCGAGCAACTTCTGCTCGAGGCAAAAAAAAGCACGGACGAGGGACACTTTGCCCAGTGCACGACCGAAGCCATCAGAACCTGCCTCAAAGCCGTACTGAGGGAAGCCGGTAGCGCCACGACCGCTGAACTAAACGAGCAAATAAAAAAGGACACCCAACTCAACGCATCACGCATCCATCTCATCCTGCAAACCTGCGATGAACTAAAATTCTCCGAACAAGCGGACCCCCACAAAGAAAGAAGTCAGCTACTCAATACCGCCGGGCAAATCATCGATGAAGTACGCACTGCCGCGAGTGCCGCGAGTGCCGCCTCCGAAAGAAAGGCCCAAACATGAACTTCCTACAGTTCCAAAGCCCGGCCTTCCTCTGGCTTCTCGCCCTCCTCCCTATTCTTGCTTGGTGGAGCGGGCGAAGCGGCCCCGAGGCAGCCCTACGCTTCTCCAGCACCTCGCTGGTCGAAGCCATCTCACGCTCGCGCCGCAGTCGCGCCGGGAAAATTCTCCTCGGACTGCGCATCCTCGGTCTCGCCTTTTTGATTGTTGCCCTCGCCCGGCCACAAGAAGGAGAGATGAACGAAAGCAGCGAAGCCGATGGCATCGACATTGTCCTGACCATTGACCTCTCCATCTCCATGCGGGCTCTCGATCTCTCCACCCGCGAGAATATTGTCACCCGCCTGGATGCTGCCAAATCGGTCATGCAAGACTTTATCGACAAGCGCCCCTACGACCGTATCGGGCTCGTTGCCTTCGCTGCCGATGCTTTTGTTGTCAGCCCCCTGACTCTCAACCACGACTGGCTGAAAAAAAATATCCAACGCTTAGAATTGGGAGACATCAATGGAAGCGGAACGGCAATCGGCACTGCTTTAGGCGCTGCGATTAATCGCTTGCGCGACCAAGAGCAGGGAAGCCGAATCGTCGTACTCCTGACCGACGGAGAAAACAATAGCGGGGAGATCTCTCCCATCGGTGCTGCCGAAGCAGCCAAAAGTCTGGGAGTCAAGGTCTACACCATAGCAACCGGGCAACAGGGCCGCGTCCCGGTTCCTTCAATGACGCGCAATGGCCGCGTACAACTCGACCAAAAAGGGAACCCGCTCTATCGCGGCGAAAGTGAGTACTCCAATTACGACGAAGAAAGTCTCGATAAAATCGCCACCCTTACCGGAGGTCGCTTTTTTCGTGCCCAGCAGGACGGCGACCTCGAAAAGATCTATGACGACATCAACCAGTTGGAAACCACGACTGTTGAACTGCGCAGCTTTGCCAGTCTGACAGAACTCTTTGGCTGGCCGGCCCTGATCGGCCTCGCCTTGCTTGGGCTGGAGCTCGTTCTCGCCAATACACGCTACCGCCGCCTGCCATGAACTTCGCTAACCAGATCTGGCTCTATCTGGCCCCAGCACTTTTCCTCGTGGCGCTGGCTCTCTTTCTTCACGGGCTGCGAAAAAGAGAGCACCTGCTGACAAAATTTGCCGCCCGACGACTCCTCGACCAACTGACCGAAAAAGCCGCTCTTGGACGCACCCTGATAAAAGCTCTACTGGGCTCGCTGGGAATCGCCGCAATAGCCATCGCCCTAGCGCGCCCCCAATACGGCATCGAGTGGTCCGAGCGCAAAGCGCGGGGCCTCGACATCATCTTTGTCCTCGACAGTTCCAAGAGCATGCTGGCCACCGATCTACGACCGAATCGTCTTACCCGCGCAAAACTGGCAGTTCTGGATCTCTTAGAACGGCTCGAAAGCGATCGCGTAGGACTGGTTGCTTTTGCCGGGCAGGCCTTCCTCCAGACGCCCCCCACGCTTGATTATGCCGCCTTCCGCGAAAGCCTTGAATCCGTCGGTCCGGAAAGCCTCTCCCGAGGCGGCAGTGACCTTGGTCGCGCTCTTGAAGAAGCAAACAAAGCATTCCCGGTGGAAAATAATGTAAAAGCAGTGATTCTTCTTACCGACGGAGAAGACCTCGGCGGGGAGGCGATTGAGACAGCGAAGAAAATAAGTGAAGAAGGCATCCGAATATTTGCCATCGGTATAGGCACTGCCGAAGGTACCTACTTACAAGTCGCCAATGCCGCCGGGGAAGACAGCTATCTGCGCGACAGTCAGGGACAACCGGTACGCAGCCGACTCGACGAGGCCACCCTCAAAGAAATGACGACGCTGACCGGCGGCCAATACCAAAGACTAGAGGGCAATTCGCTGGAATTCTTTTATACCTCGGTCATTGATACGCTCCCCCGCAACGAACGTGACTCCGAGATGCAGGAAATTCCGATCGAACGCTACCAGTGGCCTTTAACCGCTGCATTTCTCTTTTTTGTCGCTGAAATTATCATCCGCAGGCGGCGATCTACAGGCATCGCGACAACTGGCCTCTTTCTCCTCGCTGCTCATCAAATTCTCCTACCAACTCCACTGAAAGCGGAAGAAGCTCCATTCGACACACCCTTGCCACTTGTCGAACCAGTCGAGCCGGAAGCAGTAACAGAAATTGATCCGAAGCGCATTTACAACGATGGACGGGAAGCCATTCTGGCAGGTGACTATCCGCGCGCAGACGCTTGCTTTAACGAAGCAGTGAGTGAGAGCCAAGACTTCGACCTGCAACGTGATGCTCTCTATAACCAAGGACACAATCATTTCCAATCGGGCGAGGCCGCATATCGTTCAGGTGATTTCCAGCAGGCCATTGATCGATGGAAACAGTCTGAGTCCGCCTTCCGCTCCGCCCTGCAAATTGATCCGGAAGATACGCAGGCTGAGGAAGATGCCCGCTTAGTTGAAGCGCGCCGAAAAGCGCTGGAGGAAATTATCGAAGAACAATCCGAGCAGGAAGAAGAATCATCCAACGAAGAACAGGAGAATTCTAACGAAGAATCAGAAAACGGCGAAGACGAGGAACAGGAGCCGTCAGAAGGAGGCGAGAGCGAGCAGGAGGATAGCGGGCAAAACGGCGACAATAACACCGAGTCCGAAAACGACGAATCCTCTGAAGACAATCAGAACAGCGATTCGGAGGAGTCTTCTGAAAACAACACCTCCGAGGATCCCGCCGGCGCGGATAATGCCGAAGAAGATGCTGAAGAATCTTCAGACTCCCAATCCAGTAACAACGAAACCGACGAAGAAGAAGACGAAGGCGAGTCCAGCCAGCCACTCCCCGAAAATCCATCTACACAGACGGATGAGGAACCTTCCGATCAGGCTTTAAGCAATGAGGCCAGCCAGCTAATCGAGGGCATGACGCCAGTCGAAGCGAGTGCGCTTCTCGATAGCATGCGTGACAGCGAGCAACTCTTACCTTTTGTAGAACAAGACAGTCGCCAGCCCGGTCGGCAAAAACCGATCCAAGACTGGTAAACGTTACCGACATGAAGCCACTCATCCTCAATATATGCCTCCTCTGCATTGCCGCACAGTTTGTTACTGCGGAACTTTCCGTGCGTACCCGCTTCAGCCAGCCTCGCGTTGCTCTCGGCAACCCCGTACAGTACATCGTTGAAATCACCGCGATCGACGCTGCCTCACAGCCAAACATCCCACCGATTACATCCCTGCCGATTCAAAGTCCACCGGGCCTTCGTCTGCGGAATGGCCGCAACTCGAGCAATTCGCAGACCCGAATCGTTAATGGACAAACCGAATACCGGATCACCCAGAGTGCGACAATCGATGCCATACCCTCCGCAATCGGCAGCTATTCCATCCCCGCTTTTCAAATCGAGGTTAACGGAGAAACCCTGGAGGCTCCGGCAGCAACCCTGCAGGTCGTGGAAAAAGCAGCCGATGCTGCACCCACACTGGATGAACTAACCTTTCTCGAAGTGGAAGCTCCGCAAAGCCTCTATATCGGACAATCCAGTAAGATTCGCCTGAACCTCTATGTAGCCGATCGTATGCGACTTTCCGGGGTCGGGAATTTCGAGAGTACCGCGGATGGATTTTCCATGATCCAGGATCCCAACAAGTATAGTGAGCGCCGCCTACTTCGCAATGGACGCGACTACCGTGTGCTCACTTGGGAAATTGAGGCAACCGCCCTGACTGCTGGCCGACAAGCTCTTAACTTTCAGATCGATGTATCCGCCAGAATGCCGGGCAAAGCAAAGTCCGGCAACCAATCGCCTTTTGGACGCAGCCTCTTTGATGATTTCTTTGAACCGACTCAGCGCTACCCGATCGACAAAGAGCACACCATCCATGTTCTTCCCTTACCCGAAGAAAACAAACCACCGAGCTTTGATGGAGCGGTGGGCAGATTCAGCATGGAAGTCTTCACCGATTTACAGGAGACCACGGTGGGAGAGCCGATCATGTACTCGATTCGACTAACTGGTGAAGGCAACTTTGATCGTATACAGGGGCTCGTGCTAAGCGAGTCACCCGACTGGAAGCCTTACAGCCCGCAAGCAGTGATGGAGGATTCCGGGGCGGTCGAGAGCACAACAACCAAGCGATTCGACTATGTCATGACTCCACTGCGAGCCGGCCAAATCAAGACACCCGCCATCCAATTTGCATACTTTGATCCGCAGACTGCAGCCTACGTTACTTTACAGGCGCCACCCATTCCAATCGCTGTCCAAGCCGCAAAATCTACCTTTACGCCACCAAGCAGCGCCGCCCCAACGCCGAAGTCTCAGGAGGAGAGCGAACAGCCTCTCTCCCGTTCACTTACCCGCGAGGAAGCGCTGATGACCCTCGATTACCAACCCCGGGAAAAAACTCTGCCCGACACAATTCACCCTTTCCAATCCAATAGCTTTAGGATGACGCAAGGATTCCTATTCCTTTTGCTCGTAGCAACCGCCCTGTACTTGCGCCGGCGCACCCGACTACTGGAGGACCCTCACTTCCTCCTGTCACGGAAGGTCCGAAAAGCGGCCAAACAAGCCCACAAAGAAGCCATCGCGGCAACCACCGCGAGCGAATTTTATATAGCAGCTTTATCCGCTGTGCGGCATACTGCCACCGCGCGAACCGGACGGGATCAAAGTAATGCTACGATGAAGGAACTCCGTGCCCTCATTCCAAATCCCGAAAAAAACTCGCGAGCGCTGGATGCCTTACAAAAGCTCTGTCTTCAGGCCGATGCCCTGCATTTTTCCGGAAAAGAACCATCGACTGATCCCAAGACCCTCCAGCCCCTCCTCAACCAATTGCTTGAAGTCCTATGAACCCACTCCAAAGCAACCATCCTCTCTGTTTCTTGCTCATGATTCGTATGCTAGCAGTCCTGGCATTCCTGAGCCTACAAGGCTTGGCTCAGGCAGAAAATTTTCAAAATGGAATTAAAGCCTACGAAAAAGGAAAGTTCGATGCGGCCATTCGCTTTTTTGAACAATCCGGCAACGAAAAGGAAACCGCCGCACTGCGACATAACCTAGCCCTAAGTTTTTACCAAAACGGGCAACCTGCAGAGGCTATTTGGCAACTCGAACGCGCTCTGCACATCGAACCACGGAACAAGGAATACCAGTTCAAGCACAGTGCACTGCGCCAGCAACTCGGACTGACCCCCGGAGAGCCGACTTTGCTAGAGACAGCAGCCACCCTCCTCTCGCCGGCGCAATGGGCCTGGCTGGCCACTGCAGCGTTCTGGAGCGGCCTCGCCATCTGGATTCTTCAATTGACCTGCAAAAAAAAGTCCACCCTCGGAAGCAAGGCGGTACAGATCCTTTGCTTACTCCTCCTTGTCTGCGCGTTACCCGCACTTGAACACTACAGAGTGGGCGCCCGAAAAGCCGTCCTGATCTCCCCCGATTCAGTCGAACTGCGTGCGGCGCCGGCCGAAGCAGCCCCACAAACCGGATTAGCCCGACCCGGTGAACGACTCCGTATCCTCGACAATCATGGAGACTACGCAGAAGTGGAAACTGAAGGTGCCGCCAGCGGATGGATCCCCAAGAATACTTTCCGCAACACTTGGATCGGAGACGCTTGATTTTTTACCGCCCATCTATCAGGGTGAACGTTTTTTCTAATCCAACGCAACGAACCCAAATCACCAAATAAACAATGAGTACACAAGCACCGGAACGCCACGAATTCCAAGCCGAGGTCAAACAAGTCCTCGATATAGTAGTACACTCACTCTACACAGACAAAGAGATCTTTGTTCGTGAATTGGTCTCGAACGCCTCGGACGCTACTGAAAAACTGCGTCATACCCAAATTACGGAAAAAGAGATTTTCGACGCCGAACTCGAACTGGAGATACAGATTAGCTTCGATGCAGAAGCCGGCACGATCACTATACGCGACTTCGGCATCGGTATGAGTCGTGAAGAATTAGTGGAAAACCTCGGCACCATTGCTCACTCCGGCTCGAAAGCCTTTCTCAACGCACTAAAAGAAGGGGGCGGCAAAAATGAAAACCTCATTGGTCAGTTCGGAGTCGGTTTTTACTCCGTCTTTATGGTGGCCGATCGAGTGGAAGTTTTCACCCGTAGTTGGAAAAGCGATGGAGAATCTCTGCGTTGGAGCAGTGACGGATCCGGCGCCTATGAAATTGAATCAGCAGAGGGTGAGCGGCGTGGCACCCGTATAGTTATCCACCTAAAAGAAGAATTCAAAGAGTTTGCGGATAAGAGCCGCCTCGAAACGATCGTTAAAAACTATTCTGCTTTCGTCCAGTTTCCTGTCAAAATTGATGGTCAGCCAGTGAACACCGTTCAAGCCATCTGGCTTACAAACAAGAGCGATGTCACGGAAGAAGAATACAAAGAGTTCTACAAATTCCAGGCCAAGGCCTTTGATGACCCGCGCTTCTGGCTGCACTTCTCCGCCGATGCCCCCATCTCGATTCATAGCCTGCTCTATGCCCCCACAGAAAACATGGAAGGCTTCGGCTTTGGCCGGATGGAACCCGGTGTCTCCCTCTACTGCCGCAAGGTGCTGATCGACAGCGATCCGAAGAATCTCCTTCCCGACTGGCTGCGCTTTGTCCGCGGTGTGGTCGATAGCGCTGACCTTCCGCTCAACATCTCCCGCGAATCCATGCAGGACAGCACCCTTGTGCAGAAGCTTAACAAGGTACTGACCAAACGCTTCCTCAAACTACTTGAAGAAAAAGCCAATAAAGAACCCGAAGTCTACGCCGACTTCTGGAGCAAGTTCGGCATCTTCCTTAAGGAAGGCGTCACCACAGACTTCACCCATCGGGACCAACTGCTCAAGCTGCTCCGGTACGAGTCTTCCTATACCGCAGATAAAGAAAATACCAGCCTGGCTGATTACCTTTCCCGCGCACCGGAAGGACAAAAAGAGATTTACTACCTATCCGGCCCGAATCGTCAGGCGATCGAAAGCGGCCCCTACCTCGAGGCCTTCAAAGCCCGAAACATTGAAGTCCTCTTCCTCTTGGAGCCGATCGATGAGTTCGTTATGAACCACGCGCGCAGCTTTGAGGAAAAGAACTTTGTCTCCGCGGACAACGATGCCATCGACCTCGACGCCATCGCCCCGGATACGGAAACAGAAAAACCCGAAGCGCTGGAAGACTCCGTATGTTCGGAACTCTGCACTTTCCTGAAGGAACAACTCGGCGATGGAGTTGAAGAAGTATCTGCCAGTGATCGTCTGGTCGGCAGCCCGGCCATGATCGTCAATGCAGACAAGGCAATGACAGCGCAAATGCGAAAAATGATGCGAGCCATGCAACAGCAAGGCGGCATCGAAGACAAAGAACCGCCGGTCAAGCTGCAAATCAATCCGCGCCACCCTCTGATCAAGAATCTCGCTTCTCTACGCCAAAATGATAGCGAGTTGGCTCAATTAATCTCCAGCCAAATTCTTGATAATGCCCGTATGGCAGCCGGCCTACTCGAAGACCCGACAACCATGCTTCAGCGCAACTACGGAATCCTTGAGAAACTCAGTGAGCGATCGTAAGGAGACACACGAGAATTTTGAGTAGTTCCCAAAAAGCATCCGCCCGTTTCCCCTTCTTCAATCGCGAGCTTTCTTGGCTCGCCTTCAATCGTCGGGTATTGGAGCAGGCACAAAGCGATGACTATCCGCTTCTCGAGCGGATGAAGTTTCTCGCCTTCGTCAGTTCCAACCTCGATGAATTCTTTGAAATTCGCTTTTCCGGACTCGTCCAGCAGGTTAAGTCGGGAGTTATTGAGCGCGGTCCCGACGGGATTGGCCCAAAGGAACAGATCCGACGCATTCAGAGTATCGCCAGACGGCTGGTCTCCGACCAGTACTCCTGTTGGAAGGGAAATATTATTCCCCAGCTGGAAAAATCTAAAATTAAGTTTTGCCGCTGTGACGAATTAACCCGAAATGAAAAAAAATGGCTTGCCGGCTATTTTGAGGAACAGATTTTTCCGGTCCTTACGCCTCTGGCAATTGATCCGGCTCACCCCTTCCCCAAACTAACCAATAAGGCGCTCTACATTCTCGCCTCGATTGCCGAACCAAACAAACGCAAGAGCCCTCACAGGATGGCGATTATTCCGGTGCCGCGTATCCTTCCACGAATCGTCAAAATTGCTGTGCCCCGTCGCGGTAATCCCGAGGTCTGTATCTTCCTCAGTGATATCATCCAGCGCTATGTTAAAAGTCTCTTTCCCGGATACAGTGTTCGTTCTGCAGTGCCTTTTCGTATTACCCGCAACAGCGATCTCTACATCGACGAAGAAGAAGTTGAAAACCTCTTGAGTGAAATTGAAGAAGAATTGCTCAACCGGGAAAAGGGAGCCGCCGTTCGACTGGAAATTGCTCAGGGAGCAGACCCTCTACTTCGACAGGAATTACTCGATGCGATTGAGTTATCCCCGGAAAATGTAACGACCATCGATGGCCCGATCAATTTAGCTCGCTTGATGAGTGCTTATGACCTGATCGAACGACCCGACCTCAAATTCCCCAGTCATACTCCGGACATTCACCCGGAGCTTGAAAACCCGGAGCAAATCTTCCGCAGGATTTCCGAACGCGATTACCTCCTGTTTCAGCCTTACGATAGTTTTCAGCCTTTCATCGATTTTATTCAACAGGCTGCCGTCGACCCAAAAGTATTTGCTATCAAGCAAACCCTGTACCGCACTTCCGGAGACTCGCCGGTTGTTAAGGCGCTTATGGATGCCTCAGACAACGGTAAGCAGGTTACCGTGCTGGTCGAGATCAAGGCCCGATTCGATGAAGCCAACAATATCCAATGGGCCCGCCAACTCGAAGATGTCGGTGTTCACGTTGTTTATGGCCTCGTCGGACTCAAGACCCACTGTAAGACCTGCATGATCGTTCGCCGCGAAAACGACGGACTCAAACGCTATGTCCATCTCGGCACAGGCAACTACAACCCCAAAACCGCTCGACTCTACACCGACCTCAGCCTCTTCACCGCCCGTCCTGAAATAACTGAAGAAGTCGCCCAGCTGTTTAATACATTGACCGGATTTTCCAATAGCCCGGATTTTCGCCATCTACTAGTCGCTCCTTTCAATCTGCACAGTTCGATCCAGAAATACATCCGTGCTGAAATCCGACAGGCACATGCGGGAAACCCCGCTAAAATTATCGTTCAAGCCAATAGCCTCGTCGACCGCCAAAGCATCGAACTGCTCTACAAAGCTTCCCAAGCAGGCGTCAAAATCGAGCTGATCATACGCGGTATCTGTATGCTCGTGCCCGGCGTCAAAGGCATCAGCGAAAACATCCGTGTGCGCAGTATCCTCGGACGCTATCTCGAGCACAGTCGTATCTTTTACTTTGAAAACAGCGGCGGCACGCAGCCCCATGTTCTCGCAGGAAGCGCCGACTGGATGCCCCGAAACTTCTTTCGCCGCATCGAGTGCGTTTTCCCGATTGAAGACCCCGAGCACCGTCAGCGTATCATCGAGATACTGGAAACCTACCTGAAAGACACGCAGCAGGCCCGCTTCCTTCGCGCCTCCGGAGCGTACCATAAATCTTCCTCTTCAAATCGATCGACCAAAAAGCGCAAAACTCTTTCTGCTCAAGAGACCTTCCTTCAAAAGGTGACCAGCCGGCAGACCGCGAAGAAAAAGAATCCTTCTAAAGAGATCCGCTTACAAGTCCACTCCCCTGCATCCCCTCACGATGAATCCAGCTAGACAACGCTGCCTGACCCGCCGAAAAGTAAATTTATACTCTTTACTAACCTCCGTTGCCCTCTGCCTCTCGCTGAACCTTGCTCTTCAAGCTAGTCCGCAGTCTGCACCCCCCAATATAATACTCATTTTTGCAGATGATCTGGGGTATGGTGACCTCGGATGTTTTGGTCATCCGACAATCCAAACACCCAACTTGGATCAAATGGCTACGGAGGGTCAAAAATGGACTCAATTCTATTCCGCTTCCAATGTGTGTTCTCCCAGTCGGGCCGCTCTGCTCACGGGTCTTTATCCAAAGCGGATCGGCATCAACCAAGGCGTCTTTTTTGAATGGTCGGCAGAGGGACTCCCTCCGGAAAGCCAAACGATAGCCGAAACACTCCAAACGAACGGCTATAACACATTTTGCGTCGGCAAATGGCATCTCGGCCATTGCGATGGCTATCTCCCACAGGATCATGGATTTGATCACTATTATGGAATCCCCTACTCCAACGATATGCGGCTTGATCCGGATATGCGAATCGCAGAATCCGTAAAACTCCGGGAAGGCGTTACATTGGGGCAGATGCAATCCAGAGGAAACAAAGTAACCAATTGGGTTCCGCTGATGGAAAACAAGCAGGTTATCGAATATCCCTGTGATCAGACAACACTGACCAAAAGGCTAACCGAAAAAAGCCTGCAAATCATCGAATCCCATAAAGAGCAGCCCTTTTTCCTCTTCCTCTCACATCCAATGCCGCATGTGCCACTCTTCACATCCAAAGACTTTGCCGGCAAAAGCAAACGCGGACCTTACGGAGATGTCATCGAAGAACTGGATGCCTCTGTAGGCGAAGTCCTCAAGGCGCTGAAAGAGCATTCAATCGATCAAAACACTCTGGTTATCTTTACCTCCGATAATGGCCCTTGGCTAAAGTATAAAGAAGAAGGTGGCTCCACCGGAATCCTTAAGGGTTCCAAAGGTACCACTTGGGAAGGCGGCCACCGCGCACCGACAATCTTTTGGTGGCCCTCGAAAATTCAACCCGGAACCATCTCCGAAATCGGAACAACTCTGGATTTCTTTAAAACCTTTTCCGCTATCTCCGGGACTTCATCCAGTGCCAGCAGAGCGATCGACTCGAAAGACCTATCACCAGTCCTTTTACGGCAGGAAAAAAGTCCCCGTAACACCTTTTTCTACTACAGTTCTATCAAACAACCCAAAGATGCGGTGCACGCTGTTCGATACGAAAACTGGAAAGCACACTTTATCACAAGTGATCCCGAGAAGTTTATTGGACCGACCGTGACACAAAAGCAGCCCCTACTTTTCAATCTGGATTATGATCCGGAAGAAAACCATGATGTGGCAGAGGATCATCCGGAAATCATTGCCTTGATTGAGCAAATGAAACGAGCGCACGAAAAGTCGATCCAGCCGCACAGAAATATGCTTTCGAAAAGACTGCTTAATCAGGAAGTCCCTGACTGGGTGAAATAAAACCAGCTGGAGCAAACTCTTGAAGGCAAACCGTAGGGCAAGCAATCAACGATTCGACGCCGCGAAGCGGTGGGTTGCCAAGCAACCGGGATGGACACGGAAAACACAGACCGAAGGGCGCGTTTTCCAGTGGTGGCCAGACCCAGACTAAGAGCCCAGCTCTTGAGCGCAGACCGGAGGGCAAGCAATCAACGATTCGACGCCGCGAAGCGGTGGGTTGCCAAGCAACCGGAATGGACACGGAAAACACAGACCGAAGGGCACGTTTTTCCAGTGGTGGCCAGACCCAG
>DKOA01000041.1:0-4286 GCA_002469895.1 Opitutia bacterium UBA7374
GTACGGATGAATGAAAATCGGCTGAAGACCGCATATTTACTGTGCTTTGGCATTGCTGTTTGTCTGCGGGCTTCATTTATATTGCGGTCATGGGTAACGGGAGAGAGCAGTTGACAACCTATGACAAGACCTTGGCGGTCAATTTGGATCCGTCGATTTACGGGGTCTTTGCGGAAATTGGTGCGGGGCAGGAAACGGCGAACTGGTTTTTCCGGGTGTCGGCCAGTGCCGGCACGGTGGCAAAGTCGATTTCGGCCTATGACATGACGATGAGCGATGTGCTCTACGGGAAGACGAAGCGGTATGTCTCGGAGGAGCGATTGTCGGCGATGCTGGCCTATGAGTATGATTTGTTGGATGAGCGCCTGCGGGAGGAGCGCGGGGAGACGAGTACATTTTTTTCTTTTTGCAACACGGTACGGGCGCGGGGTTATCAGGACACGGAGGAATGCCATGGCTGGATGGGGGTGCGGTTTCAATTAAAGCCGGGCACGGAGCCGGTGGAGATCGTCCTGCATGTGCGCTTGCTCGATGAGACGAATCCGGAGCAGATGGATGCGCTCGGTCGGATCGGGGTAAATTTAATCCATGCGGCATTTTATCATCGGGATGATTTGGCGGTCTTTGTTGCTTCATTGCGGGAGGACATTGGGCCGGGCCGAATTGAGGTGGACATGTTGCGCTTTAGTGGCGAGGGCTTTCGCTATGTGGACAACCGGCTGTGTGCGCTGCAGTTGGTTGAGGGTGGGTTGACGGAAGCGGCGATGTTTGATGCCTCGGGGCAGGTGGTGCAGGCGGCCGATGCGCTGTACAAGCGGCCGATTCTGCTTTTGCGGGGCAGCTTTAATCCGGTGCTGCGGCTGCATCTGGACATGCTGGCGCAGGCGCGGGCGGTCTTTTCAGACTCGGTGGAGCCGCCACTGCTGGAGCGTTCGCTGGAGATTTGTGAGATCAGTACAAATAATCTACTGCGGGACGGCGAGCTGGATCACACCGAGTTTATCGACCGGGCGGATGCGCTGCAGGCGCTGGGCAAGACGGTCATGATTACCAGTCGGGCGGAGTTTCACCGTGTGGCCACTTTCCTTAGCCGCTATACGGCGGAGCCGATCGCGATCATTTTGAGCATCGGCCTGCTCAATGAGTTGTTTAAGGCGAAGTGGTCGGCGGATCTGGCGGGCGGTGTGCTGGAGTCGTTCGGGCGCCTTTTCAAGAACCGTTTGCAGCTCTATGTCTATCCCTGGCACAATGTGCGGAGTAA
Source organism: Opitutia bacterium UBA7374 (assembly GCA_002469895.1). Classification (GTDB taxonomy): domain Bacteria; phylum Verrucomicrobiota; class Verrucomicrobiia; order Opitutales; family Coraliomargaritaceae; genus UBA7374. Next base: position 1,262 of record DKOA01000041.1, read on the forward strand.
GGAGCTGGTTACGGCGGAGAATTTCAAGGCGCCGGAGAACTGGCAGTTTTTTTACCAGCACTTATTGAAGAATGATCGGGTGAGCGCAGTCGGGGTGGGGGATCCATCGCTCTTGGCGCGGACCGGACGCAAGGTGCTGGAGTCGATCCGTCAGGGGGAGAAGGACTGGGAGAATTGGGTGCCGGAGGCGGCGCAGGCGATCGTTCGGCGGCAGCAGCCTAGTTGATCGGCCAACCCGGACAACGACCCGGTCTGACAAGCCTGTTCTGGAGAGCCGGCTTAGACGAGTAGGCCGGAGGTCTTGAGCAGAGTCGAGATGTAGGGCATGAGCTGTTTCTTGCGGCTGACGATGCCCTTCAGGTCGTAGATATTGCTTTTCCCGAAACGGGGGTAATTGATTTGCGAGAGGACGGCTTCATCACCGGCGACAACGAGGAGGGAGTCCTGCGTGTTGATGTCGGTGACGAGGAGGAAGCTAAAGAGAAGGTTTGTTGAGGCGCGGTAGGTCTCGAGTTCACGTTCGAGGGTATCGGCTTTTTCCCAGAAATTATTGAAGCCGAGTTCTTCGATCTGGGAGACCGAGTAGTGGATCTCGCCTTCGTCGTAGGTTTTGCAGTCCGAGCAGATCACTTCATCGGCGGACTGGTTAATAATAACGGAGCCGGAAGAAAAGATGAGGTCAGCGAGGGCTTTGGGCTCTTCACCGGCGATGGGGCCGAGCCAGTCCAATAGTTCTGCTTCCAGCGGCGTAGTGGTGGGGCTGTTGAGGAAGAGGGTATCGGAGAGAATGCCGGCCATGAGAATCCCGGCGATCGGCGGGGATGGGGTCAGGCCATCGCTGCGGAAGAGGTCGGCAATGATCGAACAGGTGGAACCAACGGGGCGGTTGATAAAGAGGATCGGTTGATCGGAGTGAATGTTCCCGATGCGGTGGTGATCGATGATCTCGGTGATGCTGACTTCGGAGGCTCCATCGACGGCTTGCCCGAGTTCGTTGTGATCGACCAGGGCAATGCGGGTGGCACTGGGGCGCAGGATATCACTTTTGGAGAAGACGCCGAGGAGGCGGCGGCTTTCATCGATTACCATATAGAGGGGGTCATTTTGCTCGGCGATCCGGCCTTTGATCGTGCGGATGCGCTCCTCCGGGGAAAAGCAGGGCACTTCGCTGCGCACCAGTTGGTCGACAAAGGTTGCGGTGCGAATGATCCAGGCAGTGGAAGCGGAGTCGAAGGGGCTGACAATGAGGGAGACATTGGCTTGTCGGGCACGTTCGATGACTTCGGGTTCGACTTCGAGACCACCGGTAATGACGAGGAGCCGAACGCCGAGTTGCAGGCAACGCTCCTGAATGTCCCAGCGGTCACCGACGATGATGATACTGTTTTCCGCCGGGGTGCCTTCCTGAATGTGGTATTGGCCGAAGGAACGAATGTCCATGGCGCCAATGCGGACATAGAGTTCTTCGAGATCGTCTTCGCGCTCGGAGTGCAGGACCTCGGCACCGAGGGACCGCACGATGGCGGATATGCTGGTGTGTACCCGGCGCATGTCCCGCGGGGTGAGTGGCTTGGGGATGAAAAATTCGCCGAGTTGGAAGAAGGAGATGGCGCCTTCGAGGACACCTTCCGAATCCAGTACCGGGAGGGTGCGCAGGTCGTATTGATCGATGCGCTCGAGGGCTTCGGCACAGGTGTGATGCCGCGATACGGTCTGCGGCTGCGTGTTCATGATTGATTTCAGGCGTGGAGTAACATCGCCAATGAAGGGAGGCAGGGGCACCTGAAAGCGTTCGAGAATGGCATCGATCCGCGCGTTCGAGTTACCGCAGCGGGCGGCGCTGTACTCGTTTTGCCCGATGGCGTGTTTGTAGGCCTCGTAGCCAATCGCCGAGCAGATGGCATCGGCATCGGGATTTTTGTGCCCAAAGATGTGAATCGGCTCAGTCATTCTGCTTAGTACGAGTAGGCAATAGTTCCCGAAGGACAACGCCAAACTGCAGTTTCCCGGGGACACAAAAAAGCCGGACGATAAGCGTCCGGCTTTTGCTGAAAGGTATGAAGGCTCTCTGGCTTATCCGAGGTTGCGGACAACGTCAGACTGTGTCGTTGTCTCGATTGCGTCGCGGATATTGTTGGTCGTGCTTCTTTGGCCGGAAGCGGAGCCGGGTGCGAGGCGATATTCATCGTCTGCGATATTGGGGAAAAATTCGACGTGGCCGTCCATAAAGCCGATGTGACCGCCTTCACCCTGCCAGGGAGAGGTTGCTTCCCAGTAACCGTTACTGCCCAGACCTTTGGTCCAGATCAATGGTGTGGTCGAGGCCGGTGCATTTGGGCTCATCCCGCTGACTGCGTTGTAGCTGATCTCACGTTCTGAGATCGCATTCCATTCTGTGGATTGATTAAAGGTGGAACCGGTGCCGCGTGTACCGATGGTACGGGGTAGGGTGCCTCCATAAAGCACAACATCTTCATCACTGGAGATAAACCATACGTTGGCGTCGGTCATTTCTGCGTGGTAAGCCAAAACCATCGCCCAGTCCTTCATGTCATTGGCGGAACGGTTGTTCTGGGTGGACCAGGCACCTTTGGTGATGACGCGTGGTCGTGTACCGGAGTTCGAAAAAGTCGAGAAGGAGATAGCGATCTGCTTCACGTTATTAGCCGAAGAGACTTTGGCAGCCTGTTTACGGACGGCGCCGACAGTGGGGATCAGGATTGCGGCGAGAACGCCGATAATCGCGATCACAGTGAGGAGTTCAATCAGGGTGAAACCTGCGCGGGGTGTTTTACGGTTTTGCATAAATGATGTTTGGGTTGTCGTTGGCATTCTCCGACCAAGTGTCAAAGGCTCTACTGTACAGGTCAGTGGGGCAATGCCAATATGAAATTTTTGCAAATTCGACCGACCGGTCATGAGGAGGCGACAAAGGCATCTGCGATATATCGAAGAGAATTGACAAGAGAGGGAGAATACCACTTTTATTCGGCTTTTGGTCCGGGGTGTAGCGCAGCCTGGTAGC
>DKOA01000041.1:4576-27454 GCA_002469895.1 Opitutia bacterium UBA7374
GAAGAACCTGCGAATAAGCCGGTTTGACGGAATGTTTTTAGGAACGTAGTTCCGCCTGGAAAACATGTAGAAGGCGGAGCAATCCTGTCGCCCCGACCAAAAACAGCCTTCACGTAAGTGGAGGTTTTTTTGTCGATTGGCGCCAGCGATGAAGAACCTGCGAATAAGCCGGTTAGCCTAGGGCGAGACGCAGGAGTTCTTCGGTCGTGGCGGTGTCTGCCGCTTGGGCGCTGGCCTTGCGGACAAGTTTATCGGCTTCGGCGGGCTTATAACCGAGAGTAATGAGGCTGGCCACGGCGTCCTGGAAGTGAGTCGCGGCCGGTGGGTGGGCCGCGCCGGTGCCGGGTAGGCCGGTGCTTCCCGGGGAATCGGCAAAGACTTTATCGCGCAATTCAATGATGAGTCTTTCCGCAGTTTTTTTACCGATGCCGGGGCATTGCGAGAGGAGGGCTACATCGGAACCGGCAATGGCGCTGCGCAGAAGTTCGACGGACATACGGCTGAGGATGGCGATGCCGATTTTAGGCCCGATTCCGGAGACACGCTCGACGAGGAGCCGAAAAAAGTCGCGGTCCTCGCGTGTGGCGAATCCGTAGAGGGTGGCGCTGTCTTCGCGGTAGACGGCATGGATGAAGAGCTGACATTCTTTACCGGTTGCGGGTAGTTTTTCGGCGGTGGTTACGGGGACGTGTACTTCGTAGCCGAGGCCGCCGGCTTGAATGATCGCGGAGAGCGGTGTGGCTTCGAGGAGGGTCCCTTTGATTTGTGAAATCATGGGCTAATCGGTCAGCCCGAGGACGTCTTCCATATTGTAGAGGCCGGGCTTTTGGCCGACGGCCCAGTGTGCGGCACGGACAGCGCCCTGGGCGAAGATGCGTCGGTCGGTCGCGCGGTGGGTCAGCTCGATGCGTTCTCCCTGACCGCAGAAGTAGACGGTGTGCTCGCCGACAATATCGCCACCACGAACGGCGTGGACGCCAATTTCGCGCTGGGGACGGGCACCGACGATGCCTTGTCTGCCGTGGACGGTTTGTTCGGGGGTAAAGTCATAGCCTTGGCGGAGGATTTCGATCAGTCGCTCAGCCGTACCGCTGGGGGCATCCACTTTGTGGTGGTGGTGCAGTTCCAGTACTTCGGGGTCGAATTTGGGGCCGAGAATGGCTGCGGCCTTGCGGGTCAGGTAGTTGAGTGTATTGACGCCGACTGAGTAGTTGCCGGCCCAGACGACGGGGATCTGGCTTGTTGTCGCATCGAGGATAGCTTGTTTCTCATCCTCGCTGTGGCCGGTCGTGCCGATAACGAGGGGCTTATTCTGTGCGGCCGCGAGTTGAGCGATGGGCAGGGTGGCTTGGTGAAAGCTAAAGTCGATCACGGCCTGGCAGTTTTCGATGTGGTCTTCGGCGCGGTCTCCCTGATCGCAGGCGGCGGCAAGGATCGCATCATTGGCTTCGGCGATTTCAATAATGGCCTGGCCCATCCGGCCCTTGGCTCCGTTGAGTAGTATTGGTAAGGGCATGGTCTAGGATTGTTGGGTGGTGCCGGTGAGCGCATCGAGCAAGGGGTCGAGCATTTCCCTGGAGGCTGCAGTGAGGGGTGATAGGGGGAGACGAACTTCGGGCGATTCGATAATGCCGGCCCGGGTCAGGGCATATTTAATCGGTACCGGGTTGGGCTCGACAAAGATGGCCTTAAAGAGCGGGTAGTACTTCAGGAAAGTGGTTCGGGCAGTAGCGAAGTCATTGTCGTTCGCGGCACGTACCATTTCGACCAGTGGGGCAACGATCAGGTTGGAGGCCACGCTGATGACGCCGGTCGCTCCGGCGGACATAAAGGGCAGGGTGAGACCGTCATCTCCGCTCATCACAGCGTAGTCCGGGCCAAGCCGGCGGACGTATTCGGTGACTTTTTCGGAGGAGCCTTCGGCGGCCTTCATGCAGTTGACATGGGGGTACGCTTCGTAGAGTCGGGCGGCCACATCAACGGAAATTTCGATGCCGCAACGGGAGGGGATCGAATAGAGGACGATGGGCTTTTCGGTGACCGCTGCGATCTGGCTGAAATGTTGAAAGAGGCCTTCCTGGCTGGGCTTATTATAGTAGGGGGCAACGACAAGGAAACCGGCGGCTCCGGCGGCTTCGGCCTGACGGGTTAGCTCAACAGCTTCGGCAGTCGAGTTGGAGCCGGTTCCGGCAATCACGGGAACACGGCCGGAAGCGGCGGCGACGGTCGCGCGAATCACTTCAATATGTTCGGCATGATTGAGGGTGGGCGATTCTCCGGTTGTCCCGACGGAGACAAGACCGTTGATGCCGCCATTCAATTGGTGAGCGACGAGTGCATCGAGATCGCCGTAAGCGATTTGCCCATTCTGCATGGGGGTGGCCAATGCGGTGTAGACGCCGGAGAAATTGGGTGACTCAGTCATGCCTGTGGAGTGCTGTTGTGTGATCGCTATGATGAATTGTCGTTGCTATGAAAACGAAGTCCGAGGCGGGATGGTTCAACCTTAAATTTTAGCTCACTTGCATTCTGCCGGTTGAAGGAGGTGCTGGAGGGAGTCGATGAGTGACTGGCGGATCGGTTTGGCGCGCTCAGCGAGTGCTTGTTGCCGCTCTTCATAGAGGGTGCGTCCGGCGCTGGTTTCAACGGCAATGCTGTGGAGACCAAGGGACTGGCAATCGTAGGGGCTGGCTTCCATATCGAGGATACGGGCTTGAGCCGCCATTTGAAAACTTTGCCAGAGCAAATGGGAACCGACCCAGGGCATGCATTGGGCAGCCAGTTTGTAGAGGTCCATGTTGGTATGGAGGCAGCCGCCCTGTTCGTTATGAATGCGCGTTTGTTTCTCCGGACGGATGCGGTTAAAGTTTTTCGCTGAGGGGGTAAAGAAGCGGAATGCATCGAAGTGACTACAGCAGATGGGGCGGCTGCGGACAAATGTATTAATGGTCTCCTGGGGGACGCGCAGGGGCAGCTTTTCACGGTGGCGTACTTCACCTTCTTTGTCGCCTCGATAGACCATGGCCCATTCATGCATGCCAAAGCAGCCGAAGCGGGCGGGCCGCTCTTGCACGGCGCGGCAAAGAGCGAGTGCCATTTCCAGGCGGTGGTGGGTGGCGGCGTCCATCTTGGACGGATCGAGAAAGATGCCTTGGTTTGTCCGGCTGTAGTATTTGGGACTGAAAGAGGGTTCGTTGTCTTTGCTTTGGAGGAAGATGCCATAGCCGGGATGCCAGGCTTCAAGTTGTGAGGGCGGGTTGCGGTAGTAAATAAAGAGAAAGTCATGAACCGGATGCATCTTGCCGGAGGCTCTGCGCCGGCGGTAGGGAAGCGTCCAGGCTTGAGCCCGGGTCCGGTGCTCGGCCGCTAGTGTGCTCCAAGTCTCGAAGCTGAGCGGTTTCATCTTTCCTCTGGCCAATTCATTAAATCGCGGCGATTCCGTCCGAGAGGATCTCGGCGGCACGATCGATATCCTCCCCATCGTGTGCGGTGCAGAGGAAGCAGGTCTCGTAGGCCGATGGCGGCAGGTAGACGCCCGCCTCCAGCGCATAGCGGAAGAGTTTGTTGAAGTGCTGTGTTTCGCTGCCGGTGGCATCATCGAGGTTGCGCACTCGATCTTCACTAAAGAAGAGTGCAAACATGGAACCGACCTGTGGGACTTGCAGGGGCAGGCCTTTGGCTTTGGCCGCACCGAGCAGGGCGGATTGTATCGTTTCTCCGAGTTTTTCGAAGAGTGGGTAGGGGTTCGTCTGGAGGAGCTTTCGCAAGGCGGCAATGCCGGCGGCCATGGCGAGCGGGTTACCGCTGAGGGTGCCGGCTTGATAGACCGGCCCGTCGGGTGCGAGGTGATCCATAATATCCGAGCGTCCACCGAAGGCGCCAACGGGTAGACCGCCGCCGATGATTTTGCCCATAGCGGTCATGTCCGGAGTGATGCCGATACGCTCCTGTACGCCACCCAGTGCCAGACGGAAGCCGGTCATGACTTCATCAAAGATAAGCAGGCTACCGTGCTTTGTGGTGATTGCCCGGAGGAATTCGAGGTAGCCGTCGTCAGGCAGGATGAATCCGCAGTTGGCCGGATAGGGTTCGACGATGATAGCGGCGATTTGATCCCCCTGCCGGTGAAACGTTTCTTCGATGGCTGCGGTATCATTGTAGTCGAGGACGATGGTTTCTGCGGCAAAAGAGCCGGGGACGCCCGCGCTATCGGGATTGCCCAATGTGAGGGCGCCGGATCCGGCTTTGACTAGAAGGGAGTCGACATGACCGTGATAACAGCCGGCGAATTTGATGATTTTATCGCGTCCGGTGAAGCCCCGGGCGAGGCGGATAGCGGACATGGTCGCTTCGGTACCGCTGTTGCACATGCGTACTTTTTCGACCGAGGGCACGATTTGCACTAGGAGTTCAGCCATTTCCACTTCAAAGGGATTGGGTGTGCCAAAGCTGGTGCCGTTTTGCAGGGCTTGGGCGACGGCTGCCTGTACATCGGGGTCATTGTGCCCGTGAATAGCGGGACCCCAGGTGCAGACGAAGTCGATCAACTGATCACCGTCGGCGGTATGGAGGTGGGCGCCTTCGGCCCGCTTGGTAAAGAAGGGAGCGCCGCCGACCGAGCGGAAGGCCCGAACGGGAGAATTAACGCCGCCGGGAATGACCCGGGAGGCGCGTTCCAGAAGGTTGCCGGATTGTGTGTGGTTCATGAAATTGAATCGTTGGATGCAAGCGGTGCCTAGTTAACGTACTTTTGCACAATTGGTATACGACGGCCAACACCGAAGGCCAGGGGTGAAGTTTTGAGTCCAGGTGCCGCCTGTTTGCGTTTGTATTCATTGAGGTCCACTTTCCGGACAATGTCGTCGACGCATGCCGGGTCGTGGCCCCGTTCGACGATCTCTGCCCGGCTCAAACCATTCTCAACGTAGAAGTGTAGAATCTCGTCGAGCACGGGGTAGGGGGGCAGAGAGTCCTGATCTTCCTGATCCGGCCGGAGCTCGGCAGAGGGCGCTTTTTCAATTGTACTGGGTGGGATGATCGTGCGCGTTTGGTTGATCCGGCGGGCGAGGGCATAGACTTCCATCTTTGGCAGGTCGGAGAGCACGGCGAGTCCGCCGCACATGTCGCCGTAGAGTGTGCAATAGCCGACAGCGAGTTCGCTTTTGTTTCCGGTGGTCAGGAGAAGGGCGCCGAATTTATTGGAGAGGGCCATGAGAAGGAGGCCACGGGCGCGTGCCTGGATGTTTTCTTCCGTCACATCGGGCGCTTTTCCGGAGAAGACGGGACCGAGCGTGTTCTCGGCAGATGCGACGACGTCGGCGATAGATAACTCGTGAAATTCAATACCGAGATTGGCCGCGAGGTCGGCGGCGTCTTTCCGGCTGTGCCCACTCGAGATGGCGGAGGGCAGGGCGACGCCGATGATATTCTCTGCTCCCAGTGCCTCCGCTGCGATGGCGCAGACGACGGCCGAATCAATTCCACCGGAGAGGCCGATCAGTGCTTTTTTAAAGCCACTTTTCCGGGTGTAGTCGCGCAGACCGAGGGTCAGCGCTTGCTCTGTGGCGGCGATACCGGTTGGATGTTCCGTTGCCTCGGGTTGGGTTTCCGGATCGAGCGAGATAATTTTATTTGCCTCACGAAAGGCGGGTAGACCGGATTGGATGCCTTCGTCTGGCGTGGCGACCAGACTAGCACCATCAAAGATCAACTCGTCGTTCCCGCCGACTGCATTACAGTAGATGACGGGACAGTTGCACTGAGTGGCGGCATGGTGAACGAGTTGCTCACGGGTTTGGTTTTTACCGCTATGCCAGGGACTGGCCGAGAGATTGAGCAGGAGGTCGATACCCTCATCGGCTAAACGCACCAGCGGATTGGTCTCATAGCGGCAGAGGGTTGGCTGGTCCTGTTCTGCCCAGAGATCTTCGCAGATGGTCAAGCCCACGCGGAGCCCATTCCAGGAGTGGATGAGGGGTGCTTCGGCGGGTTCAAAGTAGCGTTCTTCATCAAATACGTCGTAGCAGGGGAGGAGGGATTTTCTGGCGATTGCGGCAACGGTGCCTTCCTCGCACCAGGCGGCGGCGTTGTAGTAGGGTCGACCGTGAGATCCTTTCGGCCGTTTTTCAACGAAGCCGATGATGGCCGGGACGTTTCCGGTCTCTGCGGCAATGGACTTCAGGGTGGCCTCGTTGTCAGCGACGAATCGGCTTTTAAAGAGGAGGTCGCGTGGCGGATAGCCGGTGACCGCCAGTTCGGGAAAAATAACCAGATCCGCACCATCCGCGACGAGCGAGTGGTAGGCGTCGAGGATGCGCCGGCGGTTGCCCGGGAGGTCACCCACGGTGGTATTAATTTGGCCGATGCCGATTTTCATTATGATTAGAAGAAATGTCTGGTTTGCCGTGTTGCAAACTATGTCTGCAATAGACAAACAGTCCTTTCGTAATGATCAACCTAAGACAGCACCCGAAGAATCTCGTCCTGGCCTCGGCTTCTCCCCGCCGCAGCGAGCTTTTGCAGCGCATGGGTCTGCCGTTTACGGTGCGCCCGGCGGATATTCCGGAACTGGACGCTCATTTGGATGGCCCGGCCCGGATGGTTTTGCTCAATGCCGCGATGAAAGCGGAAAAACTCAGTGCCGCGCATCCGGAATCGCTGGTATTGGGCTCGGATACAACCGTGGTAATCGACGATGTCATTTTGGGGAAGCCCGTAGATATGGAGGCAGCCTGTGCCATGCTGCAGATGCTATCGGGCCGGGCGCATACTGTTTTTACCGCAGTGGCCCTGCGCTGGGAGGCGGGGGATTTTCTCGATGATTTTGTCGAAAGCAGTCAGGTCCGTTTCCGTGCTCTTGATGCGGCCGGCATCCGGGCCTATTTTGATTTGGTCAACCCACTGGACAAGGCGGGTGCCTACGGCATCCAGGAAGGACGTGAATTGGTTATTGAGGCGGTCGAGGGATCTGTTGAGAATGTTATGGGTCTACCGATACAAGCGCTTCAGGCGCATCTCGATGCGCAGGGATTCAACTTCAACTCATCGGATGGCTGAGGCGCATCCGAGTGGCCATTTTTCTTTTGTCTCTATCCTCCGCAAATACACCCGAACCGCTACTTTTCCAAGGCGATCATGCCCAGCCGGGTCGCCGGCGAGCGACTGTGATTGGTTTGCTCGTGGCGCTATTTGTGCACCTACTGTTATACCTCTGCTTGCCGGAAAAGTTTTATCCGGTGCCGATAGCGGTCTCCCCGGCAGATGAAATCGAGTTGGAACTGGAGATGGCGGCCGTCGAAGAACCGAGTCCGGAGTCACTCCGTTTTGTCGAAGCTAACCCGGAGGTGCCGGAAAATACCCCCGACCGGTCGGACCAGTATTCTTATCGCAGTACGCAGGCGGCCGATCAAAGCCCGGAAGCTTCTATCCTCGAAGCACCCAAAGTCGATGGGGAGGAGCCCTCGCAGAAAATCATAGATGGGGAATTGGAGTCGGCTGTTGTTTTACCCAGTGTGGTGGTCGCCGGTGGAGCATCAAATGCTGCAGTGGAGGCGGCTGCTCAAGCTCCGGGAGCGCCGCCAGCATTGCCGGAGGTACCCTCGGCCCCGCGTCTGCCAACGGCGGAATTTATTGAGCAAACGGAGTTACCGGAAGATCCTGCGGGGACCTCTCCGCTCAATCGGGATACGGAAAACGCTGCATTGGAGGCACTCCCGGAAGACGGGCCGATCGCCTTGTATCAAAATACCGAGGCAGCGGATACGGTTGAGCCGGGTAGCGGAGTGGATACTGCGGGCATTGAAGAGACTAGGATAATACCGCGGGTGCGGCCTCGTCTGGCACCGGAATTGTTGACCGGTCCGATCATGCAGTCGCTCGGTTCGGCCAGCCGCCGGGGAGCGCTTTCGATCGACGCGACCTTTAGTGAATTCGGGGAGTACGAACAGCAGTTTTACGCGGCTTTGCAACTGGGTTGGTATCAGGAGATCGAATTTCATCAGCCGATGGATACGGCTTCTTCTGTTGCGGTTCGTTTTACCATGCAGGCAGACGGTACGATTCACGATATCGATGTCGTCCAGAGTAATGCCAGCCCGCTGGCGACACTCCTCTGTGAGTCGGCTCTGGCCAAGCGTTCGCCTTTCCGATCTTGGACGAAGGAAATGATTGCTGTTTTCGGTACGGAACGAACACTCACCATTCGTTTCAACTACCGATGAGCCATTGTTTGTCAGTTCAAACCGAAGGCCTGCCCTTCGGGAAAAATGTTCGTCTTCTGGGAAAAAACCAGGACGGCCTGGTCGCTTTGGAAAAGCCGGAAAATATCTTATCCCACCCGAATTCGGAAAAAGATATTCGAAAGTCCCTCCTGCATACTAGTTATGATCTGGACGGAGAATTTTATTTCTGGGAAGCAGCGGGTGAGCGCCGGCGCGCATGGTTGGTCAATCGTTTAGACTCGGCCACTTCCGGAGTCATCCTCCTCGCCCTAGACGGCGATTTGGCGGAGGTCGTTAAAAAACAGTTCTCCGGACATCATGTGAATAAGGTGTACTATGCCGTGGTTCGGCAGAGCCCGTCCGTGCCTGCCGGCACTTGGCAGGATACGTTGAAGAAGGATGTTTATCGGGGAAATCGTCTGGTCAAGGGCGGTCAAAGGATACCGGCGAAGACGCGCTACCAATTGGTTACGAGACCGAAGGGCGGTTTTCCGGTTTCTCTGCTCAAGCTTATGCCGGTGACCGGTCGGACCCATCAATTACGGGTGCAGTGCAGTCAGCGGGGGCATCCTATTGTGGGTGACCGCACTTACGGCAAGTTCAGCTTTAACCGCGAAGTGAGAGCGGAAACGGGGGTCAAGCGCCTCTTGTTACATTCTGCTGAGACTTCTTTGCGTTATGCTTTTCGCGGCCAGGCGAGAGAATTCCGCGCGGAATCGCCACTGCCGGATTCTTTTCAACAAGTGATGCGCTTTCGTCCCGGTGTGACCCGCGGGTATGGGGGTGGAGACTAGGCTTAGACCAGCCCGAACTTATAGGTCGTACGAGTGCGATAGACAGCGCCCGGACGAAGTATCGCGCAGGGGAAGTTTGCTTGGTTCGGCGCATCCGGGAAGTGTTGGGTCTCCAGGCAAAAAGCGCCTCGATTAACGTAGGGCTGCCCGGATTTTCCGGTCTGGCTGCCGTCGAGAAAGTTGCCTGAGTACAGTTGCACGCCCGGGGCATCTGTCCAGACCTCCATCTTCCGGCCGCTTTCCGGTTCGCTTACGGTGGCGACATGCGCCGGCACTCCCGCTTCTGTATGTAAAACAAAATTATGGTCGTAGCCGCCGGCTAGGCTCAACTGTTCCGATTCGTCGTCAATCCGGCTTCCCATCTTTTGTGTCTTATTGAAGTCGAAAGGGGTACCGGCCACCGGTGCCAATTCTCCGGTCGGGATCATACCCCGGTCGATCGGTGTATACTGGTCTGCGGAAATGTGCAGATCGTGGTCCAGCACAGTGCCGTTTCCTTCACCGCGGAGGTTAAAGTAACTGTGGTTGGTCAGGCTGACCGGTGTCGCTTGATCCGTTACCGCGTGGTAATCGATTTCCAGCGCATTGTCCGATCGCAGCCAGTAGTGAACTGTGACCTGTAGATTCCCCGGATAGCCTTCCTCCCCGTCAGCACTGTGGTAAGTCAGCTTCACTCCCTGCGATTCGCCATCCTCGACCGTTTCTGCCTGCCAAACCTTCCGGTCGAAGCCCTCTGTGCCACCATGCAAGTGGCAGGGGAGGTCATTTGCCGTGCTGTTATTGGTCAATCGATAGACCGTGCCATCAAGCGAGAAGCCACCGGGCGCAATCCGATTGCCGTAGCGCCCGATGAGCGCGCCAAAGTAGGCACTGTCGGCTTCATATTCGGCCGTCGAGTCGTAACCCAGCACCACATCGCCCAGATTGCCCTCGCGGTCAGGAACGAGCAACCGGGTGACGATGCCCCCATAATTGCAAATAGCCACCTGCATACCCGATGGGTTGGACAGTTGAAAAAGTTCCACTGCTTGCCCTGACTGCGTCTTACCGAATGATTTCATGGGGTCACTCTTTTCAAACGATCCGACAAACTCAAACAAAAGCTTTTCCAATGGAGCCGAAAGTCGGATTTGAACCGACGACCTACTCATTACGAATGAGTTGCTCTACCAGCTGAGCTATTCCGGCGAAATGAGTATCTGTATGAAAAATTCCGGGGATTGGTCGGGCAAGTGTTTTTTGTCGGCTCAGGAGCTGAGGTCGACCTGCTCGACGATCTGCAGGCCGTAGCCATCCAGTCCGACGACTTTACGGTTGGTGCCGGAGAGCAGCCGAATTTTTTGCAGGCCGAGGGCGACGAGTATTTGTGCCCCGATTCCGTAGTCCCGAAGGTCCATTTTACCGGAGGATTCGGAGTGGGGGACTTCCCGGGCTTGTTCGATATAGACGAGTACGCCTTCTCCGGCGTCGGCGATTTGCCGCAGGGCTTTGTCGAGGGAATGGTGTCCCGGGGCGCTGGCTGCACGAAACACATCGGCTGGGAGGTTGGCTCGCTGAACGCGCACAAGGGTCGGGTCTGCTGCGGGTTTGCCCATGGAGAGAGCCAGGTGCATGCGGTCGTCGAGAATACTGCGGAAGCGGTGTAGTTGAAAATTCCCGTACTCGGAAGCGAAGGGAGTGGTATCAATGCGCTGCACCAGGCGGTCGCGGGTCAGCCGGTACTCAATAAGGTCGGCGATAGAGATGAGCTTGAGCTCGTGTTTTTTCTTGTACTCGATCAGGTCAGGCAGGCGGGCGAGGGCACCGTCCTCGTTGAGGATTTCGCAAATCACGCCGCTTGGGTGGAGACCGGCCAGTTGGGCCAGATCGACCGCTGCTTCGGTATGGCCGGCACGTTGCAGAACGCCACCGGGGCGTGCGCGGAGGGGGAAGACATGTCCCGGTTGGACGAGTTGCTCGGGGTGGGCATCCGGGTCACCGAGTAGGCGGATGGTGGCGGCCCGGTCATAGGCGCTGATGCCGGTGGTAATGCCTTCAGCGGCATCGACTGAGACGGCGAAATCGGTGCCGTGCGACTCGCGGTTTTCCGCCGCCATGGGGCTGATCCCGAGTCGGCGCAACTGATGCCCGAGCATGGGTACACAGATCAAGCCGCGGGCGTGGAGGATCATCTGATTGATCGCCTGCGGGGTGGCCTTCTCCGCGGCCATGATGAGATCTCCTTCATTTTCGCGGTTCTCGTCGTCCGTCACAATGACCATACGCCCCGCTGCGATGTCTTGAATCGCTTCGGCAACTGGATCAAAAGCTGTTGAATCGTCGGTACTCATGGGTGTATTCGTATTTGTTTGATGGTACTATCTCGATCGACTCGATTCCTGCAACCGTTTATCCCTGATGCTACGACCGGATTTTATTGGCCCTGATGGTGGGGCAGAAGTGAAAGCTCTATCGGATCGTCTGGGGGCGGAGGCTTATGCGGATCGTATGGCCAAGGAGGAGCAGTTACACCACCGCGGTGGACGTTGCCAACATCGGGGGCTCTTTCATCTCGATGCCTGCCTCGATCTCTACGCCTTGATTCGACTTTGCCTGCAATGCTGCGGACTGTGGAAGCGCGCGGTACGCAACTATCTGGACATACAGGTGGAAGTGAACGAAGTACCGTTGGAGGGCCTGCCTGCTGCCTTCGACGGTTTCCGCATTCTTCAGCTGACTGATCTACATGCCGATCTGCACCCGGATTTCCCAGCGGCGGTTCTTCGCGCTTTGGCCGGGCAGGCCTATGACATTGCCGTGGTGACGGGTGATTTTCGCACCTCTACCTTTGGTGATGCCAGCGGAGCGACGAAGGCCAGTTTGCAGATTCTCTCCGGGCTGCAGGCACCGGTCTATGCGGTCCTGGGCAATCACGATTTTCTCAATAAATTGCCCCCTCTGGAGGCGGCGGGTGTTCGCTTTTTGCTGAACGAAAACGTCCCGATCGAGCGCGACGACCAACGCTTCCATCTCGTGGGGATTGACGACCCCAACTTCTACAAGACCCACGATTTCGATCGCGCACTGCAGGGCGTGCCGGAAGACGCTTGTAAACTGCTCCTCTCGCACTCACCCGAAGTGCATGCGGAGGCGGCTGCGCGGGGCTTTGGTCTGCTCCTCGCCGGGCATACCCATGGTGGTCAGATTTGCCTGCCCGGGGGAGTTGTTGTGATGCATGACGGATCCTCTCCCCGCCAAATTCTTTCCGGTGCCTGGCGCAGTTGCGCCCTGCAGGGGTACACCAGTCGCGGTACCGGGGCCACCGGTGTGCCGGCCCGGCTAAACTGCCCGCCGGAGATTACGATACATACCCTGCGGACTCTGTCACCCGCCTGAGCCGGGTTTGTTCGGGCCGGCTAATACGTCTGTATTGCAGGGTAATCGGATTCAGAAAGCCGGTATTAGCCGGCGGTTTAGCTCCTGTTGTCAACATGTAAGATGTATCCTTCGATAATAGGACTTTTCTCGTGTATAGTTTTTGTTATAGTACTGTCAGTACATTGTAATCGTTATGTTATCATTTATCCTACCCCGCATCTATCTCACGCTCTTCCTGGTCTTCACTTTATCTGGCTCGCTGAGAGCGCAGTTGCTCAATGATGTTTTTACCGGCGGCACCGGTTTCTCCAATGGATCGACCATAAATGGTGTGCGGAACTGGTCGGCACAACCGGGTAGTTGGGTCGCTGCGGAAACCAGCAGCATCGGTTATGCGAGTTGCAGCGTCAGCTGGTCGCGTGCGCTCAATTTCACTGCATTAGCCGCATCGTTGGAAGTCGAAGAAACCGTAGCGATTGAAGCCGTCTGGCGGGGTCAAGGTAGAGTCGAAGTGCTCCAATCAGCCAGTGTTTTCGCATTGGGAGTCTCCGATAGTACTCTCAACCCGGGGAACGATATTCCGACTCTTCGTGTGGATGTAAGCCTCGCCGTTGATGGTACGCTTCGCTTTGGCTCCGACTCGGATTTTGTCTCGCTCAGCCTGGCCGATGCCTACACCGGCGCGAATACGAATACCAATTGGTTTGCCATTCGTGTGGCGATCACACGGACAGCGCTCGCCGGTGTTTTTCATATGGCCGTCGAAGTGACCGACCTGGACAAAAATGAAGCGATTGGCGCGGTGGATTACCTTGCGGAGGACAGCAGTACGTATAACGCAGCTGATCTGCTTCCGGCCATGCGGACGCTACAGGTCATGGCCTCCGAAGCCGCTTCGATTCGATTATTTACGGCCAGTCATGTGCGTCGTTTTACGGTGGAAGAAGTCAACGTGATGATTCCGGATCCCGGTTTTGAGACGGGGGCATCTGCCGTTCTTTGGGGTGACGCTGCTGTCGTTCAGAATAATGCACACACTGGTTCCTATGCTGCGAGGCTGAACGAAGGAGATGCCGGAAGTGGCTATCGAAGAACGATTACCGGGCTACGTCCGAACACCGCCTATACCTTTCGTGCTTACGTCAAGACCGAGGGTGGCAGCGCACACATTGGGGTGAAGGATTATGGCAGCCCGGAGGTAACCCGATCTTTTGAGACCGCTTCCTACGAGGCAGTCGATCTACAGTTTGCCACCGGAGAAGGGATGACCTCAGCTGTCTGTTACATTTACAATGGTCCGGGAGATGCCAGCATCGTGTATCTCGATGATGTGAGTTTTGAGTCGAACGAACCGGACTGGCCACAGCTGCCACCGGCCACCGGCGAGTACGAATTGATCTTCAGTGATGAGTTTAACAGCGAGGGCGGGATCGACCTGACAAAGTGGAAGCCCGAAATCGGTTTTAAGCGGAATAATGAAGCGCAGTATTATCGGGCTGAAAATCTCAGTCAGAGCGGTGGTCATCTGGTCATCACAGCGAAGCGTCAACAGTTCCTCAATGCCAACTATGATTCCAGCGCAACGGATTGGCGGCAGAGTCGCCAATACGCCTACTGGACGTCCGGTAGTATAAAGTCCGAAGAATCCTTTGATTTTCTTTACGGTAAGATCGAGTGTCGAGCTAAGGTGACGAATCTGCCGGGTACATGGCCGGCGGTTTGGACAGTGGGCGGGGGTGAGTGGCCCGCCACCGGGGAAATTGATATCATGGAAAACTACGGCGGCAAAATGCTCGCTAACTTTGCCACCGCGGGCAGCGGTCGTTGGACGCCTCATTGGGACAGTACCCAAGTCAATGTCAGCTCTTTGCCGATGATAGATGGATCCCCCTGGGTCGATCACTTTCACACCTGGGAGCTGGTCTGGAGTCCCGATTCAGCGGCCATCTATATGGATGGTGTGCTTTTTAATAGCTTTAATCCGGCGACACGCAATGCCGCTGATTCGCACGCGCATCCCGGGATCGCTCCCTACCGCACTTTTAGCCAATTGTTATAGTTGAATCTGGCAATCGGTGGGAATGGGGGCGGGGATCATTCCGGATTACCCGCCGAAACCTTGTACCTGGTCGATTATATCCGTGTGTATCAAAAACAGCATCCGGATTATAAGACGGGCTTGGATCGGCTCAATGAGGATGACCTGCGGGTGGATTTTCAATCTGTGGAAGGTCGCCGCTATTCAGTCATGGAAAGCACCGATCTGACGAATTGGTCGGAATTAACCAACCTGCGGGGCACCGGCCGGGCGATGAGCTACTTTGAAAAGAGTAGCCAAACCGGTGACAAAAAATTCTTCCGGGTCGACGTGAATAATGCTCAGTGGATCGATTCCGAGACCCCGTAAAGCACAATGCTCAACCAATCCCGCCGCAGGCATTTATGATCCGATAAGCGTACTCAATTCCTCTGCCGCGATTTCCCACTCGTAGTTTTTCTCGGTCAGGCGCTTCTGCAGTCGACCCGAGCGAATGTGCAGGTCTTTTGCCGCTTCATTATCATTATAAGTCTTGGGATCTTCCAGTTCTTCGCCGATCGCCGCCTGTTCCTCTTCGAGGGCGAGAATTTCCTTTTCCAGTGCGGCCACACGTGCCTCGACTCCTCGGCGAGCGGCCTTGGCTTCCTGCCGCTCGGCTGCGGCCGCCCGTCGTTTGTCTTTGGCGCTGCGCTTATCCGTGGCCGGGATCGGCGCCGCCTCGGTCTCCGGTCGCGCATTGCTCAGTCCGCCGACCAGTGCCTGCTGCTCCGAACTCGCGCCTGACTTCTTTAAATAGTAATCATACCCACCGGCGTAGTGCGTTAGTTTGCCCGCGTGAATGTGCACCGTGCGGTTGGCAATCGCGCGGATAAAATGCACATCGTGGCTGACAAAAATGAGTGTGCCGGTGTAGGCGTCGAGTGCCTGAATCAGGGCATCGATACTGCTCATGTCGAGGTGAGTGGTCGGTTCGTCCAGGAGCAGGAAGTTGGGCGGTGCGAGGAGTAGCTTAACCAGTGCCAGACGGCTCTTTTCACCCCCGCTCAGGACCTTTACTTTTTTATGCACGGCATCGCCCCGAAACAAAAAACTGCCGAGTAAATTGCGCACGTCCTGATCACTCAAGCCGTTCTCCACCCGCTCCAGCGCTTCCTCCAAAACGCTGCGATTGAGATCGAGCACCTCCACCCGCTGTTGCGAAAAGTAACCGGCGGTAACGTTGTGCCCGAGTGCCCGTTCACCCCCCTGAATCGGGGTGACCTCCGCGAGAATTTTCAGCAGGGTGGATTTACCTGCCCCATTGGGGCCGACCAGTACGCTGCGCTCGCCCGTTTCCACTTTAAAATCGAGCCCCGAGTACACCTGGTGACTGCCGTAGGCCTGCTCCACTGCCTCCAGCGTGGCGACTACCTGTCCACTCCGCGGGGGCTGCGGAAACTTGAAGTGCAGGGTGGCTTCGGCCGATTCCGGTGCTTCAATGCGCTCCATTTTTTCGAGTTGCTTGAGTCGTGCCTGCGCTTGTGTTGCCTTCGTCGCTTTCGCTCGGAAGCGACGGACAAAGTCTTCGAGGTGAGCGATCTCCCGCTGCTGGTTTTTATAGGCGGCGGCGTGTTGCGCCTCGCGCTCGGCCTTTTGCTTGAGGTAGGCATCGAAGTCGCCGGTGTAGCGGTGCAGCTTTTTGTGGCGGATTTCGAGAATGTGATTGCAGATCGCATTGAGAAACGCCCGGTCGTGCGAAATCGTTAGAATCGCCCCTTGTGTCCGCCTTAATTGCTCCTGAAACCAGCCCAGTGTTTCCAGATCGAGATGGTTCGTCGGCTCATCGAGGATCAGCAGGTCGGCCTCCATGACCAACAAGCGGGCGAGGTGCGCCCGCATGATCCATCCACCGCTTAGGGTGTGGGCCGGCTTATGCAAATCCTCCTGCCGAAAGGCCAGACCGCTGAGGGTTTGCTTGGCCTTCGCTTCGAGGGTGTAGCCGTCCAGTTCGACAAAGCGCTCCGTCGCGCTCAGGCGCTCCGGTGCATCGGGGTTGGGGTACTCGCGGAAGGTCGCGTAGAGAGTCTGTAATTCCGGAGTGGTGGCTGCCGCCAGTTCGAGCACAGTTTCATTGCCCACCGGCGCACTTTCCTGTGGCAGGTAGCCGATTCGTGAACCGCGCTCAAGTTCGACCCCACCGGCATCCGACTCCAATTCGCCGAGAATAATCGAGAGCAGGGTGGTTTTACCGGCTCCATTTGGCCCGACCAGACCAACCCGCTCGCCTTTATTGAGGCGCAGGGAGATCTCTTTGAAGAGAACCTGCGGGCCGAAGCCCTTGGTCACATTGTGTACGGTGAGCATGCAATAAATTGATCGGCACGCAGACTTGCCTGCTGGGGAAGTTCTGTCTTTCTAGCAAAAGCTCCCCATGATCCAGACGAATCCGCAATCCCGTGTGCATAGGCTCTGGTATAAGCCCGGTCGCTCAATGCAAGGTATAATTCTATCGCCGGACGGGCAGCGCAGGGCATTCGTTCTTTCCGAATCGCTTTATTGCCCGGCCGAGAGCCCCCTCCACAACCTCACGGAAAGGCCTATTTTATGAGTGCGGCGCCTCCTGTTCTGCCGATACATGCGGTTGCCGGGGAGATCCTCAGGGGACTCGCCGAATCGGGTCGCGTTGTCCTCAGTGCGCCCACCGGTTCCGGCAAATCCACTCAGGTACCGCAGATCCTTTTAGACCAGGCAGAGATAGCCGGAGAAATCATTGTCCTGCAGCCCCGGAGACTGGCCGCACGCATGCTGGCTCGTCGCGTCGCCTCCGAGCGGAGCGTTTCACTGGGCGAAGAAGTCGGTTATCAGGTCCGCTTTGATAACCGCACCGGCCGGCAGACCCGAATCCGTTTTGTCACCGAAGCCATCCTCCTGCGCCGAATACTCGACGACCCTGCACTCCCCGGCGTTGGCGCCTTAATCTTTGATGAATTTCACGAGCGCAGCCTGAGCAGTGACCTCGGCATCGCTGCGGCTTTTCGCGCCGTGCAGAACCAGCGTCCCGATTTGAAGCTCGTCGTGATGTCGGCAACGCTTGATGTCGAGTCGCTTTCCGGGTACCTCCAACCCTCTGCCCAAGTGGAAGCAGCCGGGCGTATGTACCCTGTAGAAGTGGCCTACGCCGGCGCCTCTCTCGGGCGGCAGGCAGCACCCGTCTGGGAACGGGCGGCCCGCGCTTTTCGCGATGCCGTGCGCAATGGGGAGACCGGGCACGTTCTCGTCTTTATGCCCGGCGCTTATGAGATTCGCCGGACGATTGCCGCGCTGGAATCACTGCCCGAGGTGAGCGGTCGTCAGGTTCTCCCGCTCTATGGCGAGCTTTCCCCCGAGGCGCAGGATCGCGCAGTCGACCCGAGTGACCAGCCCAAGGTCATCGTCGCCACCAATGTCGCCGAGACCTCCATCACGATCGACGGTGTCCGCCTCGTCCTCGATGGTGGACTGGCCCGCATTGCTCGATTTGATCCGCGCCGTGGAATCAACTCCATCCTCGTCGAACCGATCAGCCGCGACGCCGCCGAACAGCGGCGGGGTCGTGCCGGACGCACTGGCCCCGGTCGTTGCATACGGCTTTGGAGCGAGGCCGAACAGGCGGCCCGCCCACAGCGCGATACGGCAGAAGTTCGGCGGGTCGATCTCTCCGAGTCACTGCTCCTGCTGGCCGCTCATGGGGTAGAGGATTTTCACGCCTTTCCCTGGTTCGAAGAGCCCGATGCCGCATCGCTGGAAAAAGCCCAAGCCTTACTTCAGGACCTCGGGGCGTTTGATGCCACCGGCTCTGTCACTAAGCGTGGTCGCGATATGGCCCGCCTGCCACTCCATCCACGCTTTGCCCGAATGCTCCTCGAGGGGGTCGAGCGCGGCGTGCTCGACGAAGTTGCAAAAATTGCCGCGATTGCCCAGGGCCGAGGACTCTACCGCCCCGCTCAGGAAGCGGCTATTCGCAAAACGCAAATTCGTGAGTTGGAGGATCCGGCCGATCCCCGATCCGATTTTTTTGTCCAGTTGCGTGCTTTGCAGTACGCCCATGCAAACCATTTTAAACGAGCCGATTGTGTTGAGCGGGGGATTCATGCCGGAGCCGCCCGACAGGCTTGGGAAGCGAGCCGTCAAATCGCCAAAATGGCCGAACGCATGGGACCGGTCGACACCACTCCTGTAGACCCCAAGTCGGCGGTTTGCCACGCGCTGCTCGCTGCTTTTTCGGATCAGCTTTGCCTGCGTAACGACCCGGGTACGCGCCGCTGCCGATTGGTCCACCAGCGTTCCGGTGAGCTTCGCCGCGAGAGTTTGGTCGAAGCCCCTCTCTTCGTCGCTGCCGAAGTCGAAGAACGCATCGTGCGGGGCGAGGCCACGCTCCTTATCGGCATGGCCACTGCGGTGGAAATGGACTGGCTGGAGAAGGATTACCCCGGGGAATTTATTTCGGATACCTCCACCCGGTACGATGCATCGGCCCGCCGCGTAGTCGCACTGGCCGAGCGCACCTTTCGCGGACTGGCTCTGAGCAAGCCGGTGCCCGGTGAGCCGGATGCCGGAGCCGCCGCGGAAAAACTCGCCGCTGAGGTGCTTTCCGGAAATCTCGTCCTCAAGCAATGGAATGCCGCCGTCGAGAAATGGATCCAGCGGGTGAATTTTGTCGCCCGTCATTGCCCGGAAACGGAAATCGCTCCGATCGACGATGCCGCCCGCAGCTTCCTTATCGAGCAGATCTGCCACGGGTCGACCAGCTATAAGGAAATCAAGGACCGTCCGGTCTTGCCCGTCGTGCAGCAATGGCTCGACCCCGCACAACTGTACTACATCGACGCCTATGCCCCGGCGGAGAGGGAACTGCCCCGGCGCAAGCGTCCCGCATCGATCCGCTACGAATCCGATGGCCGGGCCTTCATTGCTTCCAAGCTCCAGGATTTTTATGATCTGCCGGGCGATCAGTTGCGGATCGCCAATGGACGGGTAGCACTGCTCGTCGAACTATTGGCGCCCAATGGACGACCGGCTCATTTGACCGACGATCTCGACAGCTTCTGGACCGGCGCCTATGTCCATGTGCGTAAAGAACTGGCTGGTCGTTATCCCAAACACGAATGGCGTCCGGTGGATGGGTAGTTTCGATTTTTAGTTTTGTAATGTGTATGGAAAGGGGTCGCATTGATTTTATATGATTTCTAGAAAAATACTATTTTTGTGTGCTTTGTTTTTTTCCGGCTGTGCCAGCCCAGTGGAACTGGAGTCATTGGGTTCGGTCAATGATCCGGGTTGGTCAAGTGCAAGTGAAGGTGATGTCCCAGCGCGCTTTCTGGTGGTTGGTTATGCTTACGATGCGGATAAGCGGGCAGCATTTGAAACGGCGATGGTAGCTGATTTGCGTGCAGCGGGTGTTTTGGCAGAGGCTTCGATGGAGCATTTTCCGGATCTCAGGGATTTAGAGATTTCTGCACTGATTGATTATCTGGAGGCCTCACCGGATGCAGCGGTGCTGGTAGCGCGAGCACTGGTGGTTACGCAGGAGCGCTATCGGTCGGAGCATCGTGTTTCGCTAAGCGGTTTACTTTCGGAGGATGCGGTAATTTGGGAAGTGGCACAAGGGGCTCTCTTGCAGGCGTCTCTCTATGTGCCGGGTTGGCCAAAGGCGGTCTGGTGGGAGCACGCTCGATTATCGGTGCAGAGAGACATCGGTATGGAGGCCCTAGGTGCCTATGCGGAGGACGTGGTCAGGTCTCTGGTTCGCGATGGCGTCATCGCGCGGCAGGAGGATTGAGTTACCAGAAGACGACGTAGAGCGCGAGGGTGGCAACGACTACGATAGCACCGACGATTTTGGCTGAGCGGGAAGACTCGAGGGAGATCTCTTCGTTGACCGGCATAGTGACGGGTTCCTTCATCGGCTTGAGAATGGTGAGAAGGAGTCCGGCGATGAGAACAATAAAGAAGCAGATGGCCATACGGTCGAGGAATGCGATCTGCTCAGCGTACCACCAGCCTTTACTGACAAGCCATGGGCCGAGAAACCATTTGAAGGCGCCATAGGAAACGACGTTTAAGCCGATACCAACGGCACCGAAGTAGCGCGGAGTGCGGGGGGAGAAGAAGCCAAAGATAAAGACGGCGAGAATACCGGGTGAAATAAAGCCCTGGAACTCCTGAATATAGGCGAAGATGCTGGAAAAATTATCGAGTGCCGGAGCAACCAATCCAGCAAGGATAACAAAGAGGACAACAAAGGTGCGGCCGACAGTAACAAGTTTGGCGGGGTTTTTCTCTCCGCTGAATTTTGCATAGAGGTCCATCGTAGCGATGGTCGATGCGGAGTTGAGCATGGAGGCGAGGGAACTGATGACGGCTCCACTAAGAGCAGCGAGAACAAACCAGGAAATGAGGGGGTACGGCTTGATCAGGTTACGGACGAGTACCGGGAAAGCGGCGTCATAGTCATATTCTCCGGTGGCGGGGTTAAGGAGATCGCCGGAGAAGAGGTTATAGGCGAGGATGCCGGGGATGACGACGAGGAAGGGGATGAGGAGCTTGAGGAAGGCGGCAAAGACGATCCCTTTCTGACCTTCAGCGAGTGATTTGGAGCCGAGTGTACGCTGGACGATATACTGGTTAAGGCCCCAATAGAAGAAGTTGGGGATCCAGAGGCCGAGGAGGAGTGCGGTCCAGGGGATGTCGGAGTCTTCCTTCGGGCGTACCATGTGGATTTTACCACCGGAGCCGTTGGGCCCGTTGCGTGCGACGGCTTCTCCGTCTTTACCGTCATTGAGCAGCATAAAGCGCTCCCAGGGGCCGGCGTTTTGAATGTCTTCAACTGTTGCGCTGGAGTTGGCTACTTTGGTTAGGATTAGTTCTTCTGCCGGTTTTTCAGCGAGTACGCTGAAAGCGAGAAACATAACAATAGCGCCGCCGAGAATGAGGGCGGCGCCCCAGACGAGATCGGTCCAGGCACAGGCTTTGAGACCGCCGACAAAGACGTAAACAGCGGCAAAGAGTGCGATCAGCCAGCACATGGCTGTGAGGTTATTGAGGACGGGTACAGTGTTGTAATATTCGGAGACGAATTTGGCACCGGAAAAGATGACAGAGGAGGTGGTGACGAAGACGAGTGTGACGATGGCGGGGATGGCCATGGCGAGGCGGGCAACGCCGTCGAACCGGTACTGGAGAAATTCGGGGATGGTGTAGAGGCCGGCTTTGAGAAAGCGGGGGAGGAAGAAGAAGGCGACGACGATGAGGGTAATGCCGGCCATCCATTCATAGGAAGCGATAGCCATGCCCAACCAGTCGGCCGAGGAACCGGACATACCGACAAATTGCTCGGTGGAAATATTGGCGGCGATGAGAGAGAAGCCGACGAGCCACCAGGTGAGCCCACGCCCGGCGAGGAAGTAATCAGTGGCGCCTTTTTCGCCGGTGAGTTCTTCGTCGCGGCTTTTCCAAATACCGAGGGCGATGACGCCTACAACGGCACCAATAAAGAGGGTAACTTCAAGAAGATTCATGAGTTATGTGGGTAGGGATGACTCGTACGGGCAAAATAGCTTAATTTGCCCAATCTACCTGTATTTCCCTTACACGGTAAAGAGGAATTTTCTAGAAATTCCGGCTGGTTCGATTAGTCGACAAAATTAATTTTGAGGACAAATGCATAGTCGCAGGGCTTTTTCTCGGGGAAGTAGACATGCAGGCCATCGGGGTGGTTTTCCCATTTCAGGTCGCCCTTATGGCCGAGCATTTCAACGCTAGCGACTTCTTTGATGCGGGTATTGGTTTTGACTAGATTCGGAAACTCGACGGGTTTTTTCTTCGCGTTGGGCCACGCCAGAACAAATGCGTAAAGGGTGTCACCTTTCGTGGTGTAGCGGAAATCACGTGAGGTCATGGGGGAGACGAGATCTTTGTGACCAATCTGGTGATGGCCTTCTCCGTAGAGGTACCAAGGGCGGGTGCCGTAGATGGCTTCTCCGTTTACGGCAAACCACTTGCCAACGTTTTTAAGCAGGCTGGTGGCTTCCTGATCAAGGGTGCCATCGGCTTTGATCGGAATATTGAGGAGCATGTTTCCATTTTTGGAAACGATATCGATGAGTTTGTCGACGACGAGGTCGGGGGTCATGTAAGGGCTACCTGCTTTATAGCCCCAGGAGCCGATCGAATCGTCGGTTTGCCAGGGCTCGGGGAGGATGCTGGCTGCTTTGCCGCGCTCGTAGTCGAGGGTGGCGATGCCATCGGCATAGAGTCCCTGCCAGGGACGTTCTTTGATGCACATGACGCCTTCGGGACGGTTGTTGTAGAAGTGAGAGATGACTTCCATGCCGGTTTCACCATGGTCACTTCCGCGGAAGGGGACGGCGCAGTCAAAATAAAGCAGGTCGGGCTGGTAGTCTTCGACTAGTTGCTGGACGCGGTTTTTCCACTCGTTGCGCCATTCAACGGG
>DKOA01000041.1:27861-59774 GCA_002469895.1 Opitutia bacterium UBA7374
GCGGCACCATCATAGGGGACTCCGGCCATGGGGCCATTTTCATCGGACTGGTTGGCGGTGTTGTGCCAACTGTAGTTACGGGAGAGGTGCGTGGTGACGCCAAAACGCAGGCCTGCTTTATGGGTGGCTTCTTTCCAGAGGCCGATGAGGTCTTTCTTTGGCCCTCTATTGACGGCGTTCCATTCCTGGTACTTGGAGTCCCAGAGATCGAAGTTGTCATGGTGGACTGCGCAGGGGGAAAAGTATTGGGCGCCGGCTTCTTTAAAGAGGGCGAGCAGGGCATCGGGATCAAAGTTTTCAGCTTTCCACATGGGGACGAAGTCCTTGTAGCCGAATTCGGAGGGGTGCCCGTAGGTCTTGAGGTGGTGCTGGTAGTCTTTGTGTCCTTCTATATAGAGATTACGCGCGTACCACTCGCCTTGTTCGGCGACGGAGTAGACGCCCCAGTGGAGGTAGATGCCGAATTTGGCATCGCGAAACCAGTCCGGGCAATCGTATTGCGAGAGCGATTCAATGGAGGCTTCGAATTTTTCCTCAGTTGGGCTCTTTGCGCAGGCGATCTGAGAGAATGAAATGAGGAGTAAAAAGAGGAGCGCTTGTGGCATGATAGCGAGGGGTTGATGAACGAAATAGTGGGTATACAGAGCGTATTTCGTATAATAATCTCGATCGATGCACTCGACGGCAATCCGATATGCCGTCCTGAGGATGGCAAATTCTTGCTATAGGCGCGACTGGTTCCTGAATCAGGGTGTGTAAATTTTCAGGAGTGCGTCGGCGATCTCGGAGGGGTTGCGTGCGATGGAGACTCCGGCGTCTTCCATGGCGGCAAATTTGGCTTCGGCGGTACCGGCGCCGCTGGCGGAAACAATGGCTCCGGCATGTCCCATGGTGCGGCCTTTGGGTGCGGTGGCGCCGGCGATAAATCCGGCAACGGGTTTTTCTACGTGTTCCTTGATATAGGCACAGGCTTCTTCTTCGGCGCTTCCACCGATTTCACCAATCATGATGATGGCGTCGGTCTCGGGGTCTTCATTGAACATACGGACGGCGTCGGTTTGGGAGGTGCCGTTGATCGGGTCTCCGCCGATGCCGATACAAGTGGACTGGCCGTGACCGCGACTGGTGAGTTGCCAGACGGCTTCGTAGGTGAGGGTACCGGAGCGGGAGACGACGCCGACGCGGCCGGGTTTGTGAATATATCCGGGCATGATGCCGATTTTGCACTGACCCGGGGTGATGATGCCGGGGCAGTTCGGGCCGATCAGGCGGGTTTTATTGCTTTGGTTGAGGCGTTGGCGCACTTCGGCCATGTCCCCGACGGGAACGCCTTCGGTAATGCAAATGACGAGAGGGATTTCGGCTTCGATAGCTTCGAGGATAGAGTCGGCAGCGAAGGGGGGTGGCACATAGATGACGGATACGTTGGCACCATGGTCTTTTACGGCTTCGGCCACGGAGTTGCAGACGGGGACGCTGTCTTCCCAAAGTTGTCCGCCTTTTCCGGGGGTGACTCCGGCGACGACGTTGGTGCCGTAATCAATGCACTGACGTGTGTGGAAGGTGCCGGTCTTACCGGTAATGCCCTGTACGAGGAGTCGTGTGTCCTTATTTACGAGGATGCTCATGGCTTACAATTGCTGGTAAAAGGTTATTTTGCGCAGGTTAGGCGTCTTTGACTTGTGAGGTGATGATCTCGGCGGCCTGGGCGAGGCTATCGGCTGGGGTCAGGGCAACTCCGCTGTCTTCGAGAATTTTTTTACCGGCCTCGACGTTGGTGCCTTCGAGGCGTACGACGAGCGGGACGGTGAGTTCTACGTTGCGGGCAGCGGCAACGATGCCGCGTGCGATGATGTCGCACTTCATAATACCGCCGAAGATATTGACGAGGATGCCTTCAACGTTGGGATCGGAGAGGATGATTTTGAAGGCGGCGGTGACTTGTTCTTCGTCGGCACCACCGCCGACATCGAGGAAGTTGGCGGGCTCGCCACCACAGCTTTTAATGATGTCCATAGTGGCCATGGCGAGTCCGGCGCCGTTAACCAGGCAGGCGATATTGCCATCGAGTGCAATGTAGCTGAGGTTGAATTCGGAGGCTTCGACTTCTTTGGAGTCTTCTTCGTTGAGGTCACGCAGTTCGACGATGTCGGGGTGCTTGAAGAGGGCGTTGGAGTCGAAGGATACTTTGGCGTCTAGGGCGACAATGTCACCAGCGGGTGTGGTGATCAATGGGTTGATCTCGACGAGCATGGCATTTTTTTCCCAGAAGAGGCGGTAGAGCCCAGCGAGGACTTTGGAAAAGGCTTTAATTTGTTCACCGGCAAAGCCGAGTGCAAAGGCGACTCGCCGACAGTGATGGGGGCGCAGCCCGGTGGCGGGGGAGACCGGTACGCGGATGATCTTATCCGGGGTCTGATCGGCTACGGCTTCAATATCCATGCCGCCTTCGGTTGATGCGATGATGACGGCTTGTGCGGTTTCCCGGTCGAGGACAACAGCGAGGTAGTATTCGTGGTCGATGTCGCAGGCTTCGGTGAGATAGAGCGTCTGAACCTTGCGTCCGGCGGGGCCGGTCTGGGCTGTGACCAGTGTATTGCCGAGCATGCTGCCGGCGGCTTGACGGGCGGCTTCAGGACCGTCGACGACTTTTACGCCGCCCTTATAGCCGTCCGTAAAGGTGCCTTTACCGCGTCCACCGGCATGAATCTGTGCCTTGACGACAATGGCTTGTTCCGAATCGAGCATGGCGATTGCCTGATCGACTTCAGTTGTTGTGGTCGCTGGGTACCCGTTGGGCACGGGGACTCCGTGGTCTTTGAGTAATTGTTTGGCCTGATACTCGTGAATATTCATAGAAACAGCGCTGGATGGAAGCGTTTGAAAGCTAGCTTATTGGCGACTTGCCGACGGTCGCGCAACTTCTTTTGCGCGGAAAGGAGAGATTCTTCCGCTATCTGTGCTAGAGAGAACAGCCGACGGCGGTTTCACAATTCGGACGGGCGACCAGACCGCGGATGGGTTCGTCGGGGAAGGGGAGGTCTGCGCGTCCGTTTTGCAGAAGGTGGCGGTGGCAGACCTGATCGAGTTCTTCTTTGCTTTGAGTGCGCCGCATCTCGTGGAGGAAGCGACCATCTGTGTCGACACCGAGCCCGACAAAGTTGAGAAACTTTTTAAGGTGATTGATATGATAGCGTCCGGTGCGGTCGGGCAGGGTGGTGGCTTGAAAGAGGTCCTCTACATAGTTGCGCACATCGGACAACTTGGGCTGGAAGACCGGTTGTTTGGAGAAATGCTCGCGGAGTTGGCGAAAGATCCATGGATTGCGGATGCAGGAGCGTCCGATCATGACGCCCTGACAGCGGGTATCCTGAAGAACGCGAACGGCCTTGCTGACCGAGGTAATGTTACCATTGGCCAGGACGGGGGAGGATAGACGCTGGGCGGCGCGGCGGATATACTCGTAGTGCACTTCGCTGCGGTAGGCTTCTTTAACGGTACGGGCATGCAGACTGAGGAGGTCGACCTGATGTTTTTCAATGAGGTCGAGGATGGTTTCGAAGTGGCGGTCGTCTTCAAACCCGATACGCATTTTAACGGTGAATCGACCTTCGGTGGCTTGCCGAAGACATCCGAGGACTGCATCAACTTTTTCGGGCTCGCGGAGGAGGCCGCCACCGACGTTTTTCTTGTATACTTTGGGTGCGGGGCACCCCATGTTTAGGTCGATACCGGCGACGGGCAGTTCGGCCCGATGGATATCGCGGATGGTGCGCTGAAGGTCTGCTAGATTTTCGCCGATGAGTTGTGCAAATACGGGGCGCCCCGTACCGTGCCGGCAGATGGAGTCGACAATGTGAGTTTCGAGGGTGGAGTGGGCGTGGACGCGGAAGTACTCCGTAAAGAGAAGATCGGGGGCACCATAGGTACCGAGTAGCCGCATAAAAGGCAGCGTGGTGACATCTTGCATGGGCGCTAGCGCGGACCATGGCTGGCCGGGGATGGCGGTAGCGGGCAGTGGAATCGGTGGAGCTGATGGGGGCTCGGCACCTTCACTGTGAAGGTGGCTCATTCCTGATTTTGCTGAAGGATGCGAGCGAGGATTTCCGACATATCGTCAACTTTTTCAAGGACTTGCTCGGATGCGTAGATTGGTTTGCCTGCCATCAGTGCGAGAACGATAGAATCACTCGGGCGCGCATCGAGTTCGACGATCTTTTTTCCGAGTTCATTTTCCATGGAGACAATGAGACGGGCAAAGAAGGTACTGTCTTCGACGTCGTTGATGATGACGCGGTCGACTTCAGCACTGAGCCCGTCGAGCAGAGTCATCATTAGATCGTGGGTCAGGGGGCGCTCGCATTGTTCGCCGTTGGCGGCTCGTTGTATGGAGCTGCCGATGCCGGAATCGACGTAGATGACAAATGTTTTATCATCGTTACCCAGGAAAACGGCACAACCGTTTGAGGTGGGCATGACCCCTTTAATAGTTACTTTACTAACTTGGTTTTCCATGGAGGGTGAATCGGCTCTACGTTGCTATTTCTTTAATTGGCTGAAGCATAGGGTTTTTGTTGCTCTGACAGCAAGTGAATAGGGATGCTTATGAATTGGTAATTTCCGTTGCGGCGGCGGCTTTGACTGTTTGAACTGCGCGGGTGTCTGAAAAAAGTGTGAACAAATTACCAAACTTGTACATGGTCGGTTTTATGGGCGTGGGGAAGTCGGCGATTGGTCGTCGCACCGCCGCGGAGTTAGGTATGCGCTTTATCGATTCGGATGCTTCGATCGAGAAGAAACAGGGGAAATCGATTGCAGAGATTTTTGCCGTTGAGGGTGAGTCCTGCTTTCGCGATTACGAGCAGGCATTTGTTGAGACCGGGCATCCGGAAACGGGCTGTGTCGTCGCCTGCGGGGGTGGTCTGGTTGTGCAACCGGGAATGAAAGAGCGGCTCAATGAGAAGGGTGTGGTCGTGTCTTTATTTGCATCAGTGGAAAGCATCATTGAGCGAACCAGCCGGAATAAGAAACGGCCCTTGCTGAATGTGACGGAACCGGAAGCAACGATTCGCCGGCTTTTGGCTGAGCGGGAACCGATTTATATGGAGGCGGGCATCTGTATTTCAACGCAGGGGAGAACCATCTCCGAGGTGGTGCGCCATGTCGTGCGCTGCTATAAAGAGCAATCGCGCAAAGGTTAACCCGGGCTCTGGGTCGAGGTTGATTTTAGCCACATGGCGTCGAGTTTTTCGATGAATTGAGACGGTGGGCGCAGGCCTTTGCCTTGCGGACTCATAAAGGCGTGCACGGTCTTGCCGGTGGCGAGTATTTCGCCGGACCGGCGCACTTCGTATAGAAAGTCAAAGCGTGCGCGGGGTTTTTCGTTCATACGAAGGTGGATTTCGAGACGGTCATCGAATCGTGCCGGTACGTTGTACTCAGCGCTGGCCGCGAGCACGGGAATGTGGTAACCTTGAGCTTCTAGCTGGGAATAGGGAATGCCCATCTGATCGAGCAAGCGGATGCGGGCGGTTTCAAACCAGACGAAATAATGGCTGTGATAAACAACGTCCATGCGATCCGTCTCCGCATAGCGGACCCGAATATTGGAAACAGTTTCTAGCATGCGGCTGATTGAAAAGGATGGATCCGGTGGTGAAAACCTTTTTCGGGGGCGCGATTCTACTTTTCAAGTGGGTCGTTAGCGGTGCAGTGTGGGTGGATGCTTACTTTTATGCGAAGTGCACTGCGTTGGGTTTTTGGTTGGGCCTACTACGTCTGTTTGATTTGTCTCAGTGGAGCCGTGTTGGGAGTGCTTTCTCATTTATTATGGGGCTGGTGTTTTTATGACGATTTTGATCCTGTCTATATGACTGCATTGGGCTATCTGCATGGCTTGAAGTATGCAGGCGTTTGGGCAGGTGGTAGTGCATTGGTCCTCTGTGTGATACGAGCGCGTCGAGAATTTTTGGAGAAACAGTCATTGATCGGGAAGGATGCGTACGATGTCTACGAGTGATCGATTCAAGGTCTATGGAGTTGGGTTTCTCCTGGGCATGTTATTGGTCTCTGTAATCCTCTCCCGGCGGGCAGCAAAGGAGAATCAATCAGTGGATCCATGGCACGAACATCGTGAACAGGCACGGGAGACGGGTGCGGAGCCGCTGCCTGCTGCGGTGGAATCTTCGATGCTGCAGGGTGCGGTCTTGCGGTTCGGCTATTTGCCGGATGCAGCGTTGCCAGAGGAGCGCGTATGGCTGTTGAATTTCCGCAAGAGTTATCCGTATGTGCGGGTGGTGGAGACACTGGCTGATGGAACAGTGCGCTACATGGCTGCTGATCAAATAAAGGTCTTGCTTGCTGAAGGGGTCGATGTGGCTGACCTGAAACCGATGCTGGATACTCTGGGCGTCCGGCTTCGGATGTTTAATCGCAAGGAGCGCGCAGCGGTCTTAGGTGTCTTGCACACGGGGATTGATGCCGTTCCGGAAACTCTGCAGGCGCTTGGTCCCTGGCAAAGTCTTTTTGAAGCTGCCGAGCCCGATTGGATTCGCTTTCGTCAGTGAGTCCTTTTCTACGCAGAAAATGAATTGACCCACCTGCCCGGCCTACCCTTACTGGGCTGCTTTTCTTTTGGAGCTATGCTCCGTGCAGACAACCGTTTATCGTATCGTGAAAACAGACGTTAAAGACATCAATCCGACCCGCCGTGCCATTATCGTGGAAATCTCCGAAGAGGAGGTCGCCACACTGGAAAATAAGCTGATCCAAGACTTTCAGCGTCAGGCGAAAGTCCCCGGGTTTCGTCCCGGCAAGGCTCCTGAAAATATGATTCGTACTCGCTATGCAAAAGACATTGCGAATGAATTAAAGAGCCGTGTGGTATCAGCGGCACATCAGGACGGCGTTCTCAAATCCGAGGTTTCGATCTACGGAATTGTTGAATTGGACGAGGGCATTATTACCGGAGGCAAAGCAGCAAAGCTGACTTTTACGGTGGATATGTTGCCGGATTTTGAATTGCCCAATTATGAGGGGCTGAAGGTTGAGTCGGAGCCTACCGATGCAGAGGATGGAGAAATTGAAAAGATGTTAACGCAGATTCTTAGTCAGCGGGCGGAGTTTAAGGTGGCTGAAAAAGCAGCGGAAAAGGGCGACTATGTGCGTTGCAGCTACGAAGGTAAGATCGATGACCAGTCAATTGCTGAAATTGTCCCGGATGCGCCTATCTACGGCAAGCAGAGTAAGACTTGGGAAGAGGCCGGTTCGGAGGATTCTCCGGGAGTTCGTGCGGTTGTGGACGGTTTGCTCGGGATGTCTGCGGGTGATGAGAAAGAGGTGGAGATGGCGTTTCCCGCTGATTTTGAGATGCCTGCGCTGGCGGGAAAGTCTGCGATGTATTCTCTCGAGGTCGAAGAGGTGCGGGAGAAGATCCTGCCCGATATGGACGAAGCTTTTTTCAAGAGTCTGCAGGTGAAGGATGAGGCAGAGTTGCGCTCACAGATTGCGGATACAATATCGCGACAGAAGGTGCAGAAAAACTTTCAAGCAGAACGACAGCAGATAACCGATCAACTGCTAGCAGCGGTTGATTTTCCGCTGCCTGAGAGCGGTATAAAAAGTGAGACGGAGGCCATCTTGCGTGACTTCATGGAGCGGAACATGGAACGCGGTGCGACGCAGGAAGACTTCGAGAAGCAGAAGGAGCAACTGCATGAAGGGGCGTCTGATGCGGCAGCGAATCGCTTGAAGAGTCGTCTCATTCTTAGCCGTATTGCAGCAAAAGAAAAGATTCAGGTGGGCAACGAGGATTTTAGCCGGGTGATCATGAATGAAGCCATGCAAACAAAGCAGAAGCCGGATCAACTGGTTAAGGAGCTAAAAAAGGATCAAGGCCGGATCGATCGCATGCGCATGGAAATTTTGATTGGTAAGACAATGGATTTATTAATTGAAAAAGCATCGCGTGAAACGGAGGCGGCTACTGCCTAGGGAGACTCTGCAATTCCAAAATGTTGGATTGCGGTTGCTCTGAAGAGGCGCATCTGTATTTTAACATATTTAAGAATATTATTGTGAGCTACGTACCACTACCAACAGTTTATGAGCGTGAAGGCCGCACAGAGCGGGCTTGGGACATCTATAGTCGTCTATTGCGTGACCGTATTATTTTTATCGGGACTCCGATTAATGACTTCGTGGCGAATGCCGTGATCGCACAAATGCTCTTCCTGCAGATGGAAGACCCGAAGAAGGACATCAGCTTGTATATCAACTCACCGGGCGGTAGTGTGACTGACGGAATGGCGATCTATGACACGATGAACTTTCTGAAGTGTGATGTCGTCACCTATTGCGTGGGCCAAGCGGCAAGCATGGCGACCCTCCTGCTGGCAGCGGGTACGGAAGGTAAGCGTTATGCGCTGCCCAACAGTCGTGTAATGATGCATCAACCGACGGGGGGTGCCGGTGGGCAGACTTCGGATATATCCATCGCAGCCCGCGAGATTCTCCGTTGGCGACAGCGGATGAACGAGTTGATAGCCTCGCATACAAAGAAGACAGCAGAGGAGGTCGCGCAGGATTCGGACCGCGACTTTTATCTGACTGCGAAAGATGCGATGGAATATGGTATCGTCGACAAGGTAATCGAAAACAAGCCGAGCTGATCCCGGTGACAGATATTTACTGCTGAGCCATGGCAAAATCAACCCGCATGACGATCTGCTCATTCTGTGGCAAGGCACAGGATGAAGTGCGTAAAATGATTGCCGGTCCCTCGGGCGTGCACATCTGCGATTCCTGCGTTACAGTATGTAAGACAATTATCGAGCGCGAGCTTGGTTCCGCACCGGAGCCAGAGGAATCAGACTCAAGCAATGACAAAAGCACTGCCGAGAACTTGTTTAACCTGATTAAGCCGGCGCAAATAAAGGCGCATTTGGATGAGCACATCATTAGTCAGGACTACGCTAAGCGAGCACTCGCGGTGGCTGTTTACAATCATTATAAGCGCTTGCGTGCAGATAATCGTATTGAGGCGTCCTCGGAGTTCGCGGAAATCGACGAGGCGTATGAAGATGTGCAGATCGAGAAAAGCAACATACTGCTATTGGGGCCAACCGGCAGTGGCAAAACCCTGCTTGCCCGCACACTTGCCGATATACTCGGTGTTCCTTTTGCAATTGCCGATGCTACGACTTTGACGGAAGCAGGCTATGTCGGTGAAGATGTCGAAAATATTATCCTGCGTTTATTACAAACCGCTGACTTTGATGTAAAGAAGGCTGAATGCGGGATTATTTATGTAGATGAAATCGATAAGATCGGTCGCAAGACGGACAACGTTTCGATTACCCGGGATGTTTCCGGTGAGGGAGTTCAACAGGCACTCTTGAAGATTTTGGAAGGCACCACCTGCAATGTGCCTCCGAAAGGCGGTCGCAAACACCCGAATCAGGAGTACATACAGTTGGATACTTCCAATGTACTGTTTATTTGTGGTGGAGCGTTTGTTGGACTGGAGAAGATCATAGAGGATCGCTTGGGTTCGAAAGCGATGGGCTTTGAAACAGTACACAAGACTAGTAGCGCAGAGGTGCCGGTCAGCCATTTACTCCGTCAGATTCAGCCGGAGGATTTAGTTCATTTCGGAATGATACCGGAGTTCATTGGTCGTTTGCCGATGGTCGCAGTTTTGGACGAGTTGAGTATGACCGATCTGGAACATATACTACAAAATACGGCAAACGCTTTAACCAAGCAGTATAGTAAGCTTTTCCTGATGGAGGGCGTGCGCTTGCGATTCACTCGTGAAGCCGTCCGTGCGATCGCTAAAAAAGCAATATCTTTGAAGACTGGTGCGCGCGCATTGCGTGCGATTATGGAGCGTATCATGCTCGATATCATGTATGACTTGCCCCAAGCGGAAAATATATCCGAGGTGGTGATCAATCAGGCTGTGGTAGAAGGCCGGGGAAAGCCGAAAACCAAAGCGATCGAGAAGTCGGATGCCGAAGACGCTGCCTAGGGCAGTTCGAATCGATCTGTTCCGGTTTTTAGCGAGGCTTAAGCAAACCGGTTATGCTTGTCGGGATAGCGACTAATATCGAGAAATGCGGTCACTTTTCTATATCTTACGGGTAGCGTTAGCGCGATAGGAGAGACTCCTCCAAGATCTTTTATTCCGGTGGCCGGTGGGGATCTCCGGTATGGGCGTTGCAGACCAATTAACGATACAACCAAAAGCGCTGACTTTCTGCCTGAAAGAGGCGAGACTGCTTTGCCCAGCGATTAACGAATGATTGGACGCGAGCCTCTCGGCCTCGACGGCTGATCTCTTCCCACCAAGCGCTGCTGCCGACATGTTTATTAAAAAGAGAAACATTTTTTGCCTGGGCAAAGGGATTTTTCGGTGCGCTCCATTCGGCAGCCAGCTGCATCATGTGAAAACTAACTTCGGTTGGACGGAGTAATTTCCAGTCAGCAGCGTAGAGATAAACACCTTCGATTGGATATCCTTTCAGGGTCTTTGTTTCGACTATTTTCAAGCCTAGTCCGGGGATGCCGCGACGCTGTAAGGCTTGCTTGATTTCAACTGCAGTGCGCCCCTTGTAGCGAAGTAAGCGAAAGGGGTAGGGTGTGCCGATGCCATGACTAAAGTCACCTTCCTGTGCACCCAGCCCCGTCATGGCATAGCCTAAGGCAGCCGAGAGGTCCGGGATGTATGGGGAGGTGGGAATCCACTTGAGGCCTGTTTCTGGCCAAAGCATATCGCGCCGCCAGCCCTGCATGGGGACAACAGTTAATTGGCCCCTACGGCGCACTTCGTCGCTGATTTCCATCCAGCCACTGTTAGCCTTC
This sequence comes from Opitutia bacterium UBA7374, assembly GCA_002469895.1. Classification (GTDB taxonomy): domain Bacteria; phylum Verrucomicrobiota; class Verrucomicrobiia; order Opitutales; family Coraliomargaritaceae; genus UBA7374. The sequence goes on from DKOA01000041.1 coordinate 38,725, forward strand.
GCCATACGCGCGAGTTCGCCGATGGTTAAACCATGTACATAGGGGACATGAAAGGCACCTACGTAACTGCGCCATTCACGATCGAGTGGTGGGCCATCTACTTTGCGTCCACCGAGGGGGTTGGGACGATCGAGAATGACGACTTCAACTCCGGCTTCAAAGCACGCCTCCATGGCATAGCGCATACAACTAACATAGGTGTAGGAGCGGGCGCCGATATCCTGCAGGTCGATGACGAGCGCATCGAGCCCGGCGAGCATCGAGGCAGTTGGGCGGCGGTACTTTCCGTACAAAGAGTAAACAGGCAGGCTGGTACGACGATCAATCCGGTCGAGTACTGGGACGTTTGCTTTTTCGTCTCCGTAGATACCATGTTCGGGCCCGAAAAGGGAGACCAGTTGCAATCTTTTTGAGCGCTTCAGTACTTCTATGGAGGTTTCGCCACGGACATTGACGCCGGCTGGGTGGGTCAGCAAACCGACTCGTTTTCCGGCAATTGCGCGAAATCCGCTGCGTTCCAGTACGTCGATGCCAAGAAGAAATGTATTCGCACTGAGCAGTGTCGAAGTGCAGAGAAAAAAGAGGCTGAGTAGAGGTAGTCGGGGAAGGCTATATTTCATTTTTTGAGCGACTCAATCTGTATGGATGGAACGGCGGGCTTCAATTTTTTCCTTTAATCGAGTGTAGCTTTTTTGGGTATATCGCGAAGCCAGCCGGTAGATATTCCCCAGAATCAAGCCGAGACAAAGCCCGATGATGAGGGCGCCGAGGGTCATCTGACCGAAGACACCGAGGATACGGTCGATTTGCTCACCCCATTCGCCGATTTGAATACTTTGAATGAGTCGTTCCAGGTCTGCGCGTCCCAGTGGGATGGTTTCGACGCCGAATATGGAGAGCGCATTGTGCCCGATTTGAAAGAGGGCAAACCAGATGGGTAGCACCGTGAACGGGTTGGTGATCAACTGGAGCCCGACGAAAATAGGTAGATTGGAGCGCAGAAAGAGGGCAAAGAGAAAGGCAAGTGGTAATTGCAGTCCGTAGATCGGCAAAAAGGTGAGCACGCTGCCGACATAGATGGAGGGTAGTACGTTTTCTGCGCGGAAACTCCAGAGATAGATTCTTTTTTTAGCGGCCGATGAGAAATGCCGGAGTATAGGGTACCGGTGAATATTTGCGCGGCGGGGAAGCGGACGGAGCCATTTTTTAACCCGCCGGATACGCCGATTTTTGACATTGAAGAGCTCCTGTTCCTCCTGATTCATCCGCTCTGGAGCTTTTTTAGAGCATGATCGACCGAACGGGCGAGGTTTGATGGTCCGTTTAGGAGCGCTTCCTCCAGCGAGCATCCTGCCGGTGAGATGGGAAAGACTTGTGTGCCGGGATAGCGCACCTGTAGACGGGCAAGCGTCCCTGTTCCAACACTGCCGGGCAAAATGCATACCGGAGTGCCTGACTTTTCAGCGAGTTCGAGTAGAGCGTAGGGGCCTTTTCCGGAGAGTGAACTTTGGTCGAAGCAGCCTTCTCCGGTAAGAATAAGATCGGAGATGGCGACTTGCATTTCCAGGTCGAGCCAGGACTGGACGAGGTCGAATCCGGAGATGAATTCTGCGCCGCAGGCCGCTTTAAGACCGAAGCCGATACCGCCGGCAGCGCCGCTTCCGGGGATATCACGAAGAGATAAATCTTGTCCGAAGTGCTGGCAAAGCAGAGAGGACAGATGACTCGATTGCTTGTCGAAATCCTCAATGGCCTCTTTGGGCAGCCCTTTCTGTGGGCCGTATATGGCAGCGGCACCGCGTGCGCCAAGGAGCGGATTATCCACATCGCAGGCGATGAATATTGGCGGTAGTGGGCGTTTGATGAATCCAGTGATGGCCTCGACCTCCGACCATTTATGTGGGGTTATCATCTCAGTCTGGGGGAACTGAATACCGAGTGCCTCGAGTGCGCCCAAGCCAAGGTCGCTGGTGGCACTGCCGCCGATACCGAGGAGGATGGCTCCCGCCCCTTTTTCGGCGGCAAGCAGCATTAATTCGCCGACTCCACGAGTGGTGGTGTGCCGGGGGTTACGTTCCGTAGTAGGTACCTGTTCTAGTCCGGCGACAGAGGCCATCTCAATGACTGCCAGTTGGCCGCTGGCATTGCCGAAATATTGGAGAGCAGGCCCCGGCAGTTCGTCAAAGCTGACCCAACCGAGAGGCGATTCCAAGGTCGTACCGAGAGGCCCCGTAACCACGTGACGCTCGATGCGACCAGAAGCGGCATTGGTCAAGATGGGACAAAAGCCCTCGCCTCCGTCGGTCAGGGGGACCGTCTCAATCTGACAATCCGGCCCAAGGGTATCCTGTGCCGTGGACGCGGCAATTGCGCAGGCCTGTTCAGCCGTCATCGATTCTTTAAATTTATCGAATGCGGCAAGTAACTTCACAGATTTACGGGTTTATACGGGTGGCTTCTGATTAGCGTTCTTCCTGTCCGCTTTCGAGATCAACGATCTTAAAGTTTTCTACATGGTAGATGGGATCGGCGATAAAGGAAAGGGCGGCTCCGTAAGATTGCTCAATTTCGATGAGCAAGTCTTCATCCTCATTGCGCAGGCGTTGCAGATTGTCTGGATTGAGCAAGACGCGAAGCTTGATCTCTTTGTCATCCCCATCGCGAATACGGAGGTGACGAATGATGCTAATGATACGCCGCTGTATCTCGATGCTCATCGTGCGGGGAGACTTGACGGACCCTCGACCACTGCAGTAGGGGCAATCTACCCGAATCCCGCTGGAATGGCTCTCGGTTTGTCGTTGGCGAGTCATCTGCATGATCCCGAGAGTGGAAATCGGGAGGATATGGCTTTTTGCTTTGTCGCGTGCCATTTCACGCCGCATGCGCTGGAGGACGGCGTTGCGGTCTTTCTTCGCCTTCATGTCGATGAAGTCCATGATGACAAGTCCGCCGATATTGCGGAGTCGCACCTGACGCGCGATTTCTGTGGCGGCTTCCAAATTGACTTGGAGAATGAAGTTCTTGCCGTCCTTGTTTTTATTTTTGTGTGAGCCGGTATTGACGTCGATGGAGATGAGGGCCTCGGTTTCTTCGATGACAATTTCACCGCCGGAGGGCAGCGGAACACAGCGCATGAAGGTTTGCTCAATTTGACGTTCAATATTAAAGCGCTCGAAAACGGGTATATCTTCGTCGAATAACTGAATTTTTGATTTTGAACGAGGCGAGATTTTACTCACTTCGGCGAGCATGCTTTCGTAATCATCCCGTTTATCGACGATCACGCGATCCACTTCCTCAGTGAGAAAGTCTCTGACTGTACGTCCGATCAGATCGGGTTCGACGTATACGCAAGTGGGTTTACTGGCTTCTTCGATGCGCTTGGTGATACTATCCCAACGCTTGAGAAGAATATGTAGGTCCCGGATGAAGTAGCGGGCTTTCTTTCCTTCTCCGGCAGTTCGGACAATGATGCCCATGCCTTCCGGTAATGTGAGTTTACGCAGAATACCCTTCAGGCGGGAGCGCTCCTTTTTGTCTTCGATCTTGCGTGATATGCCGAGGGTACCGGAATTTGGCATGAGAACGAGAAAACGACCGGGCAAGGCAATGTTTGTTGTCGTACGGGGGCCTTTTGTGCCGATCTGCCCCTTCGTTACTTGAACGATAATTTCGGTGCCAATCGGGTACAGTCTGGGTATGTCTTTGACCGTAATTTTATCGTTTTCGCGATCACGCTGCTGTTGTGATTTGTTATCGCGAACGACTTCAATAGTATTGTCACTGGCGGCCGGTAAAATGTCCCAATAATGCAAAAAGGCATTTTTGGGCTGTCCGATATCAACAAAGGCAGCCTTCAGTCCGGGTTCAAGGTTTTGGATTTTTCCCTTAAAAACAGCGCCGACTTCGCGCAGTTCGCCGGAACGTTCGACTTCAAATTTCTCGAGAATACCCTCGTTTAATTGGGCAGCACGCTTTTCCAGCGGCTCTGAATTAATGATGAGTTCGGAGTAGGCTTTTTTCTCGTTTTTTAGCGCGCTGATCAAGCGGGTGACGATCGGGCGTGTTTTGGCACGCTGCGTGGCATCATCTTTGAGTTTTCTCTGATCGATTCGCTTGGCTTTTTTTTCTTTTGGCGCAGAGGCGAGTGCTTCCGCGTGTTCTAGATGAGAGTCGTCCTTAGTATTGGTGTTGTCTTGCATGGGTGGTTTTGTTTCCGGTTTCAGCCGGAGCCCCCAATTGTATTTGGCTGCGTTTGCAAGAGTAGGTTGTGCAGATAGCGGTCAAGTGGATCATTGATAATCCTTTCGATACCGATAAACGCTTTGCACCAGTCCTTGCAGGAAAAAGCAGCTCAAAACAAAGGAGCCTCCGTAGCTTAGGAATGGAAGCGGTAGTCCAGTAATCGGAGTGATACCGATAGTCATGCCAATATTAATGAAGAAATGTACGAGGAAAAGTACACTGACACCGACGGCCAGTTGCATCCCGAATCGATCTTTTGAGAGTCCGGCAATACGTATGCCGTTGGCGACCATCAGGCAAAATAGCCCGACTACGAACGCGCTTCCTAGAAAGCCTGTCTCCTCCGCAACGACGGAGAAGATAAAATCATTATGTGCTACCGCTTGGGGTAGATAACCGAGTTGTGCCTGTGTGCCTTTCAGCAGGCCCTTCCCGGTGGCTCCGCCGGTAGCAGCGGAGATTTTTGCTTGTTTGGCATTCCAACTGGCACCCGTGCCTTCCGGATCAACAACATCCGGAGCGACAAAAGTGAGAATGCGGTCGCGCTGGTAGTTGTGAATGGGCAGGATCGACTTGTATTGGCCGATGGTACTTGCATCGCTCTGAGCGGTCTCCCGCTGTTGGGTGATGTGTTGGCTATAACCGCGAATATCGACTGCTAAGACGGCCACTGCCATGGCAAATAGAGCAAAGGCGGTGAGGAAAAATTTCTCCGACAAGCGGGAAATAAAGAGCAGTGCGAAGATCATCGGTGGAAAAACAAGTGACGAACCTAGATCAGGCTGTAGGAAAATCAACAGCATAGGTAGTAAAAAAACAGCAGTGATCTTGATTAAGACAACAATGGAGTCTGCGAAGGAGCCAAGTTCGGAGCGAGCAAGGATACTGGCCGCCATGATAAGGGTTCCCACTTTTGCCGCTTCGGCCGGTTGAACAATGGTGATACCGATATCGACCCACCGCCTCGCGCCCATCATTTCGACACTCATCGGACTAATTTTTGTGGCTAGGAGGAGCCCGAGAATACCACCGGCATAGAGGTAGTGGGCAAAGCGCAGGTAGATCTTATAATTGACCGAGGCGACGATCGCATAGAGGCCGAACCCCATGGTCACCCAGAGGAGCTGTTTTTTCCAGTCACTTCCGCCGTTGGTGTACTGTGCCGAGTAGATAAAAAGGACGCCGATGAGACAAAGAAGAAGTACGCAGAACGGGTTCAGGCAGTCACTCCGCATACGATCCGCAGGATGCATGAGGCTCTGATACTGTTTATTGAAGATGCGACTGTAGACGCTCATTCTATCTCTGCATTAAGTCCGAATTGTAAAAGTGGCGTGCTGTTGGTCTTTAGTTAATATCCCCCAGATAAATTGTGTCCGACTGAAAGCCGGTTTTTGAGAACGCGGATTTGATGGCCTGCGGGAGGAATCTCCGCTGGGGTAATTCTGAAAGAGGTATCCATTCGATGCCAATTTGTTTGTTGTCCAATGCAGTTCCTTGACCGACAGCCTCCGGGGCAGTAAGTTCACAGAAGAAGACACTTTCGAGTTGATGAAAGTTACCATGTGACTGGCGAAACTCATGGTTTTTGCCGATGTATTCGCGAACGTAGGCGATATCGCCGACATTTACACTGGAGCCGATTTCCTCGAGACACTCTCTCTGCAGGCCTTCTATCAGGGTTTCTCCATGTTGCTGTCCGCCTCCGGGTAGGATGTAAAAGATGCCGGTGGTATCCTGCATCTTGATAGTGAGCACCTTGTCGTCTTGTATGATAAGTGCCCGCGCAGCTGTTCGTATGGTTCGCATTGAGAAAGGGCTTAGGCAAGCAGAGTACGCTGCTAGAGCAAGTCTGCATTAGGAAATATATTCGCGTTGAAAATAAAAATGCGGGTTTGTCTCGGCGGCGAGATTGAGGCAGCGTTTCTCTATGAATGAGAAGGATCGCACGATGCAGGCACAAATGACGAATCACTTAGCGGGGCATCCGGACTTGATTGCCTATGCAGGGGAAAATCTGGTCGACGATGTAATGGTGAAAAAGTTGCTCACATTTGTCGACGAAAGTGCGTTTTCCCTGATTGATTGGATGCATGCGTTCCTTGAGCTGAGCAATTGGCTGGATCATCGCGCTCTGGATCTGGATTGGGATAATCGAATTAATTATGTCAATTGTGTCGCTGAGGCCGGTGCTTCCGGAATGGGGCTGGAGGATTTATCCTCGATGATTCGTGAAATGCTGGCGACATACGGATGTGAGCAGGCGGTAAAAAAATCATAGTAGGCGTTTTCCCTTCTTTACTCTGGAGTCTTCGGAGCCAATCTAGCAAATCATGGAGGAGGTCGACATAAAGGTGGAAGCAGAGATCGAGTCGCTGATCGCCAATAATCAATTGAAGGCGGTTTCGGAGCGTCTTTCCAGTTGGGCGCATCCGGAGATTGCCGATCTTTTGATTCGTTTGGACAAACCCCACCAGATATTGGTGTATCGATCGTTGCCTAGGCAGCGCGCGGCGGATGTATTTGCTTATCTCGAGCCGGAATGGCAAGACAGTCTGCTGACTGCATTAACGGACACGGACACGCGTACGCTTTTGGCTGATTTAAGTCCGGATGATCGTACGGCTATGCTGGAGGAACTGCCTGCTACGGTGACTCGTCGCTTACTTCAGTTACTCAGTCCGGAGGATTTAGCAGAATCCCGGCAGTTGCTGGGCTACCCGGAGGAGAGTGTTGGGCGGATTATGACACCGGATTACATCCGCTTGCGGGAGGAATGGACGGTTGAGGTAGCGCTTGCCCATGTACGCAAATTTGGACGCGATTCAGAGATCTTTAATATACTCTACGTGACGGACTCGAACGGTAAGCTGATTGATATCGTACGGATGCGTCGATTGATTATGGCGGAGCCCGGCACTGTGGTCCGGGATATGTTGAACTTTAATTGTGTGAGTATCTCAGCTTTTGCGGATCGTGAGGTGGCGGTGGAGATGATCCAGCGTTACGATGTAAATGCGCTTCCGGTGGTTGATTCAGAAGGAGTGATTGTCGGGATTGTGACGGTGGATGACATCATGGATGTCGCGGAAGAAGAGGTTACAGAAGACATCCACAAGGGCGCCGCAGTGGCACCGCTGGAGTCAAAGTACAGCGCGGCGGCTCCAACGCAGCTTTTTCGAAAGCGAATCGGTTGGTTGTGTATATTGATTTTCGTCAATTTGATTTCAGCCGGCGTAATAGCTGGCTATGAGGAAAACCTTAAGGAAGTCATTGCACTCGCTCTTTTTATGCCTCTGGTCATTGCCAGCGGGGGAAATAGTGGAGCGCAATCGGCTACTTTGATGGTGCGTGCAATTGCTACCGGGGACCTCAGTCTGGGGGACTGGTTTCCGGCCCTCTTAAAGGAGTTGATCGTTGGAGTCTTCCTCGGTTTGGCGATGGGCTTAGTGGCTTTTTTCGCCGGTTCCTTTTATGGCGGGGGGCAGCCAATCGCGTTAATTGTAGGATTGAGTATGGTGGCCATCGTTATCGTGGCGAACACCTTCGGGGCGCTGTTACCTTTCGGTTTGAGTATCCTAAAGGTCGACCCTGCAGTGGCTAGTAGTCCTTTGATCACATCTGTCATGGATGTGCTGGGCTTGATTATCTACTTCTCTATCGCGGTGGCGCTACTTGGCTGATCGCAGGTCAATCCGCTTGGTGCCTGTGTCCGTATTCTCGATAGTACCATCGAGAATCAGTCCGCTGACGTATTCCGGATCATAATTGATTTCATATTGGTATCCGGCCGGTAGATGGAGAGTCGTGGTTGCTTGTAAATCGGAAAAGAAGCCGCGCACATAGTGTTGTAGGGTGTGTTTCCCGGGAACATCTGAAGGCACCAATCGCAGCATGAGTCGGGTTTTCGGGAAGCCAAAACCGACACCCCGGGCAATGCAGAGCAGGTCCGGCTTTTCGGTCTTAACGACGAGTCCACCGGAGATGTCCAGATGGATGGTTTGTATGGGGCTTTCCTCTGCCAGTTTGATTTGAACTGTTTCTGTTTTGTCTCGGGGAGTCGCTACGGTAACTCCGACAACAAGGACAATGACCATTGGCAGAAGGGCTATGCCCGCCCATTTACGTCGCCAAGCGTGAAAGGCAGAGCGTGCGGGCTGCTCTATGTATCGTAAACCTTCATGCAAATGGAAGACACGGAAAAGGAAAACACTGGTCAGCCACATGACAATGCCGGCCCATACATTATCGGTCAGAAAGTGTCCGCCGTAACTGGAGCGTGCCACAGAGATGGCTCCACCGAAAATTAGGGCAAAGAGGAACCAAAAGATCCGTGCACGACCGGTAAAGAGGAGAGCGACTCCAAGAAAGTAAAAGCCCATGGTGGCATGTCCTCCGGGGAAGGATTTGCCTTCGCGAACAAAATCTTGTGTGAGGCTGGGCTCAAACTGCTCGGTACCTCCGAATTGTATGATTTGGCTGGGTCGTGGTCGGCCCCAGTATTCTTTGAGTATGCCGTTCGTGACGAGTCCGTTCCCTAAAGCAAGGAGGAGAAACAGGTAGGCGGCTACCCTTCGGGTAAAGATCAGGCGTCGAAGGTTATAGCTGAGAATAAGGGTGATCAGCGAGACAACCGCAACTACCAGGGCGGGCACGATCCCGTAATGGTAGAGCCAGGTGTAGAGGGGCTTGTCTCGTCCGGTCCACTGCTCGTTGAGAGGATCCCGGAACCACTCCTGAAAGGCTAAGTCCCAGCCGAACAGATTGCTGGCAAGGCTAAAAGCGATACCAAAAATGAACGGGAGGTAGATATATTTATTCGGGAGCCGCTTTTTCTTTTTTGGATTGTGGTTCTCCATGGTTAGCAATGTGCGTATTGGGTGCTTGAGCCAGAGGAAAGGCTCGCATGAGTGTGCGCCCGGGCAGGGCACAAAGGATTCCCACAACGAGTCCGCCGAAGAGATCGGAGGGGTAGTGTTGATTTTCGTATGTGCGGGAAAAGGCGATAAGACTGGAACAGACGCTGAGGGCGCTACCTATCCCGGGATGTATAAAGAATACGGGGGTTGACGTGGCGAACGCTGCAGCGGTATGGCCAGAGGGGAAGCTATGGTACTTTGGGCGCAAGGTAGGGCCGATAAAGGTGTCCGGCTGTTCGGTTCTTTCGGCCACGATGGGCCGTAGCCGCCCAAAGCCAAGTTTGCCAACGCGCACGACCAAGCTGCTGGCTACAAAGGAAATAAGGATACAAGCAGTGAGCACCTGTAGGCGTCGGGACCGGCGGAGGCAGGCAATGAGCCAACAGGGTAGAAGAATCATTAAGGGGAAGAAATACTCGCCACTCCAGGAGAGCCAGGCAGCTGCATCGTGGAGAAAGGGAGCATCAAACTGACTTTGCAACCAATGATTGAATGTCCCTTCGATCGGCCGGATGATATAGAGGGCAATGACGACAGCAGCGGAGAGCAGCGCAAAGAACTTTAATTTGTGGAGGATGAGGAACCGGAAGGAAAAGAGTGCGACGTAACGGATGTCAGTCGGCAGGCTCATCCATCGAAACGGTTTTTTCAGAAGTGACTCTGCTTGCTGCTGTAGCTTTTTATTTCGTGCGCTCATGGTGTTGAGGAAGCTTCAATATAAGCGAGTTCGACCCAAGAAGTATTTCCAGGATTAAAGCCTTGTACCCATCGGATCTTCCGGTCTGCAAAATGGTTTTCGATTGCCTCGCGCCGGTCGTGCATGGGTTGCGGTGCTTCTCCACCTATCCAGTCGGCGAGGAAGTCGTTGTCCAAGCGCCAGCGTCGGACGCCAAAGAGCTGTGGTTCTGCGCTGGTCGAATCCATTGCAGATTGAAACTTCCAGTTGTGTCCGCTATACCAGACGAGGCTGGGTTCGGAGAAGCCGTCTGCGCGGGCCTTTGTTTCCGCGTTTGGCCACTCCGGATCAAGAGATTCTGTCAGTCGCACGGTAGCATGAGCGCTTCTTAATCCCTGAGAGAGGGGAATCATGAGCAGACTGATCAGCCCCAATAAGGAGAGCGTACGACCAAGCGCTCGAACACGAACCGCTTCAGAGGCGATCAGTAATACTGCGAAAATAAGTGCCAGTGCGCCACAAGCAAACCCGAGTGGACGAAGTGTTTCTTTGGGAAGCAAATTCACGCTGAGTGTAAGTGCGATCAGCATGCCCAAAGTGAGCACTATGCGGTTTATCCACACTGTCCATTGCAGCCGGGGTTGTTCGTGGCGACTCATCCATCGCGCACAGAGAATAGCTAACGCAGGATAACCGGGTAAGATGTAGTGGGGTAGTTGTGTCTTGTAAAAGGCGAATACGATGAAGGGCGCGCCGGCCCAACCGAGGAGTATGAGCCCGCTGGAATCTGTGGATTTGCGTTCCTTCCAAGCGGTGCAGACGGCCGGCCAGAGAGCGGATACCCAGGGACTGAAAAATAAAAGTACGATAAAAAAGTAATAGACGCCAGGGATGTAGAAGCGGTCATTGAAGGAACTGATTCCGCGCTCCACGACATGTTCTCCGATTCCAATATCAAAGTAGGCACCCTCGGTTCGGAGCAGTGCCGGGATGCCCCATGCAGCAACAATGGTCGTGACAATCGTAATTCCCAAGATGAATTCTATACCGATGCGCTTCCAGGGAATCGGAGTTGGATCTTTTCGCTGACGAAAGAGAAAGTAGAAGAGTAGGGCAATCGTTGGGATGAGGAAGGCGAGTGGCCCTTTCGCGTAGAAGGCGATGCATTGACCGGCGATGAGAACCCAGAACCATCGACCGAAAAAGTTTGGTGTTGGGTCGCGCATGAGGTACTCGATGACTCCACGCATGCTCAGGGTGATGCCGAGGATGAGGGGCATATCCGCTACGGCAATGCGCCCGTGGATGAGCACTTGCAGGCTGCCCAGCCAAATCAAGCCAGCGATCGCTGCCCACTCCTTGTTCATACCAATTCGGCGGGCGATGCTAAAGCAGAGCAGGGCCGTGAGCCAGCAGGCGATGGCGGAATGGAGCCGTGCGGCAAACTCATTAATACCAAGGAGACGATAGTGTAGGCTCATCCACCAATAGGTAAGCGGTGGTTTATCGAAGCGGTAATCGCCATTAAAATAGGGTACGATCCAGTCGCCACCTTCAAGCATTTCCACAGTGGCACGAGCAAATCGTGGTTCATCGCGATCGACCAGTGGCATCTGCGTCGTCCCCGGCAGCAGATAAAGCAGAGCGCAGAGGCTAAGGATCAGCAAGGGACGATGTTCTAGCCAGTTGCGCATGGGTCCACTAGGTGCCTGCTTGCTCTCTCGCATTGCGTAGATCGAGCATCAGATTATAGGCGGCGACAAAGGTGGGAAAGAGATTCGAGAGGATCCCGACCGAATCGTTTTTGCCCAGCGTAAAATAACTGATTAGGCAGAGCGAACCGATGAGCGACATGATCCAGAAAAGACGGGGCATGATCACTTTTTTTTCCCGACGGGAGGCGAGGATCTGAACGATCCATCGGCCACCGAAAAGAAGGACTCCGGTATAGCCGACAAATTTCCACGGAGTGACCACAAGTTTGAGGCCGAAGCATTCCGTGTCGATCCAGACATCGTGCATAAAGGCCAGTACGGGCAGGGTAAGGTGAATGTTATCGAAGATCATGAGGACTCTTTTGATTTATCAGTGACCACATCGAAGGCTACTTTTCGACGGAGCAACCAGGAAACACCAAATAGATCGTAAATTCCCCGAAGGGCGCGCTCCCAATTTGTATATTTTGAAGTGCCGGCGTGTCGCTCCCGGTGGTTCACGGGGATTTCGACTATGTGCACGCCGGCCTGTTTCATGAGGGCTGCCATGTAGCGGTGCATTCCATTAAAAGGGACTAGATAATCGACAGCACTGCGGTGAAAGCATTTGAGCGAGCAGCCGGTATCGCGTAGCCCGTCATCAATAATCGCCACCCTGATTTTATTGGCTATCCGGGAAGCCCATCTTCGGCTGGCCTTGTCTTTTCGATTAGCGCGATAGCCGCAGACCATGCCGATGCTGCCTTTTAGTTCGGCTCGTAATCGAGGAATATCCGCGGGGTCATTTTGGCCGTCTCCGTCCATCATGACACAGACATCTCTAGTGGCCATGCGCATGCCGGCATACATCGCGGCGGATTGTCCCCGGTTTTGGGCAAAGGTATAGGCACGTACTCCCTCGACGGTTTGGATCAGAGCGAAGGTCTGATCTCGGCTCCCGTCGTCGACTGCGATGACTTCAGCTTTGGGATTTGTCGAGACGACTTCGCGCAGTACCGAGACGACGCTTTCGGACTCGTTGTAAAAGGGTATTATGATGCTGTAATCACTCATTTACGGTAGTGTTCGCTGAATCTGGCTGGAGGGAATCGGCCAGATAAATGTGAAAACGCGGGTAGTCCCGAACCGGGTGCATGGGAAGGTCACCCAGTCGTTTCAGGTTGTCCAGACGACTCGCTAAATCTTCCGGCGGCGAGGCTTCGCTGGTGGCTTTTTTTTGCTCAACGACCAAGAGCGTTGGCAGATCTGCTTCCGGCGTGGGGAAAAAGTCGAACTGGCTGCGTGTTTTGCCGCTATTGTTCCAGAGGTAAACGCTTTTCGGTTCAGAGCCATGGTAAGCAAATTGTGAGGCGGTAAAACGGTGACCGACAAAGAGCAGTTGCTCGGCCGTGGGAGCCATTTCACTACACTGAGCGACCATTTCAGGATAGCCGAGCCAACCCCTGCGCTGTGGTTGGATGCCGATTTTGGCAAATTGCCCGGCCAGGGGTCCGAGTAATGGGAGGAGGATCATGAGCCCGAGGCTGATCACCGCAGCAACGCGAACCCCACGCTGAAACCAGCGGGTACGAGCGGCATTTTGGGCGGACCAAAGAACAATCAGAGCGAGACTGCCGTAGAGAAAGACAGCTGGCCAATTGGGATTGATTCTTTGGCGAAAGGCCATTGCAGACATGACGGCTAGCCCGGCCGCACCGTAAAATAGGCAGATGTTGACGGCCGGTTCTCGGCGATGTTGCCAGCTCCAAATAAGTGCGGGAAAGAGGAGAAGTAAGAGGAGCGGGGAAATTAGACCGGCTAAGGCGCCCCATAATTCTCCGAAACGGCTGAGTGCTTCGGCCATGCCGGATTTACCGGCTTCGAAGTGGTGGGCGGTATGAGCCACCGTGATCCAGTCGTTTTGGGCGTTCCAGAAAAGAGGTGGGAGAAGCGCGATCAAGGATCCGGCAAGAGTTAGCCAGAGCGCCGGCCGTAGAAGCAGATCACGCCGGTGCAGGAGGCAAAGCAGAAGTATCAACCCGATCTGCAGGAGCATCATTTGCTTGGACAAGTGCCCGAGGCAGAGAGCCAGCCAGAGAGCGGCATAGGTGGCGGTACGGCATTCCTTAGAAAGCAGAATGGAGGTAGTGCAATACAGCCCGCAGATCCAAAAAAACATCAGCGGTGCATCGATTGTCAGCATCGAACCGAGTAGGAGGTTTGCCGGCATGAGCGCCAGTGCGGTGAGTCCGGCCAGGCTGAGTAAACCGTCTTGGCTGAGCAAGAGTAGGAAGCGGTAGAAAAACCAGAGACTGCCGGCTCCGAGAAGGGTAGCGGTGGCCTTAAAGATCCAGGTGAAGTTGCCGAAAATAGAACCGAGTGCGCCGTAGAGCCACCCGATGAGAGGGGGTTTACTGAAGTAGCCCCAGTCAGGATATTGGCCCCAGAGCCAATAGTAGGTCTCATCGCCAGCCATACCGACCGGACTAAGGCCATGCCAGAGCAGTCGCAGAAGGGTGATCGCGCCTATTAATTGGAGTGCCTGTGTATTCGTTTGCGGCGAGTTAGTTGACGCAGATTTATGCATGTAAGAAGGCTCCCTGTTATAGAGTGGGCATCCAGACTTGAGGCAAGCTTCAAAGGATTGGGGTTGCCCTGTGGCGATGGCTGCGTCTGTTTAATGATTATGGACGATCAGTCGACTCATCTGCAGCAAATCAAGGACCGAGTACTGGCCTTTGCGCGAGCGCGTGATTGGGAGCAATTTCACTCTCCTAAAAATCTTTCCATGGCGATTGCCGCGGAGGCTGCCGAATTAATGGAGCATTTTCTCTGGCAATCCCCGGAGCAGTCCCATGCGGATATGGATACAGAAAAAGTGCGTTCCGAGGTCGAGCAAGAGCTGGCCGATATTCTGATTTTTGCCATCGAATTTGCCAATATTACGGGTATGGATATTGCCGGCATCATTGAGGCAAAGATGAAGCAAAATGCAGAAAAGTACCCGGTGGAAAAAGCGAAGGGGCGCAGTGAGAAATATACCAAACTCTAGTTGTGCGGGCTTTTTAGCAGGTGATTTGGTGGCGTCCTTGCGGTATATTTAAAAAATCTTAGAATTTTTGAATTCTTTTTGAACGTATGGACCACCCCTGCGTCTTATCCCATGTATCAGTTGTAGTTTGTAGTTTGTAAGACGTCGCTTTGCAGAGCGGCGTCTTTTTTTGTATTTGGGGTGCAGAGGCGCGAGTGAAGCTTGCCGCTGGGTCGATAGGTATTCACTCTAGGAGATAATGAAGGTGTATTTACTTCGACATGCGCAGGCAGAGCCGGGTTTTCCGGATGCTGAGCGCAAACTGACGGAAAAAGGCTGTAGGGATGTGGAAAAGTTGGGCGCTTTACTGCGCGGGAAGGATGATTTCCGGCCCGAGCATACTTGGGTAAGCCCTCTCTTGCGGGCAGAGGAGACGGCATCGGTCTTTCTTCAAGCGCTGGGGATGGCCCATGCATCTGTGCTACAAAAGGAGGAAGCATCGCTAGAGCCGGATCGAGATCCTCTACCGCTAGTAGATTTGTTGAGCGCACTGGAAGAGGATGTTCTGCTGGTTGGGCATAATCCAAACTTGGAGATTTTGTCCTCTTTGCTTATTTCCGGTGAGCGTTATCGGTCTAGAATATACTTAAAGACCTGTAGTTTAGTTTGTTTAGAATGGTTGCCCCAGCCGGATCATGGACAATCCGGTATTTGTGCACTGCGCTGGGTGCTCGATCCCAGATTGATCTGATTCTGATTTTCTACATTCATTATCTTTAACGCACTGATCGTCTTGTAAAAAGCATACTGAGCATGGATCCAAAACAGTTTACCCGCTTCGCCGTTCTTTTGCTGATTGTCTTCCTCGGTCTGTACCTCGGCTGGCGGTGGGGCAGCGGATCGAAATCTCCCGAGATTGCCCTGAAAATACCGAACTTTGAGAAAAGCCCGGAGAAATCGGGTAAAGCTGAAATCCCCCGGACGACTCCAATGGCGGATTGGGGAGACCGACCGATTCGCTATCCGGATGGTGCGGTACAGGGCGAGATTCTGTTCACCTTTAATGACGAGTCTTCTTATCGTAAATATCTATGGGCAATGGAACAGGCCGGTTTACAGCCACTCGGGCAGATTGACACACTTCGCATCCTGCGGCTCAAGACTTCGGTATTGTCTCAGTTAAAAATCCCCTTCGAGTCGATTGATTTTGGCTTTAATTACCGGGTTTCTCAACCGGCTCCACCGATAGAGGCTCTCCCTGAGGGCTTGTTTGCTCCGGCTTCCTACAACCAGACGGCTGCCCAGATTACGAAGAGCCTGGAGGGCGACGGTTCGGGTGTGCTTGTTGCTGTTTTAGACTCCGGATTATTTCCGCATACGGACTTTGAGGATGTCGCGGTTGAAGAACTTGTTCTCACCGGCGGGCAGGCAGATGATCCGGGAGCAAAGCATGGGACATCAGTGGCATCGATCATCAGCGGTAGTAACGGGGTGGCTCCGGCATCCAGCTTATTCATTGTGCGCGTTCTTGGAGAGGAAGGCGAGGGGCACAGCTTTCATGTAGCAGAAGGGATCATCCATGCAGTCGAACGGGGTGCAAAAATCCTCAATATGAGTTTGGGCCTGTATGAGGATAGCGCTCTCCTACGGCATGCCGTTCAGTATGCTCATAATCAAGGGGTGTTGATGGTCGCGGCTGCGGGGAATGACAGATACACGCAATTGTCGTATCCTGCTGCCTATGCAGAAGTGCTATCGGTAACCGCGGTCGATGCGCGCCATCAGCAGGCCGGTTTCCCGAATCAATCGGCAGAGATTGATTTTGCCGCGCCAGGGGTCGGCATTTTTGCGGCTACCGAAGAGGGTAAATCCGGGCAATTTACCGGCACTTCTGCTGCGGCTCCTTTCGTCTCCGGTACATTGGCGGCTCTTTTGTCTAAAGGTGATCTACTTTCACCGGATCAAGCCGTTGCTCAATTAGAGCAAAGCTTGAATGAAGCCGGAGCGCTTGGTGACGACCCGCTCTACGGAGGTGGCTGGATTGATTGGGAGCGTCTAAGTGAGACGGAGGCGGAGCGCCCAGATATCGCGTTGGCAGATATCTATTTCCCTCCAGAGGCTTCTCCCGGCACCAATGTGTCGGTTGACATCGTTATCCAGAACCGGGGGAATCGTTGGCTTTCCGGGGGCGAGCTGGTTGTGCAACTTTCCGATAGTCCGGATCGGCAAACCTTTGCCTTGCGCTCGACTCAGCCGGGAGAGGCATTTTCACAAAAAATATATGTACAGGTGCCGCCGGCTCAATTGCTTGAAAAAATACGGGTAACAGCAGTGGTACAGACGGATGATGCGGTTGCGGACGTTGTACCGGATAATAATTTCAAGATTGTCGAATTTGGGGCAACCCCCTGATGCGGAGCATATTTTGTTGACTTGAAAGCCCCTGCAATTGGCATTTGCAAGAGCAGGATTTGCCTGCCCTGATACTGGTTTTAGCATCGCATGATAGATTCTTCAGCAGAACCGAGCGCATCCCGTGTCGGTGAGGTCGGTTTGGTAGCTTGCCAAGACTATCATCAAACGGAGCCGTTTCAGTTTGAATCTGGCGGTAGCATCCCAGAGTTGACCCTGCGCTATGAGACGTATGGCGAACTCAACGCGGCGCGGGATAACGCCATCTTTATCTGCCACGCATTGACCGGTAACCATCACTGTGCGGGCGTGCACAGTCTGGATGAGCGCAAGCAAGGATGGTGGAATTTTATGGTCGGTCCGGGCAAGCCGATTGACACGAATCGCTTCTATGTCGTCTGCTCGAATGTGCTGGGCGGTTGTAGTGGCTCCACGGGGCCGGTTTCGATTAATCCGGAGACTGGGAATCGTTATAATCTGGATTTCCCCAAACTAACTGTGGGCGATATGGTTACAGCGCAGAGCTTGCTGATCGATTCATTGGGGATTGATCGTCTCTACGCCGTAATCGGTGGCAGTATGGGCGGTATGCAGACTTTGCAATGGGCGATTGCCTATCCGGAGCGGGTAGATCGCTACATTGCACTGGCTTGCTGTGCGCGTCACAGTGCGCAGGCAATCGCCTTCAATGATACCGGGCGACAGGCGATCATTAATGATCCAAGCTGGCTAGAAGGCAATTACCCGGAGGGTGAGCAGCCTCGCGAGGGTTTATCGGTATCGCGTATGATGGCGCACATAACCTATCTCTCTGATGCCGGAATGGAGGCCAAATTCGGGCGCAAGCGCCGAAATGCCAATGTAGGAATGGAGCATTTTGATGTGGAGTTTGAAGTAGAAAGCTATCTGCGCTATCAGGGACAGGCCTTTGTCTCCCGCTTTGATGCGAATACTTACCTGTATCTGACCAAGGCTTTGGATCGGTTCGACCTATATGGCGAAGAGGGCTCGCTGGATGCATCGCTTTCCTCAGTAGCCTCCCGTGGTCTGGTGGTTGGCTTTACCTCTGACTGGCTTTATCCACCTCAGGGTAATCGTGAGATCGTCGAGTCGCTCCTGCGCCTGGGCAAGAATGCCAGCTATGTAGAATTGTCGATGGATTCCGGCCATGATTCATTTCTCCTCCGTTCGCCCCGACTGGATGGGCTTATTCGTAATTTCCTCGTCTAATGAATCCTGAACTTAAAAAACGTCAGGTTGATTTCCAGATTATCGCTCGTTGGGTAGAGGAAGGTGATCGGGTGCTTGATTTGGGCTGTGGACGCGGGCTTTTGTTGGAGTATTTAAGGCAGAAGAAATCGATTTATGGGGTCGGGGTAGATATCGACATCGATCGTGTTTTAGGGTGTATCAAACGCGGATTATCGACCTATCACGGTGACGTAGGGACATGCTTATCCGCTTTTCCGGATAACGCATTTGATCGCGTTATTTTGAGTCGGTCGGTGGATTTGCTAGATGATCCCGACTCGATCCTCGAGGAAAGCTTGCGGGTGGGTCGCACCGTTACAGTTGGCTACGTTAACTACGGTTTTTGGAAGAACCGCCTGAGCTATCTACGAAGAGGCCGCCGCGCCCGAAACGAAGTATTTCCCCAGGCATGGAATGAGAGCATCCGTTCAAATCCTTTTTCTATACAGGAGTTTGAGGAGTTTTGCCGTTCCCGGGAAATTAAGGTGCGCGATTTTGTTTATCTCTCCGGTAACTGGCGTGATGTTTGCCGCTTTGCTCCGAACTGGATGGCCGGATACGCAATCTACGATCTCTCCAAATAAGGATTTTTGGGAGATGGCGAACTCTGAGCGAATACACGCTACCAGAGATAAGGGTTCACCCATATAGAAAGATCGGCATATGCATCTTTATTCAGTGCCGGTAAGAATCGAAGTCCGGTCAATGATTCAATTGCTTGTATCGAAGTGATGCATTCCCCGATCGCCTCGGGTGGATTCAGGTGGGGGATGAGGAAGGCAATGGACCGGAGCCAGCCGGCACTTGTTATATCAAAAACAATGGCATAATAATAGTCGGGCACGGGTATGCCGGAGGCTAATCGTTTACTATCGGTCTGTAAGACCGGTCCGGTATATACCCAGATTTCTCCAAATTTCTTGGGGTATTCAAGCGCCACTTTTTGCATCAGCTGGCTCCAGTAATCTTCATAAAATTGACCGCGCATGGGTACAGAGAAGGTCGGTTGCCTAAGTTCCTGAAGGCTCTCGTTGCTCATGGAACTGGCAACCCACTCTGCGGGCAGGAGTGGCTGAGCACTCCACGGACCGTCTGTCATGTGGCCAGTCCGTAGATTGGGAACACGTGGATCGACAGTGAGCGGCTCTGCTTGGGCATTTGCAGTCTGTGGTTTTTGGTCCGGATTTGTAAGACGAAGAGCGATGCAGCGGGTCATACGGTTTGTATCATCGAACAGGTTGATCACGCTATCGCTGCGTAGTACGCGAACGGGAGCAACCGAAATGGGCAAACCAGCCAGCAATGGACTGGCATCGTAACCCAGTTCTCCGGCATCGATGAGCAGGCCCTCTCTGTGCGATATCGCATCGTGTGCTTTATCGATAATGTCTGCGAGTGGTTCAGGCACCCATTCTTCGTGCCGTAGCCCGTCGAGGACGGTTGTTAGAAAATGCCCGATTTGCTCACGTGCGGCTGGCGGTCCGTATACGTATAAGCCAGTTAGCGTAAGAGAAAGAATCAACGATACTAAAAGCAATCGCTGGAAAGCACGTTTTATAACGGTGAGAAGCCCAGTCCGATTTTTCCGGTTGGTCTTTTTGGTCTGTGAACTTCTCTTCGCCGCCATTCAGTTGGGATACCTTTTATGAAGCAACAGAAGTGGAACTTATTCAAGTTCCAGCTTTTTGAGCTTTGGTTGGATGACAAACTGACAATAGGGGGCTGTCCGGTTGGCTTGGAAGTAGCCTTGGTGGTAGTCCTCCGCCTCGTAGAATATGGCCATCGGTGTGATTTCAGTAACAATCGGGTCCGCAAAGGATTCTTGAGCAGCTAATTTTGAAGCGAGAGCGGCGGTCTTTTGTTCTTCACTCTCATAAAAAATAACGGAACGGTACTGGGTGCCTACGTCGGCACCTTGACGGTTCAGGGTGGTTGGGTCGTGGGAACGCCAAAACCAACTCAGAAGCGTTTCGAAGGATATCCTATCTGGATTATAGTAAATCCGTACGACTTCGGCATGCCCTGTTTGGCCGGTGCAGATAGATCGGTAATCGGGGTTCTCAGTGCGGCCTCCCATGTAGCCAGACTCGACTTTAGAAACACCGGTAAGCATCTCAAAGACAGCCTCAACACACCAAAAACAACCAGCACCGAAGGTGGCCGTTTGTAAATCATTGTCTGCTTGTTGTTTGTTCACATTAAGCGAGCTTGCATCGTTAGCTTGGAGTGTCCCTGTGGAGGATAACTCAAGGCCATTTTCATACTTGTCGCATGAAGTCAGCATTGCAAGCAAGACACAGAATATGGGCAGCATTCTCAAGACTACCAAAAGTAGTCTACATACGACTTCGACGGAAGCTAAATATTTGGCTGCATACAGCAGCGATTAGCGCTGCCTCAAGGTATGATTATCGACCACGAAGTAGTACGTAACTACCTAATCAGAAGCATTAGATGAATAGCGCAACTTATTGGAATCTTTTGGATTTTTATCCAAATGTTCCTTTAGAACTGCATTTATAATGTCAGAACGAGTCACCTCAGATAGGGCACGGCGGCGGTCTATCTCCTGTAGGAGAGATAAGTCTATTCGAAGAGAGATCTGAGCAGGATTCTTATATTTTTTGGGTCTTGGTGCCATTTATATAATGAGGGAAGTTTTTCATTCTCAGTCAATGGTAAAATACAATCTCCCGATAATATACCTAATAATACGTGAGTCTGTGATTGACCTTACAATAATCTCTGTTTTCCATCCCAAAACTATATTGACTATGCAGAATTACAAGCAGATAACGCTTCAATTAGAGAAGGAAACC
>DKOA01000058.1 GCA_002469895.1 Opitutia bacterium UBA7374
CTGGGGGATACGGGGAAATTATTCCACCTCTAAGTCGAACCGTCCAAAAACTTCCCGGCCGCCAACCTGTACTTGAGCAAAGAGGCGATACCAACCCGGATTAGGCACATTAAAGAGAAAAGACAGATCCGACGAATCGTCATCAGACGTCTGCTTTTCTCCCAAGACACTGGCTACCGGGTGCATGTGGGCAAAGCCACGGCGTTCCGCATCAAAGGCAACCATATGCCCACGGGCTCCCATGATTTTCTCCAGGATGATGTCATTGCCGTTTGCCCCATCGACCTGCAAATCAAAGCGATAATCCCGACCCGTCCGCAGACGTTCCGGCAAACCGGACAGGACAAAACGCAAACCATCAGTCAAAGAAGAGGTACTCGAGGAAAAACGTGCGACTTCAGGCACTCCGGCGACTTGCAGAGCGCCCGTAGCAATGACCTGCCGCCGCGACCGCAAGGGTACGACTTCCGTGTAGACTGCATAAGAACCCGCCTTGCGCGGACTGAAACGAAAACGGTATAGCCCATTCAAACCATCCGCCTGAGGATGTACATGATGGTAGTCCTCAAGCGATGGATCAACCAACATGACATGCATTTTCTTCGTATGCGTGACCGCCAGTTCGTGCGGCGCTATAGGCATGCCTCCGGATGTATCGAGTTGCAGAGCGACATCCTGATCCGGCCCGACTAAAAGCGAAGACTCCGCCGCCAACTCCATCTTTACCGGGTAGGACAGGCGTGATAAATCGAGAAAACCGGCATGGTTGGTCGCGCAGAATTCAATCTGACCCGACTCGTTGACCACTTCCTTATAGTGTAAAAAACCGCACTGTGCATCCGGCAAGGCGCGTAGCCCAAAGTATGCGCAGACAAAAAAAGCACTGATCGCGGAAATGGCGATCCACTGCCGCTGGCTCTTTGAAGAATGTATTTTGTCCATCATGGTATATTTCGCTTCGTTACTTCAGTGCACTGGATCGATCGAGAAAGTCCTGAACTGCCCACTGTGAGCCCTCTTTTCGGTAGGCCACACGGCCGTTCTTATCGATCAGGAATGTTGCCATGGTATGATTGATTGTACCGTCCTCTTCAATTGTCAGAATACCAAAGCGGCGGAGTAGATCCTCACAAATCTGGGGGTCGCTGTTCGTTAATAGATGAAAATTGCCGGAATCGATACCATACCCGTCGGCATATTGCCGCAATACTCCGGGAGAATCGAATTCCGGGTCAAATGTGATGGTCACAAATTGCAGATCCTCCAGACCCGCCTCCGCCGCGCGGTTTTGCAGCTCTGCCATACGTGCGGTTGAAGCCGGGCACATCTCCGGCAATTGGCAGCGGGTGAAAATAAAATTGAGAATAAATGGCTTCCCCCGCAAAGATCGAATCTGCACGAATCGACCGTGCTGATCGATCATGGCAAACTCGGGCATGTAGTCTCCCTGTCGGATAAAACTCCGCCGGGAAAGGGTCGCCGTCTCTTTATGAAAACGTTTATTGGCATCCCCCATGGCCTGCGCACCGATGCCATCCAAGGGAAAAATCCCCTCTAAATGCCATTGATTCGCGTAGAAGTTTGCCTGTGCCCGAATTTTACGACCGGCATAATCGATTTCCGTATCTCCCGGCCCGGTGCGAAATACCTGTTCCGTGCCCGCCTCGAGACCGGAATCATCGACCATCAACAACAAGACGCGATAACTTCGCGCATCCGGATCTACTTCTATGACCTGACCCTCAATTACCGCGCCCGGGGAGAACGATGCAATGAGCAGGCTTGTTAAAATAATGAGTACGTACCGCAGCATGAGTCCCATTTTGACCAATCAGGCCGTACGCTCAAGCGTGTTCCACCGATTCTTCTTCGGCAATGGTGGCAATCAGGCCTTGATCTTGATTTTGATCCCCTTGCGCAGGTAGGTCGGAATGTCGAGATCCTCGTCTTTATAGAGATTGCGGTCGGTATTATCGAAATAGCCACGATGCGCATCCTCTTCTAAGAACATAAACTCGTCCTGGTCCGCCGATGCCTCTTTCTTCTTGCGGCGCAGTTTTGACTGATGAACGGCACGTGGCGGCTTATTATCCTGCGCTACCTGAGGCTCTAAACCGAGAGTTGGCAGTGTCGACTCTTCGGCATCACTTTCCGCATCCAGTCGGTCCGGAACATTACTTTCCGGCTGAGCAGGGCCCTCCATGCCGGACTTGCCAAGCAGGCAAATTTCTACAGTACCCGTCCGCTGCTCATCAATCACCGCGCCAAAGACGATATCTTCACGCGAACCAAAGCGCTTGCTGACCTCAGAAACGATCTGATTGATCTGTGCCATCTGCAGATCCGGTCCACCGATCACATTGACCAGAAGACGATCCAGATGCGCCGGTCGATCGCCCATATGCAACAGCGGACAGAGTGACAGATCTTCTAACGCTTTACTGATGGCATCGCTTCCCTCCGCCGAACCAATGCCAAAGATCGTTTTTCCACCGGGGTCACGAAAGACCGAGCGCAGAGCACTGAAGTCCTGATTGATCAGGCCCGTTTTCAAGAGCATCGAGCAAATCGATTGGACACCGCGCCCGATCCAACGATCGGCCACTGAAAAGGCACCCAACACGCTGGTGTTTTCTTCGCTCTCCTGCAGTAGTACATCATTAGGCATCGGTACGAGGCCATGCACCTGCGTGCGCAACTCTCCGAGACATTCTTCTGCAATCTCTTTCCGACGCGCACCCTCGAAGCTAAAGGGTATCGTAGCAAAAGCTAAAACCAGGGCGTTCGAGCGAACCGCTAAGTCGGCCAGAATCGTCGCCAACGCACTTCCGGTACCACCGCCCAAACCGACGACAAGTATAACCAAGTCCACACCTTCGACGAGCATGCGCAGATCTTCCAAACTAGCCTGTGCTGCGGCCTTTCCGATCTCCAGATCCCCCCCTGCACTGAGGCCACGGGTAACTGAACGACCAATCACCAGCTTGCCCGCGACTGGTGAATTCGCCAGTGCCTGCGCGTCTGTATTGACTGCAGCCAGACTGACAGACTGCAAACCTTCCAGCTCAAGTCCATCAATTGCATTGGTACCGGCGCCTCCCAGACCAATGACTTTTATATCTAATCCAGCGGAATCCGGTTCCGTATTTGTAGACTGATTTGAGCCGGGCAGCATAAGTTAATCAATATTCAGAATGTTCGTCAGGAGCCCGAATAAACCCACCGGTTTACTAGCTGGCTCCCGCTCTTCCTGTCCGGTCAAGGCATAGTGGAGCAGTCCGAGAGCCGTTGAATATTCCGGGCGCTGGAGCTCCGCAGTAAATTCGGGGGGGGCAGTAGCCAGTCGCGCTTCCAGGCCAAATTGCTTTTCAGCTGCCGTAGCCAATCCCTCGAGCCGTGAAGAACCCCCGGTGAGAAAGACCCCGGCAGCAATATCCGATGGCACAAATAAAGAGGCTTCTTCCAGCTCTTCCTTAATAATGGTAAAAATTTCGCCCACCCGGGCTTCAATAATGCGGGTGATTGCAGCCTTCGGGTATTCTCGGTCTCCGATCGTCAGATCCCCATAGAGCCAGACTTTTTCATCGCGGTCACCACTCGCATACAATGCACGGCCATATTTGATTTTGATTTCCTCGGCCGCCTTTCGACCGATCCGTAAGCCCATACTCAAATCATTGGTTATATGATCTCCACCAACTGCGACGACGCCCGTCTTGACAATATAACCACCGCGGTAAAGTGCATAATCACAGGTTCCGGCACCCAGATCAATGAGCAGTGCCCCTGCCTCCTTCTCTGAATCTTCCAACAATATAGCACTTGATGCCAAGCTCGAGGCAATCATATCGCGCACCTCCAGATCAAAAGAGCGAATTGCCGTGAGACTGTTACTGATATGACGTTTGTCACCATGCACGGTCCAGTAACCCACCTCTAACCGTTTCCCTTCCTGATCCAGCGGATTCTCTATCAACTGCCCATCCAGGCGGAAAGGGTTCCTTATATGATGAATATAGATCCGGTCCTCCGGGAGTTTTCTGCGCTTCGCGTCCTCCCTCGCCTGATTGATGTCCTCTCCATCAACGATCCCATCAGCCGAGCGTACAGAAGATACCCCGATGTTAAATGCTCCCTGCAGGTGCGAACCTGTCTGCGCAAGATAGACCTCATCTATTCGCGTATTCGCATTCTTTTCCGCGGTCATTATCGCCGCATGCACACAGTCGCAGGCGGCGGGCGAGGCATCTATAACGCCCTTTTTAACACCCTTCGAAGTCGCCGCGACATGACCAATAACATTGAGCCCTCCATTGCCAACAATTTCACCGACCAGAACGACCACCTTAGACGTCCCGATCTCTATCGCTCCGACTACTCTGTCATGACTCATTCTTACGGGTAGTTACTCTAGGTTATGATTACGGAAAGAAGTTTACTTCCCTACTGGAAAACTGCACAGCAGCCAGTCCGCGTAAAGAAAGATCGATACGTTCCATCGATGGATTTCCACTGTCTTGGACCTTCTCTAAAATATACTCTAAGCGCTTCAGTTGCAGATCAAAATCCTTACCCGCCCCAAAAAGGATGCGCGGCACCAGTTTTGTGCGTACTTCAATGATCTGTCCGGGAAGCCGAGTATCCCCTGTATAATGCTCCAACGAGACCACATCCCAATCTCCGCATAGCTCTGGATAGGTACTCTTCGCTAACTGCAGCAACTCAGCCACTCGAGGGATACCGAGCACCGGCAGATAGCCACCATCGCCATGCAAGTAAGGCTGCAAATAAGGAAGCCCCCTGCGTACCGTGCGCGAGTACCCAATCCCATCGTAGACCGTACCGTCATCCGAAACGACTTGTTCCTTCAGCGTGCCGTCCTTCCCCTGTAAGACCAAGCGCAAGACCGGACTCTGCTCCTTCAGGGAAATCCGGAGAGCATTGGGAAAAGCACGTTCAACTGTTGCTGTGCGCACTTGACCGACCTTTTCCAAGCGCTCCTTCAAATCATAAATATCAATCTCCATTAAATTGGTCCCAATCGATAAATCCACTGTTCGGCTCAACCACTGATCCGGCAGTGCTCCATCTGTCTTGAATAGGATATTCTCGAGGGGTTGAGATGGCGCGCTGATCTCCATCGGAGCCTGCGGATCATCCGCCTTTTGCCATAACCAAAAGCCGCCTCCGAGGAGGCCTAAAAGGACACCCACCAAACTCAGCAATTTGAGCAAGGCACGCCAACGACGGCGCCTCAACAGGCTCGATTTTTTGCGGGGGCGTACGGAGCCAGCCAAATCGCGCCAGCTCTGGGAATGGCCCGCGCTACTCTCCCCTTTGCCTGTTCCACGACCAATCATCCAGCCGAAGCCTTTCGTTTCAACGCTCCCTGCAACATAGCCTCGGCAAGCGCCGAGAAATCCATCCCGAAGCAAGCCGCACTTTTTGGGAGCAAACTACTCTCTGTTAGGCCCGGCAGTGTATTTACTTCCAAAAAATACGGCGTTTCCCCCTCCAATAAAAAGTCTACCCGGGCAAAATCCCGACAACCACAGGCGGCAAAGATTTCTTCTGCCTCTCGCTGAATTCGACTGCTCAAGGCAGGCTCAATGGCAGCCGGTGCCTGATAGCGCGTCGCCCCCGAAACATACTTTGCCGTGTAGTCATAAACACCGCTCTCACTGAGAATCTCAACAACCCCCATGGCTTTTCCGTCAAGCAGCCCAACGGTTAATTCCCTGCCGTTTATGCGCCTCTCGGCCAACCAGCGGCCCTCATGAATTTGTGATAATGCCACACCCAGTTGAGATCGATGTGACGTAAAATTTAGTCCATCACTGCTGCCCGATGCCACCGGCTTAAGTACCAAAGAGGTCCCCAGACGGTCCATTAATGCATCTGCCAGTGGTACTGCATGACCAGAAAAGACCTCCCCTTCCGGAACCGCTATCCCGAGCTCCCGGGCGATCTCCTTAGTCCGCCACTTATCCATACAAGTCCGACTCGCCGCACTGTCGCTCCCGCAAAATTCAAACCCTCCAGCCTCCAGCAAACTCTGCAAACCACCATCTTCTCCAAAGAGGCCGTGCAATGCGGGAAAGATCAGATCACTCTCCCTTTCCAGACCTTCCGGCAAATTAGCTGCGTCCAGTAACTGCAAAGAAACAGGATGCGCAAAAGAAGAAAGCGCCTCGGCCAACGCAGCTCCGCTTTTTAAGGAAACTGCCCGCTCCGGACCGACCCCACCGTAGAAAATCTGAATTCGCAGATCAGACATGGACTAAGCCCTCCTCAGTTAACAACTCGTCCCAGGATGCTCCTAATAACAAAACTTCCGGCTCCAACTCATAGCCAGAGTGCTCTTTCACAGCGCGGCGCACGCGACGGACCAATTCGATGACCTCATCAGCGGTGGCACCTCCCTTGTTGACAATAAAATTGGCATGCACTGAAGAGACTTCAGCTGAACCGACCGAGAAGCCCTTTAAGCCAGCCTCATCGATCAGCTTGCCGGCATGGTTGCCTTCCGGATTTTTGAAGATACAGCCCGCACTCGGTTCCCTCGGCTGGGAAGACTTTCGGATCGTTGAATAACTGTCCATCCGCTGACGGATCGCACCCACCGCATCCGCCTCCGGACTCCGTAAAATCGCGCCCAATGCGATGCCCTGACTAATCTCTTCCACCTTGCGATAGCCAAAGTGAAAAGCCTCCCGTGGCAGATCCAGAAAACGACCTTCCGCATCCAACATCTGCACCCGCTCGACAACGTCAAAAATCCAACTCCCCATGGCACCTGCATTCATCCGCAAAGAACCACCGAGTGAACCGGGAATCCCTTCCAGAAATTCGAAGCCCCCAAGACCTGCCTTGGCCGCCTGCCCACAGACCTCCTTTAACCGTGCCCCGGTTGCCGCCCACAAACCGCCCCCTTTGATCGGTTCCAAGCGTCGCCAGACCGGCGCACTGAAGCGAATGACCAATCCCCTATAGCCATCCTCGGGCACAATCAGGTTCGACCCCCGACCCAGAAAGAAGACCTCCAATTGAAATAACCGAACCGCCTGTAACAAGGAACGGAGATCGCAGAGATTGGACGGTTCAGCATAGAAGCGGCTCGTTCCACCGACCCGCATAGTTGTCTTTGCCGCCAGCGCCTCCTCGCAGCGCAGGACACAATCCGGCCCGACCCGGCCTTCTAAATAACTACCCCAAGCCGATTCGACGGAAAAATCATGCCGTAAAAGCGAAGAAAAGACCGCTCCAAATTGATCGATATTACCGGCACCAACAAAGACCAATGTAGTGGGCTCGCCCCCGACCACTTGGTAAAGACGCTCCGCTCCCTTTACATCCATTGACAGCAATTCCGGTGCATCTGCCCCAAAAGCCACTAATAAATCCTCAACACCCCCGCCTGCACTACCGTCCTCATGCGCAGCATATACCGGAAGTAGTAAACAGACATCCGCTTCAGCCAAAGACGCGGCAAATTCTCCCTTAAACTGGCGCGTACGGGAATACCGATGTGGCTGAAAAACCACAACCAAACGACGCCCGACCTCACTCTCACGCAAGCTCGCCAATAAACTCTCAATCTCTGTAGGATGGTGGGCATAGTCCTCAAAAACGCGCATCGAGGCACTCTCGTAAAGTACAGATAAACGACGCGCCATCCCGGGAAACTTTTTCAACATTGAAATATCCCCGGCTTCACCACCGGGCAAATAACGAAGCAAAGCCAACGCCGCTGTTCGGTTAAGCGAATGGTACCCTCCCTCCGGATCTATAGCAAAGCGTTCCACCAGTGCGGTAACTCCTTGGGAAAGGGCATCCAGTTGCGGGCATCCCTGAGGAAAGAGAATACGATCCTCTGTCCGGGCAAGTAAGCCAGCAAACGCTTCCAACAGTTGTTCCGCATCGGTATACCGGTCGGCATGGTCCCAGTCTGCGTTCAGCAGGAGCGTAACCTCCGGATGAAAAAGATCGATTGTCCCATCACTCTCGTCCAGTTCCACCAGCAACCAGTCACTGTCGACATGCTGGCAAGCCGGCACATTTTCATCCGCAAAAAAACCACCGAGAATATAATCAGCCTGAATTCCCAGGACGCCGAAGGCATGCGCCACTAAACCGCTGGTTGTAGTCTTCCCGTGGCTTCCGGCAACCGCGACTAAACGTCGCCCCTTGGCCACTCGTGCAAGCATTTCGCCCCGACGTAAGATTTCTAGACCGCGGGCAGCTGCAGCCACCAGTAAGGGATGGTCTTTTTGCAGAGCGCTCGAATGAACAATGACATCAAAAGTATCCAAATGCGCCTCCAAGATAAACTCGGGTAGCGAGACGCCACTATTTTCAAGAAAGCGACGCACCGGCTCCTGCATTGAATCGTCATATCCATAAATGGTATCTCCCGCAGCAGCCATCCAGGCGGCCAATGGTGCCATGCCCATGCCACCCGCTCCCAAAAAGAGGTATCGCTTCTCCCCACTCATGATGAGATGTCCTCCGCTGGCTCACCGGTAGCTAAGGCCAGAAGGTCTTCCGCTGTACTGCGTGCCGCATCGATTGCATTGAGCCGCTCACACTGAACCCGCATGCTGGCTAAACGGGCGGAATCACCGAGCAGGGTTTGCACCGTTCCAAGTAAAGCATCGATCCGGTCCTGCCCAAGCACCACCCCGGCTCCTTCATTTTCATGGGCCTCAGCGTTGGCCATTTGATGATTGTCTGCAGCATACGGATACGGAATCAGGACAGACGGAGCGCGACAACGAATCATCTCGGCAATTGCACCCGCACCCGCACGGGAGATCACCAAATCAGCGGCTGAAAGTACATCGCCCATCTGATCGGTAAAAGCGACAAAACGGGCGGTACAAGTCTGCCCATCCGATAGATCATAAACTAAATTCTCTTCGCTCACTTTACCAAATCCGGCGACACAATAAACGGAGACGCCCGCCTCCGCCAAACTTGGAAAGTTTTCCCGCGCCCACTGGTTGAGCGACTCCGCACCCTGACTGCCCCCGATGATAACGAGCAGAGTACCAGTAGTTTTAAGACCAAGATTCGCTCTGGCCACGTCCTTCGGTAGCGGACGAATATCCCGACGCACCGGATAACCACAATAGCGAACACTATCCGGAGAACCGGAAAGCCGGACTCCCTCCGGTAAGTAAATACGGCTAGCCAAAGGCTGCAGCATGCGCACGGCACGGCCCGGTTGTGAATTTGCCTCGTGCAAAGCCACCGGAACCCGCAGCAAGCGCGCCGCCAAGCCAAGACCGAGGGAGAGAAAACCGCCAAAGAGCAGAACCGATGACGGGCGATATCTGCGGATCAGTTTGCAGGAAAAAAGAATTCCATAGACTACATCCAGCAATGCCCGACAGCGACTGATAAGATCGCCGGCGTAGGCCCGTCCGGGCGCCTTATGAAAGTCCAGAGACGCATACTTTCGGATTAAAGCAGAGTCCACCTGTTTGCGGCTGATCAAAAGTACCGGCATACAACCGCGTTCCCTCAATTCCTCAGCTACGGCAATGCCCGGAGCGAGGTGGCCACCGGTACCTCCGCAGGCGATTAAAACCGTGCTCACAACTCACGCTGCCTCCGCAGCAAAGGGAGCTCCCAAGAACGGAAGCCGTTGAGGATAATCCCGGTCAGACAAAACATTAATACAAGGTTGGAGCCACCGTAAGAGATAAAAGGAAGGGACATCCCTTTAGTCGGCAGACAACCCGTAACCACGCCAATATTGATCAGCGCCTGAAAAGTAATAAAGAGGAGGGCCCCCATAACCAAAAGGTACTGGTAGAGATCCGGAGCCCGCTTTAACTGCAAGACACCGATAAAAAAAATAGTGACGAAGAGCAGCACTACGCCGGAGGAGAAAAAGAAGCCACCTTCCTCCCCAATAATAGCAAAGATGAAGTCGGTATGCGCTTCCGGTAAGAAAGACAGCTTTTGACGGCCTTCCCCCAGCCCGACCCCATGCAGCCCACCTGCCCCGAAAGCCAGAATGCCCTGCCAAAGTTGGTAGGCGCTGTCTTCCCGATTACCCTGCACATCAAGAAAGGAAGTAATCCGCCGCATGCGCACAGGATCCATATACACCGCTATGGAAAAGAAAGTCAGCGCCAATAGAGCAACGGGAATGAGAAACTTGAGCCGCACCCCGGCAAGAAAGAGGAGACAGCCCCCCACCGCGCCGCAGAGGAAGCAGGTGCCGTAATCCGGCTCGATAAAGATCAAACCGCAGTAGACAGCAAGTAAGCCGCAGGGGATAGCAAACCCGCGGATAAACTCATCGAGGTAGCGGCGGTTAGCCGCGAGGTAGTGCGCCAGCACAAAGAGCAGGCCGAGCTTACCAATCTCTGAAGCCTGCAGCCGCATTGGACCGAGATCGATCCATCGCTGAGCCCCGTTTACCCGGACGCCGATACCCGGAACAAGAACCAAGACCAAAAGAAAAGCAGCAAACAAACCAAGGGCCGGAATAAAAGGGCGCAGTGCCTGCAGATTAATACAACTGGTAATGCCACCGGCAAATAATGCGATAGCCAGCCAAATGATTTGTTTGCGCAACAGTGCACCGGGATCTGCCTGCTCCTGCGAAACGCTAAAGAGAACGACTAGCCCGGTAAAAGTCAGACAGAGTACGGCAAAGATCAAAAATACGCCGGCAGATGGAATTCGCCGAAAAGCACTGATCGGAATCAAAGCACGTATCATGGACTCAGCTTTGCGGTCGAATCATTCTACCGGGCACTGCCCTACTCCTGCATGCGTGTGACCGGTACTTTCACCGTACTATCAAAGTCCAATTCCGGTTCCGGTTCCTCCGGAGCGGACGGTTCCATTAGTACCGGCTCGGTAGCGACTTCGCGGATTTCAACCGGGCCTTCCGAAGCAGTCGGCAAGACGACTGGTTCCGGGGCCGCCGCCGGCACCTCGGCATCGACTGCCGGCTCCGGTAAAGTCGTCGGAACGGGCGAAGCTGAAGCAGAGCCACTTACCCGCAAAACTCGGCCTACTTGTAATGTACGCGGATCAGTAATGCCATTAAGCGCCATCAGTTCGGATGTCGTCATCCCATAGCGCTTGGCAATTGTGCTCGGATAATCCCCCGACTGTACCGTGTAGGTGGCACCGCTTGGAGCCGTCGCGATCGGCGCCGTTCCTTCCGGCAGGATCAGTTCCTGACCAACACGAATGACATCACTGGATAAATTATTCGCCGCTTTGACCTGTGATAAAGGTACACCTTTCTTACGGGCGATAGCAGATAGTGTATCCCCCGCTTGCACGGTGTAGCGCGTCGCACCGGATGCCAATGTCGTTGGCTGATACGCGTCCGGAGTCACCGTAGAGACAGTTGCCTGACTACCTTCGACCGGCACCTGAATTTGTTGGCCTATCTGCAGCACGGCATTTCGCTCCAAACCGTTGGCCGCAATTAAATCATCCAGATCCACCGAATAATTGCGGGAGATTTTCCATAAGCTGTCACCCGATACCACCGTATGTGTAGTAAAACTTTCCTCTGCGATCTCGACCACCTGAGTTTCCGCCGTCTGCGTCATCGGCTCCAGAGGTTCGTAATCACTACTTGTGAAATCCTCTTCCGGCCGCGTCGGCGCAAACCGCTCTTCTTCAAGCCCCGCGTTAAAGGCCGAATCCAACCCGTCCTCTAGACGTACCGCATCAATTAATCCACCGGATTCCTGATCCATCGGTGCCATCGTTTCCTTCTGGGTATGGTTCACTGTGGGGGGTGTTGTCGTGGTACAACCGGGTTGAACAAGTAAAAGGGCGATCACCCCAACATGGAGTCCTATAACAATTCCGAATAGCTTGGTAATTTTCATGTTTGTGCTGACTGTAAGTGAGTATCGTAAGACTAATAGACTTCGGCGGACTGCTTCAAACTTAAAACAGTTTCAGTAAAGCATTCTCCACGCGCCTCAAAACTGGAAAATTGATCAAAGCTGGAAAACCCCGGACTGAGTAAAACGGCCACTGGCGCATCGGCCAAAGCATCGTGATAAGCCGCGGCCACAGCATCCTCCAAACGGACAAAAACCGAAACCTCTTTAAAATAGTCAGAGAGATATTCTTTCAGCGTGCTACCGGCTTCTCCATACAAATAAGGCGCGCTAATTCCTTTGGCTAAACGTTCGGCATATCGAGCTAAATCTCCTCCCTTCAGGCGTCCGCCCCCGATCCAATAAACAGGTAACTTAATCGATTCAACGGCTGCTAAAGAAGCATTGAAATTGGTTGCCTTGGCATCATTCCAAAACTCCACGCCGCGGTATGCCGCAACTTTCTGCAAACGGTGAGGCAACGGTATAAAATTCTCTGCCGCGGCGATCAGTGCATCCTCCGGCAAGTTCAGGGCCCGCCAAAGTTTACCAACCAATTGCCAATTTTCCATCTGCACTGGACTACTCAGCGGTGAATCGACACCTGATTGCATCGCCAACGGCATCCCCTCCTCCGGCGCAGAGACGGATTCCATCGGGACCGAAGAACCCAGCACCGATGGAGCTCCCGGCTGTAAGCAGTGGAGAAGTTTGGCTTTGGCTTGCAGGTAAGCCTCCATCGAGTCGTAGCGATCCAAATGATCCTCGGCAAAATTCGTCCAGAGCAGCCCATCAAGGAGCAATCCACGAGGCAACTCCGCCTGGAATGAACTCAGCTCACAGACCGCCCAGACGGTTCCCGAATCCATGTTTTCCAGACAAGCTTCGCTCAAGGGCGCACCAATGTTACCCACGGCGACTGCTTTCCGACCGCTCCGCTTTAGGGCATCTGTCAATAAAGTGGTCACACTGGACTTTCCATTGGTTCCGGTAACACCCAACAAAGGACCCTTCCAAAAAGATGCAGCAAAGCCCGCCTCCCCAAAACAAGGCAGACCGGATTCTTCACAAAGCACACGCCAAGGATGCCCCGAGGCAAAGCCGGGACTGAAAACAAAGGCAGCAAACTGAGAAAGATCGCTCTCTCCAAAATGGGAACAAGCGGCATCGTTTTGCCGATCTTGATCGAACAAGACAGAAGGAATCTCCAAATGACGACACAACTGAATGGCCGCAGAACCACTCCTCCCGGCGCCAAAAACAGCGACCCGGTGAGGCATCGATTGATCTGCGGATTCTGAAGTTCTCATGCTAACGAAGTTTCAGTGTGGCCAGTCCCGCCATGGCAAAAATGAGCGATAGAATCCAGAAGCGGATGACGACTTTGTTTTCATGCCAGCCCTTCAACTCAAAGTGGTGGTGGATCGGCGCCATCCGAAAAATGCGCTTTTGGCGCGTTTTAAAAGAGCCGACCTGAAGAAGTACCGACACCGCCTCAATAACGAAGATGCCTCCGACAATCACCAGAGTGAGCGGTTGATGAACCATGAAGGAAATGATGCCAATCAAGCCACCCAACGCGAGTGATCCGGTATCCCCCATAAAAACTTCTGCCGGGTGCGAGTTATACCATAGAAAAGCCAGGCTGGCACCGAGCAACGCAGAACAAACAACGGTTAGTTCCCCGGCACCGGGGATAAAGCTAATGAAAAGATATTCGGCGATGATAAAATTACCGGCAGCGTAGGCCATGATGGCATAGGCCAGCGCAACTGTAACGGTGCAACCGATCGCCAAGCCATCCACACCATCTGTCAGGTTAATGGCATTACTCGAACCCGCTAAGACGAGAAAGAGGAAAGGAATGAGAAGCACGAGTGGCATATGACTGACCAAAACATCCTTGTAAAAGGGAACCCAAAGTTCACGCATCCTCTCCGAAGAATCCGGAAACGAGAGCAGTAATGCAAGAGAGAGCACTGTAAGAACTGCTTGACCGACCAGCTTCCAACGACCCGACAGGCCTCCACTTTTTTTGCGCGTCACTTTTAAGTAATCATCAAGGAAGCCAATTAAAGTTAGCCCCAGATAGACCAGTAACGCTGTCAGTACGTATACATTTGGACGCGCCCAAAGTAATGTGCTACCGGTAACCGCAGCACAAATCATCAAACCACCCATCGTCGGAGTCTCTTCTTTTCCGGCATGCAGCTCAGCCAGATCACCGACTTCTTCGCGACTTCGAAAAGCTTGCTTCGCACGGAGCGCTCGTAACTTCCCGAAGAGCCAGGGTCCGATGGCAAAGCCGATCATCAATCCGGTGAGGCCGGCAAAGGCCGAACGTAATGTTATATAGCGAAACAGGCGCAACGGCCCAAAGAAGTTTTCAAATTCAGCTAGGTAACTCAGCATGACGATTTATTCGGTAATTTCGGGGAGGAGTTGTTCGAGGGCAAAGATGCGACTGCCCTTTAAAAATAATGCCCCTTGAAAGGAAGCAACGATGGATTGAATTTCATCTGCTGAATCGGCCTCGTAAATTTGCTCGGCACTGGCGGTGAGGCCACGGCGATAACCGGCGCGCAGTTCCTCCGGACCGACCAAACAGGCAACATCCCCGGGACGTAGGATCAGACCCTGCAGGGATTGCGCGTGTAGGTCAGGCGCGCGCGAACCGAGTTCCTGCATCGCGCCCAATACATAGCAACGGGGCAATGCGGCGGAGACCGATTCAGTAAACGCAGAGAGCGCATCGGCCATTGAAGCGGGATTCGCATTATAGCAATCCATGTAGCAGGGACGCCCTGACTGATCGACTAGACGGCCACGGTTTCCTGAAGGGGACCAAGCCGCCAGACGTTCCTCTAAAAGATCCACCGGAATCCCCAGACTGTCGGCTGCTACAAGGGCAAGCGCCGCATTCGCTCGTATGCCGGGACTCCGGCTGGCAACGCTGAAAAGCGTCTGGCCAAAGAGTTCTTCAATACAAATCTTACCGCCTTCTATGCGGTAACGAACGACTCGCTGCGGCTGACCGATGACAGACTCCCCTTCCTTTATCAGGACAGTGGCCCGATCCGCAAAGCGGGCAAAAGACGTGTATCGAAACACATCCGCAGGCAAAATTAATTGAGCATCCGAAGAGGCCCTCTCCATCAGACAAGCCTTCTCTGCAGCAATGCCCTCGAGCGAAGAAAGTTTTTCCAAATGAGCCGGACCAATATTTGTAACCAAGACGAGATTAGCTTGGATCATTGCACCGAGATGGCCCATCTCTTCCGGTTGATTAATTCCCGCTTCGACCACCGCAAAAGACTTCTCATTCGAGTGTAGCCGAAAAAGAGTCATGGGTACGCCGATACGATTATTCCAGTTACCCTCGGTGGCATGTGTAACTGCCCTTCCCAGCAATTGTGTCAGCATTTCTTTGGTAGAGGTCTTACCGCAACTGCCGGTCACCCCAATAACCTGACCCGGGTATCGATCTCGCACTGCGATAGCAATTGCCTCCATCGCATCCAGCGTGTTTTTGACCACGAGTTGCGGCAGCTCAGACTCTATCGGGCGCTCCACCATGGCGGCTAGCGCTCCTCTCTGCAAAGCTTGTCCGATATAATCATGTCCGTCGCGTCGATCCGAACGAAGAGCGATAAAACACTGACCCGGCTCGATCAAACGAGCATCAAAGGCAAATCCATTGATCTTTTCACCTTTCCTCTCATCCAACCAGGCACCGCCCGTCCAGGCGGCTACATCCGATGGACAAAACGAATTCACTCGGATGCCTCCCGCACAAATGATTTCAGTTGGACCAACTCACGCGCCTCTGCGCGGTCGTCAAATGGAATCACTGTACCGTCAAATTCCTGAAAAGTCTCATGTCCCTTGCCTGCGATTAAGACACAGTCTCCACTGCTTGCCGCATCCAGAGCCATCGATATGGCACGCTTGCGGTCGTCTACAAAAGTAGTGCGGGACAAGTCCTCAATCCCGGACCGCATGTCGTCAAAAATTTGCGCGAGTGCCTCGCTGCGTGGATTATCTGCAGTGGCGTACACATGATCCGCATGTTGCAGCGCAGCTCGCAGCATCGGTCCACGTTTGCTCCGGTCGCGGTCGCCTCCGCAGCCGAAGACAACCAACAAACGTCCTTCCGTAATAGCCTTCAACATTGTTGTAGCGTTAGCCAAGGCATCATCCGTGTGTGCATAATCGACCAGAAGATTAAAGGGCTGTCCGGCTACAATTCGTTCCATCCGTCCGGGCACCCCGGAAAACGAAGGCAATCGCGCAAGCATCTCAGACACGGAAAAACCGAGGGCGCTACCGGTAGCCAGTGCAGCTAATAAATTGGCTACATTATATTCGCCGAGCAGCGGAGACTCCACCCGCTCAGTTCCGCCCGGCCAGCGCAATTGAAACTCCGACCGATCAGCATGCAAGACCACTGCCGAAGCCTGAAAATCAGCATCTTCCGTATAACCAAAGCTGGTCACCCGTAGTTTGTTCCCAAGTTCAGAAATCAATCTGCGACCGTAGGGACATGCCTGATTGATCACTGCCTGTTTAGGTGAAACACCAGCAGTTCCCAGAAATAAAGACTTCTTCGCTGCATAATAGGATTCCATCGAGGCATGGTAGTCGAGATGATCCTGCGTTAGATTAAGAAAAACCGCCACATCCAGAGCGAGCCCGTGCACCCGCTTCTGGTCAATGCCGTGCGAGCTCACTTCCATTACTGCGCGCGAACAACCGCTCTGCAACATTTGCGAAAGTAAGCTGTGTATATCAACAGACTCCGGAGTCGTACGATAAGCAGGAAGCGTTCTTTTGCCCACATCGTAACGCACAGTGCTAATCAATCCCGTTTTCTCTTCCCTGCCCAGAAGATGTTGAAGCAACATGGAAACCGTTGTTTTTCCATTCGTCCCGGTCACCCCCGCAATTTCCAATTTTTCA
This sequence comes from Opitutia bacterium UBA7374, assembly GCA_002469895.1. GTDB lineage: Bacteria > Verrucomicrobiota > Verrucomicrobiia > Opitutales > Coraliomargaritaceae > UBA7374. The sequence continues at coordinate 16,830 of DKOA01000058.1, forward strand.
TCCGCTTGTTCATAGAACAACTTGGACACCCCGGCCAAAGCGACACGCACATCCTCTACCTGAAAATAATCCACGGGAAAACGACTGCCTAGATCCTGGCTGGAAACAATGCCCACGGCCCCGCGATCAACTGCCTCCTCAATAAAGAGATTTCCATCCGTGCGCAGACCCCCGATAGCAAAAAAGAGAGCACCCGGTACCACTCTTCGGCTATCCGTAATCAGACAGGTCACCAGCCCATCCCCACTCCCCTTTTGTGTGAGAATCTTCTGACCTTCGAGCAAAGAGGAAACCGGGCTGGATGTCCACAAGGGCTCTTTAGAGCCATTGCAGCTATACCCCGGTAGTTTCCGAGCCATCCGACCGCCTCCGGCAAGGGCACTAATCGGCAAATCGACCGGAAAATTCATCGTAAGATAATCTCATGGCGAGGGAACGGGCATCCTCCCGATAGGGACGAATGCCAAGATGATTGATACAAGCGCGGGCAATGTTGCGAAATGCAGGTCCCGAGATAGCACCCCCGTAGCCCAAACCATCAAACTTCGGGTGATCCACGATCACTGTGATTACCAATTCTGGTTTGCCCGCCGGAAAAAATCCACTGAAAGAGGCCACGTGCTGTTTATGTGAATAGCGGCCATCCACAATCTTCTGAGTCGTCCCCGTCTTGCCCGCTATTTGAAAGTGTTCAATCTGTGCCCTTCGTGCAGTTCCCTCCGGGCTAACCACATCGACGAGCATCTGCGAAAGCTCTCTTGCGACCTCACTGGAGACCACCCGTCGGCGGGCCTTTGGCATAAAATTCACAATTTCCTCACCACTCGGATCAAAAACACGCCGGACCAATTGCGGCTTCATTAATACACCCCCGTTTGCCACAACCGCCATCGCATTATGAATTTGCATGGGGGTGGCGCTGACCGCATGGCCCATCGGCATCCGTGTAATCGTTAAGCCATCCCAGTTTTTTACCGGATGAAGAATGCCCGGCACTTCTCCGGAGAGATCAATCCCAGTCTTTTCCCCAAATCCAAAGGCACTGGCATAACTACGTAAGCGATCTTCCCCCAGAAGCATGCCCAGTTGCGCCGCTCCACGATTACTCGATTTCATGACAATCCCATGCAGGGTTAACTGGTCATATCCGTTCCCATGATCTTTGGGCAGGCTCAGTGCGCGACCCTTGTATTCGACCTTGGCCAGACCCGTCTGGAAAATATCACCCGATTGCGCAATGCCCTCGTTCAGAGTAGCGGCAGCCGGCACGATTTTAAAAGTCGAACCCGGCTCCAGAATATCGGTCAGTGCACGGTTTCTTTGATTGGCCAGAGGATGTTTGGAGATATCAAAATATTCATTTAAGTCGAATGTCGGATAATTGGCCATCGCCAGCAAGTGACCGCTGGACGGTTCACTCACCAGGATGCTGACACTGTCCGGGTGATACTCTGCCACGAGGCGATCAATCTCTCGCTCAACGATGTGCTGTACCATCTGGTCGATGCTCAACTCTACATTCAGGCCATTGGTCGGCGCCACCTCGCGCTCACGGAAGCGAGCCACCTCACGGCGACGACCATCGCGTTCGGTTTCACGCCAACCGTCCTGCCCGCGCAAGTAGTAATCAAAACTGCGCTCGATCCCACTGACCGGAGTTTCCTCCGCGTTTACATAACCAAGCACATGTGCCGCCAAACGCCCGCCGGGATAGGTGCGTGCAAAATTACGGTTCCCGTAGACTCCCTGAATACCGAGCGCCATAACTGCCTCATAAGCATCCTCACTCAAACCCTTGGCCAAAGTGGCCCAGCGAATCAGTCGAACCGCTCGCCCCTCCACCGCGGTTCGTGATTTTCGCTCAAATGCAGTCTGCACATCCTTCAGAGGTTGTCCGATTAACTCTGCCAGCGCCGGCAACTTCGGGAAATCCGTCTCCCTGACCGATTGCGGATCCACCCCCAGATTCATCGTCGTATGAGTGGTCGCCAATATATTGCCCTGGCGGTCGACAATATTCCCCCGACGCGCCTCCACCATTTGAACCATCTTCCGGCTCTTCTCGACATAAGCCAACAACTCGGACCGACCGGTTACATGCAGTTGCACAAGCCGACCGATTAAAACAAGGAAGGCCAGAGCGACCGCCGCACAAAGTAGAGACGAACGAAAGGAAGAAACAAAGGCCTTACTCATGAGTCGATTCCGTCAGAATGCCCGCGATACGCGGTTTATAATAAAAATAGGAACCAGAGCACGCAAGCTGGGCTCGGATAAATGCGTATGTGCAATATGCCTGCTACATTTGATTCGAGCCCTCCCGGGAAACGGAATAGTTATCCCGTTTCCTGATTTTCGGTAATCAGTAAAAGTAATGTAGAGCATCTAAATAAAGCCTTCAGCGGCGGGTAGCCTGCAAATCAAGAAAAGACAGATTCATCGATACTTCGGGAGAGTCCGGGTCCGACCCACCGGCAAAAATACCGCGATCTTCTGGTACAGTTGGGCGTACCCAAACGATCTGATTCACCTCTGCCGGTCGCAATCGGCCAGCGACCCGTGCTTGCAGGGCTACCGGTTGATGAAACGACGCAATGCGCTCATCGAGGTAACGGAGCTTGCGGAGGATTTCTTCCATTTCACGTTCAATCCCCTGGCAGTGAACGGCTGTTCGATTGATCTGCTGCTGCATCCAGACGATGGAAAATGCACTGCCTACGGCACAGGCAATCATCGTTAGAACGATACAAAAAATACGTAAACGTAGGGTACGGGATACAGTCATAGGATCTCCTTGTTAAAATCGTTATGGGGCAATCGTCGTATAGCACGCAGACGGGCACTCCGGCTGCGTGGATTCGCTGCTATCTCTTCTTCACTCGCTGAGATTGGGCGGGTCGAAAGCATCGTTCCCTGAACCGAGCGTTGATCCTGGGTGCGTGCATCACCGGCATGTTCCGGGCGCCCGGCCATCCGTCGGCAAAAGCGTTTGACGATACGATCTTCCAACGAGTGAAAACTGATCGCCACGAGGATACCACCCGGCGCCAGCCGATCGAAAGCCGCGGGCAAGCCCTCCTCTATCGCCTTTAGCTCATCATTTATCTCTACTCGTATACCTTGAAAGGTTCGCGTTGCCGGATGCAGGCGATTGCGCCCACGGCTTGGGCCGACCGCTTCGGCAACCAGTTGTGAAAGCGACTCCGTGCGTTGCAGACGACCGGAACCACGAGCCTGCAGGATGGATTCAACCACCCGGCGCCAACGCTTTTCCTCTCCGTAATTACGCACAGCACGGACAAGTGAAGCCTCGTCTGCACTCTCCAAAAACTCGGCTGCACTCGAACCCACTTCTGGATTCATCCGCATATCTAAAGGCGCATCTTCACGAAAAGAAAAGCCACGCTCCGCGCTGTCCAACTGAAAAGAAGAAACCCCAAAATCGAAGAGGATACCGTCGAATCCCGACTCTTTGAGTTCCTTCAAGTCCTCAAAGTTCATCGCAATAAACTGAAATCGCTGACCGAACGCTTCACCTAAAGAGGCCGCACGATTTTCCGCTGCAGGATCGCGATCGAGCGCAATAACCCTCACTCCCTCCGCCGCCAGAAGTATGGCGCGGGTGTGACCACCACCACCGAAAGTCCCATCAAGTATCTTTGCTCCGGGGCGCAAATCCAGCGCAGCCAGCGTCTCGCGCAGAAGAACGGGAACGTGGCCGCCATAAGCAGCCGGGTTAAGGACATCATCGACGGAAGATAACATTCAAATAGGTGCGGAGGCGTGAGGGTTTTTCTTGTTGGATGCGTTCATTAGCCTGCAATCGGCGTTGCAGCGCCGATTGCAGTGTATCCGTTGCGGCAAAAGGACTTGATGGCGGTTGGGCAAAGCTCCAGCGGTGAGGCGGCTGAGAAACCGGGTGACTGATGTACCCTGAATTACGAAAGTTCTCTCGAGCGATATTTTGAAGTGTTGGAGACATCAGAAAAATTAGAATTAAAGACCAAACTGCTTAAAGATGGCTGCCTGCGTGGACGGGTCGGCACCACCCGACCCCTGCATCGCATCAAAGGCGGCATCACTATAAATGCTGAAAGAAGTCAGCTTGCCCACCAGCACGGCCCCCTTGCGAATCTTGGCAAATGAAAGCAACTCATCATTTAGGTTAATCCGCCCCTGCTTATCGCAGCTAAAACTGTGGGCCATCATCATCAAATCGGTTAACGCCTGCTGCGCCTCCATATCACCCATACTAATTTGGGAGATCCGTTCCTCCAACTGAGCAATCATTTTAGGCGGATAAACCGTGACAAAGCCTGCCGGATTAGGCAGCGCGAGGAAGAAATTCTCCTTTGAATCCATTCCCGGACGCCACGCAGACGGGATCGTCAGACGACCCTTCTGGTCAATGTTGTGACGCTTTACGCCGACAAAACGACTTGGAAAAACTGGTGGCATAAACGGATAATTAAAACAATATGACCCACTTCGTCCCATTTTGCCCCACTCGTCAAGTTGTTTTTGTTACAATCTGCTGTGAATAAATTGTGTAAAAGGGACACAAGTAATTTATAATAAGTTACTTGTGTAGCAGAGTAACGACTGCATAACCTAGTTCGTGAAAAAAATCTTCACAGGATCTTCGGTAATTGGCGTAATTGATCTTTATTCGCAGGAAATCTCGGGCTTTTCTCAATGAAGATGAATTCCCTTCACTATTTGGAGAAACCCTTACCGCTGGCGCAGCAAGTCGCAGGTTTTTTAAGTAATGGTACGGAAGGACGATTCGCAGATCTCAGCACTGTCCAGGTACTTACATCCACTTCGGGCGCAGCGCGTCGTATCGATCAAGCACTGAAGGTAGCCGGAGCAAAGTCTCCTTATTTTACCCGTCCCATGCAGGCCCTCCTGCCCGACCTACCCGGATTGGCCAGCCGGCACGAACAAGAGGCGGCCTGGGCTATTACCTTGGGATACGCCGAACCATCCCTCCTCCTACCACTCTTTGATAACAAGCAACCGGAATCAACCAACGAGCGCCTGAAAGCTGCCGGCATTCTCTGCGGACTTTGCGATCAGTTGGCCGAAGCCGCACAAAGCCCGGCTGCAATCCGAATCACGGACTCCGGCTTTGATGACTCGGTCCGCTGGCGTGCACTGGAACAACTCTACAAAATCTATCTGGACAGGTTGGCCCAATGGAACCGGATCGATCCCAATGAGGCACGTCTCGCCCAAATCAAAGAACCAGATACAAGCGTTCAGCATCTCGTCGTCGCTTGCATTCCCGATCTGCCTGTCGCCGTCGAGCGATATGCCCAACAGCTTCAAGAGCGCGGAACCCAGGTAGACATCTTGATCTGGCAACCCGAAGGCGTCACTCCGTCATTTGATGCATGGGGCCGCCCCGATCCAGAATTTTGGTCAGGCTGCCCGATTGAGCTCATGCCGAATCAAATCCAAGTCGCCGCCGAAGCCAGCGAAGAAGCCAAGGGTTCGATTACCTATGCCCTCAAAGAAGCCCCGGCCCAGAACTGCGGTATCATTCTGGCCGACCCCAAACTGGACAACCCTTTCAGGACGGAGCTTTGGACTCGGGGGCTACAGGCGTACGACCCGGACGGAGACCGTCTGATTCAATCCCAGCCGGCAGTCATTGCCATTGAGTGGGAAGCCTTCCGCACAAACCGTGACCTGCGTACACTCCGTCGACTGCTGGAACTGCCGGCATTTATCCAAAGCTTCAAACTGGAAAATCCACTGACCCCGGAAGAAGCCCTCGCGGCCTGTGATTATCTTTTGGCGGAGACGGTATCCGCCACTCTCGAACAGGGACAATCCGCCGCCGACATCGCTTTACCCGATAACACTCCTAAAAAGGTTCGTTACGCACGTTCCAGAGCCCGTCGACTGCTCGCTGCAGTACAAAGCCTCCTCAAGAAAGACGGCCTTGCGCTCGTTCGACAAATCTTCGACGAGGCATCCCAAGTGGAGAACCAAGCCGCCGATCGGGTAATCGAACTGGGCAATACCTTGGCCGGATCCCCCGCCTTTGCCGATTGGCCTGAAGGATTTGCTGCCGCATTTTCCCGCGCCCTCCGTTCCGAACAGTTACAACGGGCTGCGCTCCCCGAGGAAGTCGCCCTCAACGGCTGGCTCGAAGCCCCCTGGCTGGAGACACGGGAATTAGCCCTTTGCGGACTGAT
>DKOA01000072.1:0-1122 GCA_002469895.1 Opitutia bacterium UBA7374
GGCACGGAACGGGGTGCGGATCGTGATCGGCTGCAAGGCGGTGATCGTTCGCGCTATGGCCGACGCGAGGGTGGGGACGATCGGCGCGGTTCCCGGCAACGCGATATGGCACCTCCCTTTGAGCCAACGGTATCGGTGGATCTGTATCCACAGGATGAAGCATTTGACGCATTGGTATCTCGCCTGACGGCAACGGCGCGGACCTATCAGCTCTTTGAGATTGTCCAGCTGGTACTGGAAAAGCCGGAGCGGTACATCGTGGTGGTAACGAATAAGGCGAAGGATGGGGCTGAAGCGGCGCCTCTTTATTTTGCGGTGCCCGGTCATTTGCCCTTTGAGACAGAGGAGGCGGCGATCAATCATGTACTGAGTGAGCACCTCGATCATTTCTTTACGATTGAATCGGTTGAATTGGACCCACCGAAGGGTAGCTTTCAGGTGGTCAACCGCTGTGGCTTGACCGGTGAATTACTGGGGCCACCGAATTACCACCGCTATCAGGAATTTGTGCAGCGCCATTTTAACAATCGCATTCACAATATGTCTTTTGATCGTTTTCAGTCGAAGATTGAGACGGTAAAAGAACAGGAGTCGATTGATGCATGGATGGAGTCGATGAAAAAAGGCGAGCGCTACATAGTTAAAGAGCGCGCGGAGGGAGAGCCGGAAGCTCTGTCCACACTGGAGGAGGTACGTCTCTTTCTGATTCAGCACCGCAAGGATCAGGTGGTGGGTTCTTCGACGTCCGTACGTTTTGCCGGGCGGGACATTGAACGCATGCCGCGGGGGGATCTGCGTCGCTCGGTCGAGATCTATTGTGAGCAGCAGAAACGATTCCCATTGGATTCGGCGAATAATTTGCGGGGCCGCCTGCGCCGACACAATTTTACGGTATATAAGAAGGGCTCGAAGGGCGTCACTTATGTCTGTTCGGTCAAACGCAAGTTCCGTGACGAATCGACCGTCTTTTCTGATTCGATACAGTCATTAATGACTTTCATTGAGGCCAATCAGGAGATTTCCGCAACTCAGTTGCCGGAAGCTTACCTCGGAATGGATGCGGCTAAGCTGGTTGCGAGCAAGCCGAAGGCGCCAACGGCAGAAGCACCGGAAGCACCGGAA
>DKOA01000072.1:1502-2010 GCA_002469895.1 Opitutia bacterium UBA7374
CGGAAGCGGAAGCTGTGGAAGCACCGGAACCGGAAGCCTCTCCCGAAACACCGGCGGCAGCGTCCCCGGCAGTGGAGTCGGAGACGGCATCTACCGCGCCTGAACTGACCGCTGAGGAAAAGAAACGGCTGCATGCTTTGATGGTGGATCTTCGCTGGTTGGTTAGAGAAGGTTATGTCACGGAGTATGGGGACGGCCGTTTATTTGCTTCGGGGATTATTCCCAAGCCGAAAAAGAAGGTGGTGAAGAAGGAACCCGTTGCGGAAGCAGGGAATGCAGGGAATGCAGGGGAAGCAGGGGAAGCAGGGGATGTCGCCGTAGTGGAACCCGCGGCGGAAGCCATTGCGGAACCCATTGCGGAACCCGTTGCGGAACCCGAGGTGGAAGCGCCGACTGAAGCGGTCGTGGAAACAGTCCCTGAAGAAACCGCTGAAGCAGCCTCTGAACCAGCTCTTGAAGCAGCCTCGGTGGAACCCGAAGTGGAAGCAGCCCCGACGGTTGAGTCGGA
>DKOA01000072.1:2409-8416 GCA_002469895.1 Opitutia bacterium UBA7374
GAAGCGGAAGTGGCCGAGGCAACAACTGATGCTCTTTCAGAGACGGACGAAACGGAAGAAAAGCCGAAGGCTGCAGGGAGGGACGAAGCGTAAATTTCGTGTGTTTTCGCTTTGCTACAGACTACGGGCGACGTGCCCGATTCATTGCTTGCTCCGCCTCTTTTGTGCGCCCGAGTTGATTGTAGGCGAGAGAGAGGTTATACCATGCGCGGGAGAAGTCCGGCTGCATGGCGGTACATTCTTCAAGGTAGCCGACGGCTCTTGAGAGGTCGCCGAGTTCAGCTTCGAGCAAGCCGAGCGAGTAGGGGAAGAGTGCGTTGTCCGGGTCCAATTCCCATCCTTTGCGGAGGTAGTTGCGGGCGGGCTGATTGAGCCTGGCACTGCTCAGGAGGATGGCCGCCTGTCGATAGACCTCGCCGTTTAGCTGGTCGTAATCAATCGCGCGGGCGAGGAGCTTTTGCAGGCGGGAGGTGTTCCCTTCACGGCTGGCCTGGCTGGCGAGCATCATGAGGTTTTGGGGACGATCGATGTTGTAGTTGAGGTATTCGACAAACTCGGATTCGATCGGTTGTGGGTTTGTTTGTGCCTGCAGGGCGCGGGCTGCAGCGAAGCGGACAGAGCGGATCGAGTCGCTTAGGCGCTCGATTAAATCGTTTTTCGCTGAGGGGTCCCGGGCGAGTGCTGCCGTGGCTTCGCGGCGGACCAGTGGGCTTTCATGTTCGAGTAAGCTTTCGAGGTATTCTTCGGCTTTCCGGTTGGGCAGGTAGTTGGCGATCAATCCGGCATAGGTGCTGATCCAGAAGGGGATGTCTTCGCCTTCGGCTAGTGCGAGGAGTGGGGAGAGGCCGTCGGGGGCAAAGGCCTGGGCGGCGGCGATGGCCCGGGCGCGCGGACGCTGGCGACCGCTGGCGAGTTTTTCGCCGTACCATTGCTCGGACCATTGAACGGCCCAGTCGACGGATTCTTCTGTATGACAACGACTGCAGGCGTTGGGGATACCGAGTTCGCGGGTCATTAGTGGGTCAGGCATATGGAAGCCGTGGTCGGCCCGGGCATCGGCCTGCATGTAGAGCGTCTTGGGCATGTGGCACTCGACGCAGCGGTTGCCCATGCTGTCGGCTCCGTGATGGCTGTGGGTGGTCGGCTCGATGATCGGTGCCCCCATCTGCCCGTTGTCGTGGCAGCGCAGGCAAAGGCTGTTATTCTCGACCGGCAGGATGTGCTCCATGGAGTGGGGGTCGTGGCAGTCCATGCAAGTGACACCGGCGTGAGCCATGCGGCTCATGCTGAAGGAGCCATGGACAAAGACCTCGTCGAGAATCTGCCCGTCCGGATAGTAGAGTCCGGGCTGAGCGGGGGTGGCGAGGGCGAAGTGATCTTCGTAGGCATCACCGGGCAGAAAGGTATCTGCGGTCAGTTGGTCGCGCCGGGAGTGACAACTGGCACAATTATCTTCGGTTTGTACTTTGCTCAGAGTCGCCGGCTTGGAGCGATAGTCACCCCGACGGGCCTCCTCAACGTGTGCCGCGAGGTCGTTGTGGCATTCAGCGCAGGCAATGCCCTGCTGGGTCCAGGTAGAATCGTATCGGTCGGCTTCGAAGTTGTAGTTCTTTTCGTACTCGGTGGTATGGCAAAAGGCGCAGTTGGCGTTCCAGTTCATCCCCTGACCGGTCCAGTGACCCCACTCTCCGGGCAGGCGATCCTGACCGAGGTAGACATCGAACCAGCGGTCTTTTTCGACATCATAGGTTGCGCTGATGGTCTGAAACTTATTCCCGGGTAGGTGGGCGAGGTATTGTCGTATGGGAGTTTCCCCGATGACGCCGACGAGTTCATAGGTTTCGCTGACGACACCTTGATCGATGACCTGCATGGAAAAGGAGCCGGATTGCTCGAGCATGCGATAGGTGACTCCGGATTCCTCGACTTCGCGGGGGGGATGAAAGGCCGGCGCATCGATCACCGGATCGAGTGGCCGGTTGGCCACTGCGTGGTGACTGCGTTTCCATGCGGCCACTTCATCGGCGTGGCATTCGACACAGGCCTCCGGGCCGATTGCCTGTATGCGGGCGGGATCGTGGCTGAAGGGGAAGGCGGTCAACTCCGCAGCCGGTGGGTCCAATGCCTGTCGGCGGCTTTCCTCCGGACGGGAGCAAGCGCTGAGCGCAAGCAAGCCGGCGGCAGCGAGTGCGGGCCAGCGTAGGTATGGGAGGGGCTGTGATTCTAGAAACACAGTACCTATGGTCGCGGAAGCGGGCCGCAGGTCAAGTGAGTTGGTAGCTTCGCTGCCTCTTCTTTTTGTTGGGATTTTTTACAATTTCGCTATAGGTTTGATTATGGTCATTGTAAAATGGTTGTTCATCGGGTTTTTGCTCGGGGGTATCCTTTTGCCGTTTCTGCTCTATCGACGGCCACAATTACCGTCCGGGACGAATGAAAAGAGTCCGGCTTATGCTTTTTCCGAGGCTGAGCTATTGATTGACTGGACGGCGCGTAGGTCGGGGAGTGAAGGCGCGCCCGAGCAGAGGATCTTCGACACGATTCTGGGGCAAATCGAAGCGGCGGAAACGTTTCTGATTCTCGATTTCTTTCTTTGGAATCCCTGGCGCGGAGCGATTGAGGAGGATTTCGATTTGCGTCCTTTGTCGGGGGAGCTGGCCGAGGCACTCTTGCGCAAGCGGCAGTCGCATCGGGAAATGCCGATTCTGGTGATCACTGATCCGATCAACAAAATTTATGGGAGCCACGAGCCGAAATACTTTAACGAACTGCGTTCGGCGGGGATTACGGTAGTCTATACTGACTTGAAAAAAATGCCGGACTCGAATCGTTTCTATGCGCCTTTAGCTGATTTTTGGAGTGGCCTCATTCCTGATTGGAAGCGTCCCCTGTTGCCGAATCTGCTCAATCCGAAGGGGGCGCCGATGACGCTCCGGGAGCTTGGTCATCTGCTCCATCTCAAAGCGAATCACCGCAAGGTATTGGTAGCCGGCTTGGGTGAAAATACGCGGGTCCTGATCGGCAGCCTGAATCCCGCGGATGGCAGTGCGGGTCATAGTAATCTGGCCTTGTTGGTGGACGGGCCGGTGGGCCGTTTTGCAGCGCTCTCAGAGTTGGCCGTGGCGGAATGGTCGGCTGGAGAAGTGGCATCGGTGGCCACCTGCCTGCGGAAGATTCATGGTCTTTTGCCGGAAGCGGGGTCGGCCGCAAGTGTTGGCCCGCGGGTTGCCTGGCGGAGTGAAGGGCAGATACGGGAAACACTGCTGAAGGAATTGTCGCAGGCCGGGGTGGGGGTACAAGTGGATGTGGCACTCTTTTATTTATCGGATAGGCGGGTGATTGAGGCGCTGAAGGATGCCGCGCGACGGGGCGCTTCTCTGCGGATTTTGCTGGACCCGAATAAGGATGCCTTTGGACGGGTGAAGAACGGCATCCCAAACCGGCCAGTGGCGGCGGAACTGATGGCTCTGCACGATGCACACGGGCTGACAGTGCGTTGGGCGGATACGCGTGGGGAACAGTTTCACGCCAAAGCCTTGCGGGTGCTTGGCGGGGGGCGGGATCTTCTTTTTCTGGGATCAGGCAATTGGACGAACCGGAATATCGGTAACTCAAACCTCGAGGCGAACTTACTTCTGAGCGAGGCGGGCCCGGTGGGGCAGAACTTTGACCAATATTTTGAAAAGGTTTGGGCTAACCGGGGCGGACTGGAGGCGAGCCTGCCTTATGCGGCATGGGCAGACAGCGGGCTGCTGAAGCGAACTTTCTATCGATTCCAGGAATGGAGTGGTGCTTCGACATTTTAGGGTAGGCTAAGAGGCGGGGCTGACTCTGCCGAAAACGTTATGCCGGCTCAATGAGTTCTCGGAAGCCGGCTTCATCAAGGACGGGGATGCCGAGTTTCTGGGCTTTGCTGTATTTCGATCCGGAGGCTTCGCCGGCCAGCAGATAATCCGTCTTTTGGCTCACGCTGGAGCTGGTTCGGCCACCGGCAGCTTCAATCATTTGAGTGGCTTCGTCGCGGGTCAGGCCGGGAAGAGTGCCGGTCAGGACGAGGGTCTTTCCGCTGAGGGCTCCGCCGCTTGCGGTCTGGGTGTTTGCGCTGGAAAAGTTTACACCGTGTGCCCGCAAGCGATCGATGCGTTCTTGATGGGTGGGATTGGCAAACCAATCGACGAGGCTTTGTGCCATGATGGTGCCGACGCCATCGATCGATTCCAGTTGTTCGAGGGGGGCTATGGCGAGGGAATCGAGTGAACCGAATGCAGCGGCGAGGTCTTTGGCAGATTGCTTGCCGACGTGTGGAATTCCCAATCCGTGAAGAAGACGCCAGAGGTCCTGCGATTTACTTTTTTCGAGAGCGTCGATCAGGTTAGCGGCGGATTTTTCAGCAAATTTATCGAGTTCCAGGAGTTGGCCGGTCTGCAGGCTGTACAAGTCGGCGGGGTCACGGGCCATCCCGCGGAGGACGAGTTGTTCGACAATGGCGGTGCCGAGGTTGGCGATGTCCATACAGGCACGGCTGGCGAAGTGCTGCAGTGCCCGCATTTGCAGGGCAGGGGCATCACTGCTGAGGACTCTCCAGGCGGAGTCGCTGGGATCGCGCGCGGCTTCGATCCCGAGCTCCCGGAGCTTGGCGGCAAAATCAAAGGGCTGGCTGTCGCCGGGGCGCTCACTTTCGACCACCGAGAGCACCTGCGGAATGATTTCTCCGGCTTTTTGTACGACTACGGTATCCCCAGGGCGCAGATCTTTGCGCCGAATTTCATCTTCATTGTGCAAGGTGGCCCGGGCGACTACAGTGCCAGCGAGCTGGACGGGCTGGAGAATGGCGACGGGGGTAATGGCACCGGTACGGCCAATCTGCATTTGGATGTCTTCTAGCCGGGTCTGGGCCCGTTCGGCTTCAAATTTATAAGCGATGGCCCAGCGAGGGGCCTTAGCGGTAGATCCGGCTGCCCGTTGTAAACGAAAGTCATCGAGTTTGATGACGGCCCCATCGGTAGGGTAGTCAAAGTTTTGACGGAGGGAATCGAGTGCCTCAATGGACTTTGCAGCTTCTTTGATGCCATTGGCCAGCCATTGTTTTTCGAGAACGCGAAACTCCCAGGCGGCGAGTTTTTCGTGGATAGCGGATTGACTGCTGAAGAAGCCTTCCGGCTGGCAGGCACCGATACCGTAGAGGGCGATTTCCAAGCGGCGTTCGCGGGCTTGGTTCGGGTCGAGTAGTTTGACGGTTCCGGCGGCGAGATTTCTGGGGTTGGCGTATAAGGGTTGGTCGTTGGCTTCCCGTTCGGCATTAATGCGTTCAAATTCAGCGTGCCGCATATAGATCTCACCCCGGACTTCGAGGATCTCCGGAGCGTCTTCGATCGTCGCGGGGATCCCACTGATGTGCTGCACGTTGGCCGTAATCTCATCACCTTCGGTACCGTTGCCCCGGGTGACGGCGCGGGTAAAGTGGCCCTCTTCGTAGGTTAAGCAGACGGCGACGCCGTCAATTTTCGGTTCGACAAGATAGCGCAGGGAATCTTCGGGGAAGCGTTTCTCCAGCCGATTGCCGAAATCGATCAACTCTTCCATATTATAGGTGTTGTCGAGACTGAGCATGGGCATTCGGTGGATGCGTGTGACAAAGCCATCGATGCGGTCATCGCCAACCGATGCAACCGAGGGGACTGCTCGGGCGAGTTGCGGATGGGCCGTTTCGAGATCGGCCAGTTGCTCTTTCAGGCGGTCATAGGCCTGGTCATCAATGCGCGGTTGGGCCTCTTTATAGTAAAGACGATCGTGCTCGGCGATTTGGGCCCGTAGATTTTCAATTTCCGCTTTGGGATCTGCATCCATATTCGTCATTCAATGAGAGGATACAGGCAAAGCAATGTGAATACGTGTATCCGTTGAAGCAAAATCCCCTTGGTTGGGGAGGTGTCGTGTCGTTGATGCCAGAAATGGCATCCCGTAGGGGATTCGAACCCCTGTTGCCGGGATGAAAACCCGGTGTCCT
>DKOA01000072.1:8719-14890 GCA_002469895.1 Opitutia bacterium UBA7374
GTTGCCGGGATGAAAACCCGGTGTCCTAGACCTGACTAGACGAACGGGACACGGAAGAGGGGAACGTATGTAGGAGTATGGTCTCTGCAAGTTTTTTTTTGAAAAACAGCTTGGTACTGTCTTGGTACGGCAAAATCCGTTTGCACTGCGGGCAACAGCGGCACAAGTGTAGAGTATGCAGCTGAGCGATCTTCCTTTTTCATTACCTGAGACTCCGCTACTCCAAGTCGATGGATTGCCTTATCCGCTGGTAGCTTCGGGAAAGGTGCGCGAGGTATATGATCTGGGGGATGCGTATCTGATGGTGGCAACGGATCGTGTGTCGGCCTTTGATGTAATTATGAAGGAGGGGCTGGCAGGCAAGGGTTGCTTGCTGACGCAGATCAGCCTCTTCTGGTTTGAACAGGCAGGGGCATTGACAGCGCACCATTTGGTAGAGCATCAGGCAGAGCGATTGGAGGCGCTGGGCCGGGAGTATCCGGAATTGGCGCACCGCAGCATGATTGTAAAAAAGCTGACGCCACTGCCTCTGGAGGCCGTCGTTCGCGGCTATTTGGCCGGTTCCGGTTGGAAGACCTACGAAGAAACGGGTCGGCTTTTTGAATATCCCCTCGCAGATGGATTGGAGGAGAGTGCAGCGTTGCCGGAGCCGCTTTTTACACCGACAACGAAGGCAGCGAACGGGCATGATTTACCGATTGATTGTGCGGATGCGGCAGAATTGATCGGGGCAGAATTGTTTGACGCGGTGCGGAGTCGTAGTCTTGCCCTTTATCGAATGGGCACATTGGCCGCGCAAAAAGCGGGTATTTTACTGGCAGACACGAAATTTGAATTTGGGACGGATGAGGCGGGCCGTCTTTATTTGATCGATGAAGTGCTGACTCCCGATTCTTCTCGGTACTGGCCGCTGGAGGGGTATGCTGCGGGCGGGCCGCAGCCTTCTTATGATAAGCAGTTTATCCGGGACTATCTGGAGGGATTGGATTGGGATAAGACACCGCCGCCGCCGCCGCTGCCGGAGACCGTTCTTAAGGGTACTTTGGAGCGTTATGTGGAGGCCTATCGTCGGCTTGTCGGTCATTTGTAGGGTAGGTACGCATTGATTTTATTGGACGATCCTAGAGGAGAAAGATTTTAATTACAGGCAATGGTTATCTGGCTGATTGATACATTCGGGGGTAGCGAGTTAGAGCGCGCTTTTTATGCGATTGCATTGATGACGGTGCCTGTCTGGGTCGGCATGATTCTGCTGCCTTGGTTTTCACTGGTCCGGCATTTGGCGCACCCCTTTATTTTGCCTCCCTTTTATTGCCTCGTTTTAGGGCTGGTTTTTTGGAATTCCTTCGAGGTATCACTCTTGCCGGATAAGATCTCCGGTCTCGATTTTGATGGGGTCCGCAGCTTCAGTCGCCATCCGGTGGTCTTTCTCCTGCTTTTTTGTAACTGGCAGATCGTGAATCTGGCGCTGGGTACTGCGATGTACCAGAAGTCGCTGAAGGCGGGCTTTAAAGCACCGGTAGAGTTATTTCTTTGTTGGTTACTCGGGGCCTGGTCTTTGATTCCTTTCGGGCTGCGTCTGCTTATTCGAAAGAAGCGCACAAGGTGATGATCCGATCTTCTATGCTGCAGGTTGAAAGGGCACCGACGAAGAGACGCGGTCGATCGCTCTGGTTTTTCGGTCTGTTCTTTGGCTTGCTCTTTCTCTACGTGATCTGGCGCAATTATTTGTTTGTCGCGGCCGGTATGCTGCGGCCGGACTTTAGCCGGATCCATCAGTGTTATGACTTTAATTTAATGGAGCTGCCGGTGTCTTTGCTGCTACTGGCTGGTCTCTATATGGTAGTTTCGATTTTTTTCGGTCGATCGGCCTGGTTTGTCCCCGGCGTGCTTGTTCTTCTGGCTGTGGATTTATTTGCCCTTCGCTATTACATTACACATGTGGAACCAAACCGGCATGTTGTTCGTCATGTGCAGTTAGCCAGTCCTAAAATTAATCAACCGATTCGTGTTCTGCATTTGAGTGATATTCAGTCCGGGGGTATTGGGGTGAAGGAAGTGGCTTTATTTCAGCGGATACGGGAACTGGAACCGGACATTATTTTAAATACGGGTGATTACCTGCAAACAATTCCCCCGAAGTCGGCGGAGAGCGAGCTACCAAAGTTAATTAGATTGATGGAGCAGGTGGATCCTCAATGGGGGACGTGGGGGGTCTACGGAGATACGGACTATTTGCTCTATCGATTCCCTACGGAGGCGTTTTCTCCGATGCAGATGTTGTCTTCGGGGAGTGCTCGTATCGCCACACCTGCAGGCGTCATCAGCCTTCACGGATTAAATTTGAATCAGTCGAGGGATTACGATTACGCCCGTCGCTCGATTGAGCGCTGGTTGGAGGCGTCAGAGGCCGATGAATTTCGAATTCTGCTTGGGCATTCGCCAAATTTCGCACTGGGGGTGGGTGACCAGCCGATTGATCTGTGTCTGGCCGGCCATACTCATGGCGGGCAGTTTTGGCTGCCTTTATATGGTCCACTGGTAATCGATAGTGCGGTGCCAAGAGATTGGGCACGTGGATTTCGACGGGTTGGGATTCCGTATTTAAATGTCTCCGCTGGCGCCGGCTCAAATCGTTTTGAAGGGCTGCCGCCGATGCGATTAAATTGCCCGACGGAAATGACTTTGCTGGAGTTGGTGCCGATGGCCGCGATTCGATGATCTTTAGAAAAAGAAGGTACCGATTAAAGCCAGAACGATAAGGATTAGAATGACCGTTAGCGCGGTTTGTTCACTGGGTGTTAAGCGCATGTTCAAAGTTAATCAGGGAGAGTGGGGGCAGACAATGTTTGTATTGTTTGTCGATTCCATCTACAAATACGGTATGAAACGATGCCGAACCTTACGCGCTGTGTTGCGCCTGCCGTGCTTTTTGGGATGGCTTTTACTGTCAGCCTGCCAAGTTCAGATGCCGGAAAATTCCGAGTTTGTGGGGATGGTTCATTTCAGTGAACTGCAGACTTTTCGCTATAAGCATACTCTGGTCAGTGGGTTGGAATGGCGTTCAGGTAACCATTATATCTTGGAGGAATTGTCTTCGCAGGTAATCAGCGAGGAAATGTCTGCGCGTGGATTTTTTCCGGCAGATAGTGAGGCAGAGGCAGATATCGTGGTGGTGGCCAAGTGGCGCAAAGACCTGCGAGCGTACCAAGAGCAGCAAGCTGCGCTGGATGGCCCTCTAAATATGATGAACCTGAGTGAGTCGTCAGCAGGGGTGGTATCGCGTATCAGTTTAGTGTTGGAGATGTATGCGGGGGCTGAAGAAAAGCTTTTCTGGAGACGGGAACTCCCGCATGCATTTGAAGCGACGCAATTTACCGGGGACCGGATCACCCGTTGCCTAGAAGAGGCGGTTGAGAACTTCCCGCAGCGGATTGAGAACGATCCGGCATTACCCAGTATTCGCTAAAGGGTGCACGGATACACGGATACACGGGTGCACGGATGTACGAGTGCCGGGTGCCGGAAGCTGCGGAATAAGCTCATCACAGGCATCGACTTTTGGCCTGCTAGCGCCTAACTGCTAACTGCTAGCGCCTAGTTGCTAGCGGCTCAGGAACTGGGCTCTTCGTCCTTTTTCTCTTCGGAAGTCGGCGTAGCGGTAGAAGGTGGAGAGACAGGTGGTTGCGTCTTATCGGCGGGTGTATCCTCCATCGCAGTGCGGATATCATCTTCGATCTCGGTCGTAGCTTTCTTAAATTCTTTCATTGATTTACCGAAAGAGCGAAACAACTCAGGCAGGCGTTTAGCGCCGAAAAACAAGAGCACGACAAGAAAGATGAGAATAATTTCCCAGCTGGATAGGTTTTGAATGAATGCTAAAGTACTCATCTGAATTCAATCATTAGGAATTATCGGCGGTCGCGTCACGATAAATTTTGCTTAATGATGCGGCCTCTTCTTCGTTGGCCGGTCGTATGCGGTTATTAATCTCTGGCCGCCCTTCAAGGATATCTGCAGTACGCTGGCGATTACTGCTGCGGATCGGGAGCGTCTTGAGTACTCCGGTTTGTGCGCCGGTTAGATCTGTTGTAATGAGAAAGCCATCGAGGGATTCACCATTACGCAGGGTAGCCAGACGCTCGATATAGTTGACGTGGATAAGGTGCGGTTCGCTGGCAGTGAGCTTTCGTGCAGTCGAATTGGTTTTTTCTTTGGTCGGGTACAGGGCTTCATTCCCAGTGGAACCACAGCCCCAAAGAATAAGGGACAGTAGGGCAAAAACTGAGAGTTGAATGGTCTTGTTTATCATTATTTTAGGTAAATCCTGTGGAAGTAGATGTGGCCTTATTTGGTAGAGTCCATGCTTCGTTTGAGGCTATCCATTCCCGGTTTGTCCAGATTAATGTCACCTTCAAAGAACCCGTGTAACTGGCGAATGCGTGTGGGGTGACGCATTTTGCGGAGTGCTTTGGCTTCAATTTGGCGGATTCTTTCGCGGGTCACTTTGAATTGCCGACCAACTTCTTCCAGTGTTCTGGAATACCCGTCGGCTAGTCCGAAGCGCAGGGAGAGCACGCGCCGCTCTCTTTCCGTTAAGCTATCCAGCACGTCGGTGATTTTTTCCCGCAGCAGGCTGTAGGCAGTCATATCATAGGGATTTTCAGCTCCCTTATCTTCAATGAAATCACCGAAGTTGGTATCATCGGAGTCGCCTACCGGGCTTTGCAGAGAGATGGGCTGCTGTGCCATCTTCATGATGGATTGGACGCGTTCGAGAGGCAGGTTCATTTCATCAGCGACTTCTTCAGCAGTCGGTTCATGGCCGAGTTCCTGGAGGAGTTGCTTTTGCACCTGCATGACCTTGTTCAAGGTTTCGATCATGTGTACGGGGATGCGAATGGTACGCGCCTGATCTGCAATAGAGCGGGTAATGGCCTGACGAATCCACCAGGTTGCATAGGTAGAGAATTTATAACCGCGACGATACTCAAATTTTTCAACGGCTTTCATCAATCCCATGTTGCCTTCCTGGATGAGATCCAGAAATGACAGTCCCCGATTGGTGTACTTCTTAGCAATCGAGATAACGAGCCGGAGATTGGCTTCGACCATTTCGGTCTTGGCTTTGTGTGCATCGCGTAATCCCTGACGCACTTCACGCAGTATATCGACCAGTTGCTTGGGGTCGACTTTGAATTCAGCTTTGATCTGTAAGAGACGCTTTTCGATGGCGCTGACATTGATCTTACGACTGCGTCGACGAGCGACTTTTTCTGCGGTCTCCAAATCATCATAGAGATCCTTCAACTCCCGATAGGTGGGTGTGAGGTCTTTGATGAAATCTTCAAAAATCTTTAATTTCAGGCAGTATTTGCGGAGAATAGCACTGAGTGCTTTTTCGTACTTAGCCATGCGGGTCAGCGCCCGCTTACGGTTGGATTCGTTCCCTGAGGCAGCGGCTTGTTCATGACTGTCCCAAGCCGAGTAAATACGTTCGCCGAGTTTGTGGGCTTCTTCGAGTAGCTTTGGCAGGCTAGTAAAGTAGGCTTCTCGGCTTTCGATCTTTTTATCAAGTACGACACGGTCAAAACGTTCTTCTCGGTTGAGAAGCTTTTGTACGACATCGTTTTGAAATTCGAGGGTGAGCGCGGTGGAAAAGAGTGCGCTTTGGGCGCGTAGTTCGGCGTTTTCAATGCGCTTGGAGATAGCGACTTCCTCTTCTCTGGAGAGCAAGGGCACTTGGCCCATTTGCTTGAGGTACATCCGAACCGGGTCGTCCAGAATATCATTCTGCGAACTGCGGACTTCCTTTTCTTCGGTCTCTTCCTGACGTGCTTTGTAGGCCTCGACCTGCTTCTCGTCCAAGACATCGATTTCGAGGTTTTGCAGAATCGAAATCACATTTTCGATTTCTTCCGGATTGTTGATGCTTTCCGGGAGGCCTTGATTGATATCTTTATAGGTGAGGAAGCCTTGTTCTTTAGAATGGCGGATGAGACCCCGGATTTTCTCGTTTAGCTTTTCATGCGCCTTACTGGAGAGGCGCTTCTTGCCTGCGGTTGCTTCGGCAATCTCCTCGTTGCTGATTTCGTCGAGGTCCGTTTTGGCAACCCGTTTTTTCGCAGCAGTCTTCTTCGTGGCAGCGGTCTTTTTCGTGGCAGCGGTCTT
>DKOA01000072.1:15215-20431 GCA_002469895.1 Opitutia bacterium UBA7374
GGCAGCGGTCTTCTTTACGGCAGCGGTCTTCTTTACGGCAGCCTTTTTCGTGGCCGGCTTTGTTGCGCTTACGGTCTTCTTGGCGGTTGATTTTTTGGCCGCCGGTTTCTTAGTCGGAGTTTTCTTAGGGGGAGCATTCTTCGCTACTTTTTTCTTAGCGGGAGCCTTTTTCGCCGGCGCTTTTTTAGCAGTTGTTTTTTTCGCCGTGGTCTGACCGCTTTTCGGAGCGGCGGCTTTCTTTTTCGCAGGCGTCTTTTTGAGTGCTTTCTTAGCGGTGCTCTTTTTGGCGGTGCCTACTTTTTTGGCAGATTTCTTTTTAGCGGCTGGCATAGTATACTAGGGAATGATGATCGTTTCAGAAAATTACACCTGGAAGATCAATGGATGGGCTAATTCTTTTCGGATAGATTTGACTTCTTCCATGAGACTGCGTTGTTCCGAGACCGCGGTGTCAGCGTTGGCAATCTTTTGTTCCAGATTTTTTTTTCTATCGTTCAGGTAATTACGGTAAAGGGTTTGCAGGCATTTTTCGATGAGCATTTCCGGAGATTCGCATTCAAGATCTCTGCAGTGCAAGTCGGCAAGGAGTTGTCTTTCGGAGTCGCTTTGAATAATGGATTCAATGTTGTTAACCGACTCGATCAATCCCTCTCGTAGT
This sequence comes from Opitutia bacterium UBA7374, assembly GCA_002469895.1. Classification (GTDB taxonomy): domain Bacteria; phylum Verrucomicrobiota; class Verrucomicrobiia; order Opitutales; family Coraliomargaritaceae; genus UBA7374. The sequence goes on from DKOA01000072.1 coordinate 15,874, forward strand.
TCGGCAGTTATTCGATTGAGTAGAGATCCTGCAATTTTTGTGGTATCAATCCAGTGATAATCAAGTAGTTGGGCGATCCTCTGAGCGTGTTCCGAATGGTGTAAGAGGAGCCAAAGTAGCTCCCAAGTTGCTTGTGTCAATAGCGCGTCGTGAGTAGTTTTTTGTGGGGTTGGTTCGGGCTTTACCACCTTTGGGCGAAAGCGGTTCTTTTGCAGGTGGCTCCGATAGTCGCGCAAAGCAGATTCCGGATCCACACTCAGCTTTCGTGCGGTAATGCGAATATAGTCTTCCTGAGCGACTTGAGAGGGCACCTGTTCGACGAGTTCATAGATTTTTTGCAAGACTCCGGTTTTTTCCTGAGTGGTGGGCACTCGACCTTCGGGAAGGCTGGTCTCCATGACGAGATCCATGGCCATTCGCTGATTTGTCCGGAGGTCTTCCAGAGCGATTGATCCTTTTTCGCGCAGGAGGTCGTCGGGGTCTGCCTTTTCCGGAAGGAGGAGAAAGCGAAATTCTACACCCGCCTTGAGGGCGAGCGGGATATATTTCAAAGCAGCCTTGCGACCGGCGGAGTCGCCATCAAGTAGGCACTCGACATAGGGCGGATCATACCGACGCAAGAGGTGCACTTGTTCCTCGGTCAAGGCGGTTCCCTGAGGGGCAACCGCAGTGTGTAGCCCGACTGTCCAGCACCGGATGGCGTCGAGTTGCCCTTCGACGAGAAGGAATCCGTCGCCGTCGTTCAGGTGTTTGCGGGCATGCTCCATGCCGAAGAGGATACGACCTTTATGAAAGATGGGAGTTTCCGGTGAGTTGATGTATTTTGCCTGATGGGAAGGATCGTCCTGCGGAGTTTGGGGTAATTGCCGAGCGGTAAAGGCGACGACGCGACCTTGCACATCGCGTATGGGTATGGCCAATCGACCGCGAAAGCGGGAACGAAAGCGGAGTGGGTCCCGTTCTTGCTCGCGGGCATAAAAGAGACCGCTTCGGTGCATCGCTGCGGGGGAAAGACCTTTTTTGGCACAGATCTGAGCGAGTGCATTTTGTTCTGCCGGGGCATAGCCGATCTTGAATTCGGCAGCATTCTCCATGGTAAATCCCCGTTGGTTTTGCCAGTAGTTACGGACCGTTTCGGCCTCTGCCGACTCGGCGAGTTGCCGATGAAACCAGTCCGTTGCGAGTTCGTGGATCTCAAAGAGCTGCTTGCGTAGGGAGGCTTCTTCGCGGCTGGGGCCGCCGGACTCGTACTCCAGCTGAATATTAAATTTTTTAGCGAGCCATTCGACAGCCTCTCCGAATTCAAGGTTCTCCATCTTCATGACAAAGGAGAAGCAGTCACCCCCGTCGCCGGTGCTGAAGCATTTATAAAAGCCTCGGTCCGGGTGGACGTAAAAAGAGGGGGTTTTTTCCTGAGTAAAGGGGCTCAGCCCTTTAAAGGAGCGGCCCGCTCGCTTGAGCTGGACGTAGGGAGAGACGACATCAACAAGATTGACTTGTTGCTTAATCGTTTCGATGGAGCTTTGCGCGATCTTGGGCATGGGCGTGCCCTATAGTAGCCGATTGAGTGCGGCTTCTGCTTCGGGGCGGAGAATGTGCCCCGGAGCGAGTTGGATGAAGCGTTGGTAGGCGTTGGCGGCGGCTTCTTCACGGTCACCGATTCGTTCATAGGCGCGCGCGAGGGAAAGAACAATGTCCGGATTTGTAGGGAAGCGCTCATAGGCAGAGCGTAGTTCCTGAAGAAATTCCGGCAGGCGCTGGGTGCGTTGAATAATACGCAGGTAGTCGAGCATATACTCTTCTTTTTCGGGATTCAGCCGGAGGGATTCAAGGGCGGCGGTTTCAGCGTTCTGCATCTGCCCGTCAATCTGGTAGGCTTGGGCGAGTCGGCTCCAGATTTCAGAGCTTTCATTGGCTTGAGCTAGGGCCTGCCAGTATAATTGTATAGCGGTGGTATAATCGCGTTCCTGCTCGGCGATGCGTGCATCTTCAATGAGTTGTGCGGGATCGGGTGGCTGGGGAGCCGCGGGTTCTATCTGTGGATCCTCTTCCGGGATGAGATCGACTTCGATGGCGGGCTTATCGGCCATGGCGATGGCGGCATCCAGATCGGCCAGCGCGGCTTCTTTCCCCTCGGCGGGCTGGGTACTCCCAGAATCGGATGCAGATGATTGCCCGGCCAATTCGGTGTCTGCTTGCGTAGCGGTTTGATCGGACCCTATTTCCCCGGCAGTGGTGTCTGCATCGGTCGTTGAGGCGGGTTGATTGGCTTCCGCCATCTGGGCTTGCAGGGTTTCCTGAGCTGCCCGCCATTCTTTGATTTCCAGGGGTAGGTTAGCCCAGTGGCTGGCTTCGACCGATCCGGGGAATTGTTCCTGTAATTGAGCGAGGATGAGCTCTGCTTTTGGCCAATCGGTATTTTTCTGGTGTATTTTGAGTAGGCCGAAGAGGGCCGACAGGGCGCTTAGTTCATCACTTTCTGCGGCCGCGTTAAACCAGCGCTCGGCCTGTGGTAGGTTGTCCAGCTGTAGAAAGAGTTGACCGATGGCGGTGGCTATCTCCGCGGTGGGCGTATAGTTAGGGATGTTTGTGGCTTCCAGATAGGCATCAAGGGCAGCCTGCGTCTGTTGGGCTTCGGCCCGGGACGCTCCCAGTTTTTCCCAGAGTGCGGGGTCCATGCTTTGTGGAGCCAGTTCAGCGAGCATTTCGAGGTAAGAGCTGACCGGTAGACCGGCGAGCAATTGTGCCTCCGCGGTACGGAGGAGTAATTCGGCATTGTCCGGCGCCAGTCGCTGGGCTTTTTGCAGGGCTAGAGCGGCTTGTGTTGTTTGGCCTTGGGCTTTATGTAGATCGGTAATGGCCAACCATACAGAAATATCTTCGGGATGATTTTGAGCGATTTGTTGAAGACTGGCTTCCGCTTCAGTGTAGTCGCCCGACTGTATCCATGCATCAATTTGCTCCAATTGCTGCGTCCGTTTTTTTGTAGGATCGGAGCAACCAAAGAGAAAAATGGCTAATATGGAGAGTAGAGGGGCAGCGCTTTTGGGAATTGCTATCGGCATAAGCATTATTTTCGTCAGTATTGTGCCGTTAGTTCAAGCATTGTGCGTACGCGTGCGAGATTTTTTTCAAGCAATCCATAAAGGTCGGGCCGATAGGCGACGATTTTACCCGTTCGTGCCCGGATGCTTCGTCGTCTGCGTTTCTTCGATTCTATTGTTTTCAGGCCGAATCGAGGCGAATACATCGGAGCCATTGATTATGGGCCCTCCCGGGGTGATCTGGGAATCTTCTCTAGATGGTATGAACACATATGAAGGAGCGGTATCCGTTCTGTTCAGCGCTTTTGAAGGAGCGACCGGCAGTTTGCTCGTTCCGGGTAATCGGGGCAAGGTGGGTTTGAAAGTAAATACCCGCAGTGGGCGGGGTTTATCGACTCCACTACCTTTGCTTCGTGCAGTCATCAGCGCTTTGCAAGCGCGCGGCTTTTCACGTTCCTCAATTTTATTGGTAGATAATAGTGTGCATACGCTGTACCGGTCGGGTGTGCTCTCTTTTGGTAATGAGGCGTCGGATCATTTCGAAGGTTGCCCGGTGCTGGCATTGGATACTGGTCAGTATTTTAATGAGGACTGGTTTTATGATAGTCCACTACCTCCGGTGCGTCGGGAGAATTCAGATCTGTTTACAGAAGGTAGTTTCCTTCCACAATCGCTCAAAGAGGGGGATCGACAGCGCAAGAGTTTTTTGCCGATGCCGTTGATTCTGGAGGTCGATTTTTGGATTAATCTGGCGACTGTGGCGGATGATCCGGCACTGGGTATTGATGGAGCGATGGCCAGTGCGACGCTTTGGAACGTGGGCAACAGTCAACGTTTTTTGGCTAATGAAGCGACGGGTTCAGCGGCGATGGCGGAGATCGCGGCCATACCAGAGTTGCGGGAGCGCCTGATACTGCACTGCGTTTCTCTGGAGCGCTACCAGTATATCGGCGGCCCGATGTTTCATTCGCGGTACTGCTTGAGCGAGCCGAAACTTTGGATTGGTTCAGATGCTTTGGCGATCGACCGGCTCTTGCTGGAGCGGATAAATCGGCAGCGGGTACTGGAAGGCTTTCCTCAACTGCGTCCTTTGCCGCGCCAGTTTCCTTTTGCTGCGAGTCTCGGCTTGGGTGTCTACAATCTGGAAGCGATTGAAATACGGACAATTCCGGCAAATCGTGCGCCGAAGTCCGAAATGGTGCCGATGAAGCAGTCGCCTGCAGTCGGTCGAGAGGAATAAATAGAGCAGATTCAACTTGAGTCTGCCTGTATTTACGCTCTTTTTGTAGGCGTATGCAAATTGCCGACTATTATCCAATCTTTGTGCAGATCTGCCTAGCTCTGGGAATCGGGCTGATTATCCTGACGGCATCGCATATTTTCGGGAAGCGGGGTACGGATACCGCAATAAAGAACTCGCCTTACGAGTGTGGCATGTTGGCGGAAGGCCACGGGCATGCGCGATTTGCGGTGAAATTTTATGTTACGGCGATGCTCTTTATCCTCTTTGATAT
>DKOA01000072.1:20830-29561 GCA_002469895.1 Opitutia bacterium UBA7374
ATTTTACTACCGATTTTCTTTTTCCTCGCAGTGCTTGTGCTAGGTTTATTTTACGAACTGCGCAAGGGTGCGATTGAGTGGGAAAAGTAACCGCCTTCGGTTTCCTTTGGGGGAGTCGAACAAATCGTACTTGAGCGGCAAGCGTGCTTGCCAAGGTCTTTGCAGCGTGCTTATAACCTTGGGTGTTATGGACGTACCGAATTCACTCATTAAGGACTCTTTGAGAGAGTTGCCCGGCTATGCGAATTGACCGATACATTGCCCGCAACCGTGTGATTGATTTGCAGAGCACCGATTTCAAGGGTGCTTTGGGCGAGTTGCTGGATGTCTGCGATCTGACGGCGATTACGGGGATTAACCGGACCAAGTTGCTTAATGAATTATTGGACCGGGAAAAGCAGATGACTACCTATTTGGGCAACGGGGTCTGCCTGCCCCACGCGCGCGTTTCGATGAAGCGTAATTATATGATAGCGGTGGGGCGTTGTCCGGATGGGCTGCGTTATGACGGCCAGAAGGAATATCGGCAGATACGTTATGTTTTTCTCTTATTGGCGGCAAGGAACGCGCGAAGTTATCTCTACAGTCTAGCTTCACTGGCACGGGTATTTCAGGATACATCCTACATGCAGCGGCTGGAGAGTACTCCTGTGCTGACGGATTTTCGACGTGAGCTAAAAGCGGTCTTTGCCGGTGAGGGGGCCACGCCTTCGCGGAGGCATAATCGTTTTAACAACCTGATCCTGAAGGAGGCGGCAAAAATCGCGCAGGGAGCCAACTGCACATCGGTATTGGTTTTTGGGGATACTTTTGGGGGTGGTGTTGAGTTGGGCACGGTTTTTCGGGGTTTCAAGACCGTACTGATTGCACACGGGACATCGGAGGCGGCGTTGGAACGAAAGGAGATCGACGCGGTTTTACCCATCCGTTCTTTCAGCAGTCACCGTTTTTCACAATTGCGCAGTGCTGTTTTGATCGGGCTGACTCGTGGTGTCTTTAACAGTAGTGACCGACTTTGCTGTGTTGGCGGTATTCCGCAGAGTAACCAGTTTGACAGCATCACGGTGGTCGATGTGGAGCGTGAGTTTAGTACGATGCTTTTTCACAAATCCGAGATGTTACCGACTACGGTAAAGGCCGAGGTAGTGGAGCGTATTCTGGCCATTGCGACCGAGCTGGCGGTCGAAGGGCGGGAGGGCCATCCGGTAGGGTGTCTCTTCGTGCTCGGTAATTCCGAGAAAATTTCTGCCTACACGAAGCCGTTAATATTAAATCCATTTTTTGGCTACAAGGAAGAAGATCGCAACATACTCAACCCTTTCATGGACGAAACGGTGAAGGAATTGTCCTCTATTGATGGTGCCTTTATTATACGGGGAGACGGTGTACTTGTCTCGGCGGGTTCGTTGATCCATGCTCCGGAATATGCGCATTCTCTGCCCAGCGGTCTAGGCAGTCGTCATGCCGCGGCAGCTTCGATTACACAAGCCGTCGATTGTCTCTGTGTGGTTGTTTCGGCGAGTACAGGACAGGTTACACTTTTTCGACGGGGTGAAATGCTTCCGCTGATGGAAAAGGTACTTGTGCGTACCCGTTGAGTTTATTTTTTGCTTCTGTCTGCATCGTTCCGTTGCCTAACTGCTCCTTATGTCTCGTATCCAAACTGCCTTTGATCGCGCCAAGTCGCAAAACCGGGCTGCCTTTATTGCCTACATCTGCGCGGGGGATCCTGATTTCGATACTTCGCTCTCCGCCTGCCGTGCGCTGATTGATTCGGGTGTGGATCTTCTGGAAATAGGTGTGCCCTTTTCAGATCCGCTGGCTGACGGGTTGACTAATCAACTGGCTGCTCAACGGGCTTTGGAGAGTGGAATGACCGGGGCGCGCGTTCTGGAACTGGTACGCGCTGTGCGTGCTCTGACGGATATCCCCATTGTCTTTTACACCTACTACAATCTGGTTTTTGCTCGGGGCAGTGCCGCTTACGCGGCCGATGCCAAAGCAGCGGGTGTTGATGGAATATTGACTTTAGATCTACCTCCGGAGCAAGCCGGTGAGCATCTGGATGCTTGTCGCAATGCAGGGCTGGAGACAGTCTTTATCGTGGCGCCGACTACGCCGGAGAGTCGATTAAAGACAATTTGCGATGCCACGACCGGTTTCGTGTATTATGTTTCCCGGGAGGGGGTGACCGGCGAGCAGTCCAGTATGTCGACAGGTATATCCGGCCAGGTGGCCACAATCAAAGCGTATACAGATTGCCCGGTTGTGGTTGGTTTTGGTATTTCCAGCAGCGAACATGTGCGGCTGGTTGGGGCTTCTGCGGATGGGGTTGTGGTGGGCAGTGCAATTGTCAACTGCATCGCTCAAAACGTGGGTCATGCAGATGCGATTTGTCATGCCCTGCGGGAAAAGATGGAGCAACTGACCGAGGATAAAGCGCTTTTTAAATCCGGTGCTTAGGAATCGGGCTGTTGGTTTCTATTCCTCGACGATGGCCAAGTCATGCCGTATGTGGGGAAAGTCGTCCAGCTCGTTGATGAATTCATCGACAGAGAAGTCGGCCACGACAAAGTCTTTAAAAACAAAAGTAGGTGCCTTGGTTTGTCCGCTGAGTGAGACCATAGCGTCCATGTCTTGCGGGTTGGTGTTGACATCTCGCACATCGAGATCGACGCCATTTCGGTTGAAATAGGTAAGCGCATCGCGACACCAGGGACATCCGGATTTAATGTAGAGAATTGGGCGAATATTGATCGAACTCGTGAATTTATTTTTACTGCTGATCGGAGTTTCTGGCAATGTTAATCGACATTCTTGTTGGGTTTAATTTACTGATATGTTTCCATTTATCGCCGGCATGAATCGTCAACAGAATCCAGACAAAAAATCGCCGGGTGCGTGCATCTCAATAAAGGGGGCACGTGAGCACAATCTTAGGGGTTTGAGTCTGGAAATTCCCCGGGGTCAGTTTGTGGTAATCACGGGTGTCAGTGGGTCGGGCAAGTCGTCACTGGCATTTGATACGATTTATGCGGAGGGTTATCGCAAGTACATCGACAGTCTGTCGACCAAGGCTCGTCAGTTATTGGAACAAATGCCCCGCCCGGATGTGGACTACATTGAGGGGCTTTCTCCGGTAATTGCGGTGGAGCAGCGGACGGGTGGCGGGAGTAATCCGCGGAGTACCGTGGCTACGGTATCAGAAATTGCCGATTATGCCCGTGTTCTTTGGGCAGCTTGTGGGCAAGCGTTTTGCCCGAAAGACGGCGGTGTGGTCGAGCGTCGGTCTTTGGATGATTGTCTGACCCGCGTCTATGCGGAGCCGGAAGGAAGTCGTATCATCGTGCTGGCTCCCTGGCAGACGACCAAGCCGGCAATCTTACGGGAGGAATTGCCGCGACTGCAACAGCGCGGGTTTCAGCGCGTGCGTTTGAACGGAGAGATTCGTCGATTGGAGGAGCGGGATTTGATTGATTCCAAGGCGAAGCAGATAGAGGCCGATATCGTGATCGATCGGATTGTCTTGCGGGAGGACCAGCGCAGTCGTTTGGCCGACTCGCTGGAGTTGGCTTTTAGTGAGGGCGGGGAACGAGCGCTCTTATTAATCGAGGCACCGGGAGCAGAGGCGGCGTACGAGTTGCCGCTGGGGAATCGTCTGGCATGTGTGGAGTGTGGAGAAGTCTACGAGGCGGTGGGCCCACGGCATTTTTCCTGGAATCATGTGGAGGGTGCCTGCGTTACTTGCGGTGGACTGGGGGAGACACAACAGTTTGAACCGGAGTTGCTCGTGCCGGATCCATCTAAATCGGTGAAGAACGGTGCGCTCAAGCCCTGGCGCCTGGGTTCAAAGCAAATGATCATTCAACGAAATGCGGTACTCAAGCAGTTAGCCACTCAGTTGCCCTTTGATCCGGATCTGCCCTGGGAGTCTCTCGAGGCAGCGGTGCGCCATCAAATTGTTCACGGTACGGGTGAGCGATTGTTTTCCTTTAAATTAAAAGGGGGAAACAGTAAGCCGGAATTGCTCCCTTTTGACGGTGTGCTGGCAGACCTGGAGAAGACGCGTCGAGCTACCTCGAGTGATGGTTTGCGCGCGCGCTTAATGGCCTATCAGTCGAGTCGTTCCTGTCCGGATTGTGAGGGCAAACGATTGAAGCCGGAGAGCTTACATGTTTTGATTGATGGGTTGCCGGTAACGGACTTCTTAGGGATGTCTCTGGACGAGGCGGTTGCTTTCGTTCGTACTCTGGAAAAGGACAGCCGGTTTGCACCCGCAAGTGACGCGGTACGTGGACTGTTGTCGCGCTTGTCGTTTTTGAATGAAGTGGGTTTAAACTATCTGACGCTGAATCGCCGATATAATACCTTAAGCGGGGGGGAGGCACAACGGGTACGTTTGGCTACGCAGTTAGGGATGTCGTTAGTCGGGGTGGTCTATTTATTGGACGAGCCAAGCATTGGTCTGCATCCGTTGGACAACCTTCGTTTGATTCGCACGTTGCGGGGGCTGCAAGAGCGGGGAAATTCTTTAATTATAGTGGAGCACGACGGTGATACCATGCGGGCGGCGGATCAGTTGATCGAATTGGGGCCGGGTGCGGGTAGTGAGGGTGGGCAGCTTATCTTTCAGGGCAGTCCGAAAGCTGCGCATTCATCGAATACAAGCCGTTGTGGTCCGTTTCTTTCGGGTCAGCAGAGGGTACAGAAGGATGTGGATTCGCTGGATCCGGCGGGTCATTGGCTGGTTGTCCGTCAGGCCAGTGAAAATAATCTGAAGGCGGTTGATGCGCGCTTTCCCGTCGGTTTGTTAAGCGTGGTTTGCGGTCTTTCGGGTTCGGGTAAAAGTACACTGGTCAACGGGGTCCTCGCCCGGGCCGCTGCCTTTCGCTTAAATCGTACAAAAGTGATACCCGGAAAACATGGTAAGCTGGAGGGGCTCGAGCACTTTCGAAGCGTTGTCCAAGTTGATCAGGAACCGATTGGTCGGAGTCCACGCTCGAATCCGGCAACCTACACCAAGCTCTTTGATTTGTTGCGCGATCTATTTTCGAAATGTTCGTTAGCGAAAATACGTGGCTACAAGAGCAGCCGTTTCAGTTTCAATGTCAGTGGTGGGCGCTGTGAACGGTGTAAGGGGGACGGAATGATCCGCATGGATATGCAGTTTATGGCCGATGTATACAGCGAGTGTCCGAGTTGTCTGGGTAATCGCTACAACCGTGAGACTCTCGACGTGCGTTTTAAGGGCTACAGTATTGCCGATATTTTGGCGATGAGCGTGGAGCAAGCTCTGGAGATCTTTAACAAACAACCGAGGATTTTTGAAAAGTTAAAGACGCTATCCGATGTGGGGCTGGGCTACATCAAGTTAGGTCAGCCGGCGACCACTCTTTCCGGTGGGGAGGCTCAGCGAATCAAGTTGGCGCTGGAGTTAAGCAAGCGTCAGCAGGGGGAGACGCTCTACATTCTCGATGAACCAACGACGGGTCTACACTGGTTGGATGTGCAGCGTCTGATGGATCTGCTCTTCCAGTTGCGTGATGCGGGTAACACAGTGGTCGTCATTGAACATGACACTGATGTCATCCGCATGGCAGACTGGGTGATCGAACTGGGCCCGGAAGGGGGTAAGGGCGGAGGCCAGATTGTTTATGAGGGGCGGGGTCTTGATTTCATTTATGGCAAGGATACCCCCACCCAGCAGTTCCTTTCGGATACGTAATTGCCGGAGGTGCCTAAAAGAATGGGATGTAATTCATCGGGTTCCAGTCGCGCTCCTGTTGAATGGAGACCCCATTTTCTGAGCGTGTAGTGGCACATCCGACGCAGAGCAGGGATACGATCAGGGTGAGGAGGAGTGTAACGTAGTTAGTTTTGTTTGGCGTTTTCATTTTATCAATGGGTAAAGGAGGCAATGACTTCGACCACCCGGGTGATTTTTTCCGGGCTGAGGTCAGGGTAGATGGGCAAGGCAAGGCTCATTGAGGCGGCTCGTTCTGAGTGGGGGAAGTCACCTTGGGCATAGCCGAGCATACGAAAGCACTCCTGCTGGTGCAGTGAAAGCGGGTAGTAAATTTCGCAGCCCACCTGATTTTCTTTGAGGTGGGCCATGAGGGCATCTCGCTGCTCCGCATAGATGACAAACTGGTTGTAGATATGATGGTTACCGGGCAGTTCGGCAGGCAAGACATAGCCGCCGGAGAGATCACCGGAAAGGAGGTCTTCGATGGGGCGCACCAGACCGGCCTGGGTAAAGAGACGACGGTAGAGGTCGGCATTTTCACGGCGTTGTGCATGCCAGTGATTCAAGTGCGGTAGTTTGACGTTGAGCACAGTCGCTTGCAGTGCGTCGAGGCGGAAGTTGCCGCCGACACGGCTGTGAAAGTACTTTGGCTCCATGCCGTGATTACGTAATTGGCGGGCTATGGATGCATAATCTGCATCGTTCGTGACAATCATACCGCCATCTCCAAAACCACCGAGGTTTTTTGTTGGGAAGAAGGATAGGCAACCCATGTGCCCGATTGAGCAGGCGGTCTTTCCGTGGCGCTTAGCTCCGATAGCTTGGGCGGCGTCTTCAATGATCAGCAGGTCGTGTTCACGGGCAATCGAGCGCATAGGTTCCATCTCCGCCATTTGCCCAAAGAGGTGCACCGGAGCAATGACGCGGGTACGATCGGTCAGGGCGGCCTCAATTTTTGAGACATCGATATTAAAGCTGCCCGGCTCAATATCGACGAAGACCGGTTTCGCGCCGAGGCGAACAATGGAACCGATTGTGCCAAAAAATGTATAGGGCGAGGTGATGACCTCGTCGCCTTCGCCGACGCCCATGGCCATCATCGCGACAATTAGGGCGTCGGTGCCGGAGGAGACTCCGATCGCGTGTTCCACCCCGCAGTAGTTGGCGATGTTGCGCTCAAAGGATTCTACTTCGGGCCCGAGGATAAAATACTGAGACTCGACCACACCGGCGAGGGCAGCGTCTAGTTCTGGCTTCAGCGCTTGGTACTGTGGCTTCAGGTCGAGTAGCGGGACGTGTGACTGTTCAGGCATGCTTTAGGTAAAACTTGCAGATATCTTTTGTGCGTTCAATGCTTAGTTCTTACGTATAAGTATGGATAAAGCAAATAAGTCGAGCAGGCCGGATGGTCTTGTCGTGTGGCGTATACTCGACGAGAAGGCGGGCCATGAGGCGCAGTCAGCCGGTCTGGTTGCGGCGCTGGGGCGTTTGTGCAGTGTGGATTGTCATGATCTGCCCGCCTTGGGGGGCCGGGATGCTCTGTTTCGTTTCTTGTCCGGATCCTTCGCCGAGGGCAGCAAGTTGCCCGACCCGGACTTGCTTATCGGGGCAGGGCACCGAACTCATATGACTTTACTGGCGGCACGGCGGGGGCGTGGCGGTCGGGCGGTTGTCTTAATGAAACCGAGCTTGCCGACCTGTTGGTTTGATCTCTGTCTGATACCGGAACATGATCGTCTTGCCGGTGCAGGAAACATATTCCCTACACAGGGAGTGTTGAATACGATTCATGCGTCCCCGGATGCATCGATAAAGCGTGGATTGATTTTGCTTGGTGGGCCGTCTGCGCATTATCGCTGGAACCGAGAAGATTTATTGGCTCAATTACGAGGGGTCGTTCGGGCAGATCCGTCGGTGCACTGGATTTTGACGACTTCGCGCCGAACACCAGAGGCCACCGAAGCGGGACTACTTGGGCTGGAGGAGCGGAATCTAGAAGTCGTCCCATTTGCCCAAACAGAGCCCGGTTGGGTGGCGGCTCGTTTACAGGAGTGTGGCTTGGTCTGGGTTTCTGAGGATAGCGTATCGATGGTATACGAAGCCCTGACTGCGGGTGCACGAGTGGGGTTATTAAAAGTCCCAAAGGAGGGGAACGGATCACGGGTGGCCCTTGGTGTGTTGTCTCTAATCGAGTCACAACGGGTGACGCCGTTTGCTCAGCCCGTTCCGGACCTAGGTTCGCTTTCTGCACAACCGGCACTGTTTGACGAAGCCGATCGTTGTGCGCGCCATATCCTTTCTATTTTATCTGATGACTAAGTCTCTAACACTGCCAAGACATCGCTTCCTAGGTCCTTCAAAGTGGATTCTCTATCAATTGGCTCGGTTGGTTATTTGCTTATTTGAGCGGTTGCCCATGGCACTTTCCGTCCGTTTGGGGCGTTTTTCCGGGGCATTGGCTTGGGTCTTTTTCCCAAAACGGCGTCTGGCAGTTCGTAAAAACTTAGAAGTCGTTCGTCGCTGGGGAGAAGCTAATGAAAGGCCGGTTTCGCTGCCTGCAGACCTCGATAAAGCCGTTTGGCAGGTTTTTAGACAAACCGGGGCTAACCTCTTGGGCGGATTTGCTTTTAACCGGTTGAGTCCGGAGGGGATTGATCGGCATATTGAAGTGGAGGGGGTCGAGCACCTAATCTCTGCCCTTGAGGCGGAAAAGGGTGTCATTGTCTTGCTGGCCCACATGGGGCCCTGGGAAGCCCTGGCGCAGTTACCGGTGATTTCTCGGGAACACGGCCTGAGTGCTCCTTTTGCCGCCCTTTACCGACCCTTGAATAACGACTATCTGGATGATTGGTATAAATGCCGCCGAGAGGCACGAGGTACTCGACTATTCAGTCGACGAGACGGATTTCATAAGCCGGTGGATTTTTTACGCTCGGGTGGCGTTCTCGGGATTCTGGCAGACCAGAGGATGCGGCAGGGTGAGCG
>DKOA01000030.1 GCA_002469895.1 Opitutia bacterium UBA7374
AGCCAAGGTCGGAGCCTGCGGAGCGCGGCATCCGCATCGTTGTCTTCTCTATCAGAAAGGGTCTCTTCGGCAAAGGCCGCTACTCGTGCCTTGAACGATTCAAAGGCGGCTTTGTCGTATCCATTGCTCTTAAATGCTTCTTCTAGGTTTATTCTTTTTGAGAACTCATCGTCCACTACTTGATAGCTAATGACAGATTTGTTCTGGTTACTTTTGTCCTTAGGTAGGGCGATGGATAAAAATGAATCGTATGTTTTATTTGTGTTAAACTTAATAATTCCATCACCCATAGGTTTAACAGATAAGATTTCATATCCACTGTAATTACTGAAGATTCCTTTCAGTAGATCGGTTGCATCTTCAAGATTTTCAGACTCTGATCCCATCATAAAGGAAACTAAAGTGTCTTCATCAAATCCATACATTACTGTTCCTTTAATCTCATCGACTGAAACTTTTTCTACTAGTAAATCAGAAGTTTCTTCCTCAAAACCAAAAGGCTCCGCATTTGGCCTAGTACCCTGCAGTTCCTCTCGTGACATCCCTAGACGGATGTCTTTGTATTCTTTAAGAAAATACTGCCCGTATAGTATTCCAGAATAGATTAGTGAGATTGCTATTATAATACGTATCTGCATTGACTGGATGGTTGTAAAAGCCCCGATCCGTTTTGGTTACTTGTATTGTCCAATACGATAAGATTTTCCGAGTCTTAGTTTTCTGTCTTGCGATAGTAAAACATACCCATAAACGCCTACTGATTATCATAAATAGTATCCTTAGGAATTCCGAAAACATTTCCATTTCTATCCATTCATGGGGTTCTAAATGACCAAGCAACTCAATATGGGCACTTCTAATTAACCACAAAGGTAATGACATGACCTCATTTTCCGTTCCGTTGGTCGGAGAAGCGCTTTAACTAAGTTATCGTTGCTTCAATTTTTCTACGGTCAAACTGACGATATCTTCAATAGGCAGTCCTTTAAAGTCAATTTCTTCGTATGGCCAAACTGACCAGTCATAATACTGACTAATCCATAAACCATCCTGAAAGCTTCCAAGTAATATTACGGTAGAACCAAACCATTCTCGTCTTTCTATCTGACTTATAAATTCGCTCTTGCTTGGCTTAACGATTTTTCCGCCTGGAAGGAAGCTCCAAGCCAACTTTGACTCGCTATTTATCAACGCTTTAGAGGAAACTACAACGTCTCCTTTAAGTGTTTTACTTACGAGGAAATAGATGTTGTCAAATTTATCGACTTCAAATGTCCCAACTAAAATATCGTTAGATTGTGCAATATGATCCTCAATAGAAGGCACGCCGATGCTACTAAATGCGATTGAGGGCATAAACGCACAGCACAATAGCAGTATTATATGTATTTCTCTAGTCATTCCATTTGTCTTTCGTTTTGTGATTTTTTCCAGAATCGGCCCAGTCGTTTCTAGCGTTTTTATGCTCAGAATAATTATTATCTGTTGCATTGATAGCTTCGCTTTCAATTGGATGGGGTCCGCTATTTGGAGATGGCAGAGGCCAAGCATTCGGCCACTGAGGGTATGAGGGGTGGTCTAGATTTATATCATCGCCATTGCCTGGCTCGAACCGAGGCATTGCTTTTGCGTTATCTATAATTGAATCGTTGTCATCATCTACCCCTGAAACGCCCCACTCTCCGTCGGATCCCTCAGACCAATGGTTGTGGATTGGTTGATTCCAAGACCAGCCATACTGAAAAGAATCTCCAGAGGATAACAGCGCGTCCGCTCGCGCGATTTGATCAACATGCTCGGCCTCATGGATGACGGTACCAATAAAGTTATCAACGCCACTTAGCAGGATTCCAACACCATAGGAGCGGCCACTAGACACAACATTATCGTACATGACGATCTCTGTCTTATCCTTTGAGTCTAAATAAGACCAGTCAAACAAGGCAGTCACTTTACCATATAAATAAGCATGAGCACCGCCATATTTTAGATTGTGGCCTTGAGCTTCAGGTAGCTGACTCCAGTAATAAAACCAGTTTGGAGTTACTCCAGAACCCTTGTCAGGGTGATTTGAAGCACCACGAGAAAAGAATACCTCGATCTCGGATTCCTCGACAATATTCCCGTCGAACAGAACCTGAACCTTTTTTTTGCCAAAGTCACTGTTGTTTGCAGGCAGTCCCGTAAAAGTTGCAGTGGCTACGAGATAATTACCTGATACCGAAGCCTTTCCTCCCAGGTTAGCTGCATCCCAAGTTGGCGCTTGTCCCACATCTTCAATGGTGAAGGTGACTTTATCTTTGATCGCATTCAGAACCGTGCTGCCGCCGCCAACTTCAGCCTTAAACTGTATTGTCAGAACTCCATCTGCTGCGGTGGAAAATGTAAATTCATTGGCTCCATTTGGAACGCTCCCCGTTCCATTGCCTCCATCAATCGGTTTTGATACTGGATCGTTGTCTTTGTTTCCCGCAGGAGAGATTAAGTCCACCTTATACACCGTAAAATTCACTGAATCAGTAGCATACCAGTTGCCGCTGAGGCCGGCTTGCAGGGTGACTTTTTCGCCGCCGAGAGAATCGCTGACCGAGAGTCCCTGTAGGTAGACGGTGGTTTCGGTTTCGCTGGTGAACTCGGTCTGTTCGGAAACCACCGCCTCTGTCCGGTCGGCGTCCTTATAGATCCGGTAGCGACCACCGGAGTCGAACTTCAGGCGGTAGTGTTCCATCTCATAGTGCGAGCATCTCCTAAGCTGTAATTGAGTGACGGGGGCGACGTCCTCACCGTCGATTTCACGCTTCAGGGCAACATAGCCGCCCGATGAGTCGTAATCCTTGTCCTCCAGTTCTTCCTTTAGTCGGCCACTGGCGGGATGCAGAATATCCAGATCCACCCAGTAAGGCAGCTCCACGTGGCCATATGTGTACTTGCAGCCTCGCCGACCGGTGGGCAAGGCGATCGGTGCGCCGTCGATGGTTAATTGCCGACCGTCCCAGTGGGCGACTTCGTAGATTGTTTCGGTGTTCTCTGTCGGTTGTGTCCAGCTCTGGCGTCCCATATCTACCAATAGATGTTCGTCATGCTCGATAAGGAAAGTCATGGGCGAGCCAACGCAGTTAAGGATCTGGTAAAAACCGCTCTCTTTTACGACTTCAAAATTAACACCGCGAAGATACTCTTCAGTGAGAGAACAATTAAAAGTACGCCATTCCCAGCCCTTTGTGTCGATTTTCCATTCATTGCGATCGCGCTGACTTCCACAGTCAGATAACAAGTTGTAGAACAAGTGGCCCGATGTGCGGGCCTGTCCGGTTTGGTGCCTGTAGGAATAGAGTGGGCTAGATTCTTGGATATATGTTTCGCAGCCATGATGCAGGACTTTTTGCTCCACATACACCGATAGGGTAAAGCGATCTGCCTCCTCCGTATGCGGGTCGTCTCCCAACCTATATTCATTTACGTTATTTATGCCATCCCTATCGTCGTCTATGAGGGCATCCGAGGGATCCTGAGGATCCAGCCCGTAAATGACTTCAAAATCGCTAGGGATAAAATCCCCGTCGCGGTCGTCGGGGGATTGCTCAAAGGCATCGAGGCCCCGGTTCAGTTCCTCCAGAGCCGTCACCCTGTCCCCGTCATAATCGATTTGTAGTCGTGGGCTGTCCTGATCGACCCGGAGGAGCCGGTAGAAGCCGGTATCCGTCGGCATCGGCATGGGGGTCTTCCTCGGGGTGCCGTCGCCCTTAACTCCATAGCCGGCTCGCCAGTCGGTCCCGGTAAGATCATCCAGAGAGGAACGGCCCTCCAGGAGATAGTATCGATCCGTCTGACTGGCTTCAAAGGACAGGTTTACCTCATCATTGACGGCATCGTGTTCGATCTGCAGCGCGGGCTTGGTCTCTGCGGCGGAGTTGTTGGGATAGGAGGTAGCGCCGAGTACCAACAGACCCCACCCTGCCAGTGGCAGGATTGGGTTGTGGATGGGCATTGTTGGCACAAAGTACCCAATCCAAGACAAACTTGGCAAGTAGATAGTTTAACTCACTTACATATAAGCCTTATAATCTACCCTTCCGAATTGCAAAATAGCGCCTCGATCACTTTTCGGCTCTATGTCTGGAACCGTTCCGGGAGCACGGGAGCGACTTACTTCCGTTTTCAAAGGGAAATAGATAGGACCACAAAAAACACTTATTTAAATAACGTTATTTTTTACTTGCCAGATACCCCCCAGCATCAGTTAGGTTGTATAACTAACGTTTTTTTAAATAGTTATTATATGATCCAGAATCGACCTGTGCTTGAAGAGAAAAAAAACGCAGGCTGCACACTGATCCTTTCTGTCTTACTGGCAGGCCTGCAAATGGCACTTATACTGAGTTTTCACACTTTTCTTTCTGTAGAAGTCAAACGGGCAGAAACAGTACGAAGAGATCTCCAAGTTCGTGAGGCAGCCAGGCTTTCTCTCTATATAGCCATAGGCGAGGTACAGCGACTAACCGGACCGGATCAACGGATCACTTCCAGCGCTGAAATACTGGGGAACCAGGTCATAGCCGGAGCAAAGGGCTGGACCGGGGTCTGGAATACGATCGACCCGCTGGCGGCCCCTCAATGGTTGGTCTCCGGCAATCAACCCGATCCACGGACATCGGTCCGACCGCTAATTAAAATGCTAGACGGGTATGACCACCATGGAGATGGAGATTGGACGGGGCGTGCAGACGTCTTGCCGATAGAAGTACCTTTAGTTGTTCTACCCGGCGAGTGTGAGCTACAATTTGCCTGGTTTGTATTGGATGAGGGGACCAAGGCGGCACTCCGACCGATGGCAGGCATGCTCGAAGAAAAGAGCGATTCAAAAGGGAGCGGCTATCTGGACTATAATGCAAATACCCTGCATGCAGCCCGTTTCCGGCAGGCTCCGGGCTTTGCTTTCCCCCTCCTCTACGGACCTTCAGAGCGTTCCTTCGCGCTAAAGATACAGTCCGCAGAATCAATTGATCAACTCGGCATCCTGGCAGAGCGCTTATCTGAAGAAGAAAAAGCCCGTGTCCTGTCAGAGTTCCACAACTCGGTCTGCTTGCAGAACCGCTTTGTTTTTTCCAATCCGCTGGACGGCGGGTTGAAGAAGGACCTGAGCTTTTGCAAGACCCTGCCGCTCGACGAATTGTCGGACGACACTCTGCGTACGATCTATGAGGACCCCGATGATCTTCTTCGGGCGGATACCGCACGTATAATCCAACACCGGTCGAATCCCTCTGCGACGACACAAACTAGGTCGAACCAAAGGATGCTACTATCCGCTGATACGGCAGAAGAGGCTGCCAAGCAGTTTCAAAACTTCTCGCTCGCCCCGATAGTGACAGAACTCGAATTGGTTCTGGCCCTCACAGCAAGTCCACTAAGCGGACTTAAAAAGATGCAGAGTGGACCAAACCATGAGCTGCGTCTGGCACATCAACTGACCATTGAGTTATGGAATCCCTACACGGTTCCCTTCCTCCTCGGAGAAAAACTGGCAGGCGAACAGCCCGGCTACTCTGATATGCGTTTCGTCATCCGGCATTTACCAAACTACCAGTTGGCCAAGAGTACTGACGGGGCAGTTCTATCATCGGGTAATTTACCCGAGATTAACCTAGTCTGGAGCCGTGATTCCGGGATTCAACGTTACCGGAAGCGGCTGCGTCCGGGCATGGTCTACCGAAAGAGTCTTCCCGCAGCAACCGCGCGGAATGTGCGGACTTACCCAGTCGATCAGCTCTCCATCAATGAACAAGATGCACTGACCGGTACATTTCTTTTCACTAACAATAGGCCACTAGAGATCGAGCTCTATGGCATCGACTCAAGCGGAACAGAAAAGTCTTTTTTCAAAGCCGCAATTCAAGGCTATCACGACTTTATCAGAGAATATACGGCAGCTCGAAATAACGAACCCGGACGGCTCCTCTATAAAGGAAAATTAAGACCCTCTCTTTTTAGGAACAACCGAAACGCTTTTGCTTTTCGACTGTGCCTGCTTGATCGGCAAAACACGGAAGATGGGAGCGAGCATTTCAGCCGTCTTCTTTCCCACTACGACCCAAGAAAGACCCTTCTTGAAGTCGACCTGCAAACGCACGATCCGAAGAATCTCTGGTCTTGTGAACCACCCTTGCCTTACGAATTTACAGTCGATGGAAGGAATGATCAACCATCTCACTACAAGGCAGATACCGCTTTCTCTTCGGGTGACGTCTTTCACCACAATGAATCAAGCAGCATCGGGGGTCGGAAGGACCGTGTGGCCCGAGCCTTCGATTTTCCCATCGGCGAAGTCATTGATCTGGGGATCTTTCGCACGCTCTCTTATCGCGACTATCCGGCAAACGCCATTGGCAACCCCCACGGTGGCTTATTAAATCGGCTCTACGACCGCTACTTTTTCTCTACCCTGCCGGCCGATGAGGAAACCGAATGGAATGATGCCCGACCGCTGGCCAACGCGCGCATTCGATCGTTTAAAAATATCTCACATCTCGAGAGCATCGATACCTCGGAAAAGCTCCTGCTTGCCAACGGATTCAATCTTAATTCAGCTGTGCCCCGGGCATGGGAAAAAGTCCTTTCAGGACGATTTTTCCCGATAGGCACACTGCAGATTAAATTTGAAGAACCCAACGGGAAACCGGATTGGCAGAAATTGACTGTACCGGTTCGACACGCGGTGGCCAATTTCCCTCAGACCACATTGTTCAATCAGTCTGAATCAGCATCGGGTGATGGCTATCATCTGGCGCTCCGCAATTTGACGGAGAACTATTCCGATCGATTCAACATCGATCAATTCTCATTGAGCAGCGATCGCCAACACCCGGCGCTCCGGCAAAGTATCCGCGAACTGACGATGGTTGAAGTCAAAGACTTGGCAGATGCGGTGATCCAGGCTCTACAGAAATTTGTACAGGAAAACGAGCGTCCTCCCTTCAGTCTCTCCGAATACCTGAACGCGGGGATTTTACAGCAGGCTATTGACGCAACTCCCTCGCTCAACCTGCGCACCAATGGCTACGACCACATACCTCGGCACGGAGCAGCGAGCATTACCCAAGCTACCTTGATGAACACCCTCGGCCCACTGGCTTTTGTTCGATCAGATACTTTTACAATCCGAGCCTATGCCCGTGCAAAAGATCCCCACTACAAAGGAATCGCCAGCGCACTTTGTCAGGCCCGAGTCCAACGAATTCCCGAATTGGCATCCGATGGCTTCGGACGTCGCTACATTGTGCAAAACTTTCAATGGCTCGAACCCAATTCAATCGGCCAATGAAGGAAACCGGGCATCCGGTCCGGTTAGAAAACAAAAACACGTAAGCAAATATGAAAAACAAAAATAAGCACACTCTGTGTATCCTCTTATCGGTGCTCTTGATCGCAAGTAACACGCTAGACGGACAACCACTGGCGAGCTGGGACTTTAATGGGACCGACCTCGACAATCTCGATCCCAATAACCAGTACACGCTCGCTGCAGGAACCACAGAAACAGAAATCAGCGAGGCCACCCTGACCCTCGGCCCAGGTGTTCGTCCAGCAACCGCAACGGGACAATACGGCTTTAAAATTGCCACGGCGGATAGCCAAACCAGCTTAGCCGGAGCCATCGCGAATGGGCACTATATCGAACTGACCCTGAACGCTGCAAACGGTACTTTACTGAACCTAAGCTCGCTCGAATTTAATGGTCAGTCCGGCCCAACCGGGGCAGATAATGTGGCCCTTCTATCGAGCATTGGAGGATTCACGGAGACTGCGACCATCGTAACTCGCAATCCCGTGGCAGGTGTTACCGGCGGACTGGACACTGATAACTCCGGATTCGGTGGGCCGATTGATCTATCCTCAACAGAATTCCAAAACATCGCCTCGATCACTTTTCGGCTCTATGGCTGGAACAGTTCCGGGAGCACGGGGGCGACTTACTTCCGCAACCTTTCGGGCAACGACTTGGTCATTCAGGGGCAGGCCATCGTGCCGGAACCGGCCACCGCGGCGGTCCTTAGCGGCAGTCTCTCTCTCCTTGCTGTGCTCGCGGTGCGTCACTGGCAGGCGTCTCTCGGCAGGCAACGGTAACCCACCGGGCTGGCCGATGTACGCGGGACACACGCCAACGGGATGCCCGGTCAGCGCGACCGGGCATTTTTCGAGAGCCGGGGCTGGGCCCAGCCGAAGCCTGCCTAAGCGGTGGCTGCGGCGAGGGCCTGATCGATATCGGCGAGGATATCGTCGATGTGCTCAATCCCGATGGAGAGACGGACCATTTCCGGGGCAATGCCGCCGGCGATCTGCTGCTCCGGAGAGAGCTGAGAGTGCGTCGTGGTGGCCGGATGAATGGCCAGACTGCGGGCATCACCGACATTGGCGAGATGGGAAAGGAGCTTCAAATTGTCGATAAAGCGGGGACCGGCTTCGGCTCCGCCCTGGATCCCGAAGACGACCATGGAGCCGCCTTTGCCGTGCAGGTATTTCTGATTGAGGGCGTACATCGGGTCGCTCTCCAGTCCGGGGAAGCGGACCCACTCAACGGCGTCGTGCGCTTTGAGGTGGGCGGCGACAGCGAGAGCATTTTCACAGTGGCGCTCCATCCGTAGAGGCAGGGTCTCGATGCCCTGAAGAAATTGCCAGGAATTATCCGGGGC
>DKOA01000006.1:0-1986 GCA_002469895.1 Opitutia bacterium UBA7374
GAGATCGCAGTTGCTGGAGAGGCGTATAAAAAACTGCTCTTGTCTTAGGTTGAGTCCGTGTTTTTGAATATCGACTAAGGCACCGAATATATTCGGCATGCCTTTTTGTTCATAGGTCATCGCTTGTCCGCCGACTAGATGCCAGAAATAGACTTTTTGGGCGACCCCATGTTTTTCATAAACGCCGAATTCTGCAGGTTGGAATTCGGCGTTTTTACTGGAGAAGGGAACTGCATTTTGGCGTTCCGTGCAGGCCCAGCCATTTAGAATCCAGCAGGTGTCGGGAGTGTGGGCACCCGCCCAGCGGTAAGAGGCGGTACCTGGCTTCCAGTAGGCGACATAAAGTGCGAAGTAGATGCCACCTTTTTTATAGGTACGGAAGAGCGCGTCATCAAAGTTGAGGAATTCTGAAATCCGGGCACTTGATTCAGGGGATTCCGCCATTTCATGATCTTCGACTTTCCAGCCAGTCAGCACCGTTGGAAAGATTGTCGCGAGCGGTTGTTCCAAAGTCGGTTCCGGCGGAGGGACGAGAGCGAAATAAGCGCGTAATCCAAAGGCACTAGCTAGGAGCAGGCTACCTGTAATGAGGATGAGTTTTTTCATAGCATGATCGAATCCGATTTAGTACATTTATGGTGTCATTAATTTAGTTTACAGGCAATCTTGTTGTTTCGATCTCTATTTCTTAATTTTACGGAGTATGTTTGTCTGCGGTAACAGTTTGAGCAATTTCTTTCGATTTCCCAGTGGGTGTTGTTTGGGAGTATTCATTTGTCTTTTCTTACTGTCGACTGTTGATGCCTCGCGCTCGCCTTCTTGGCGTGTCGAGCGTGAGTTGGGTGCGCATCGTTTAGCAGTGAAAGAGCTGCGTAATCTCGTCTTGCCGGAAGATGCAAGCGGACTCTTACGGGAGGCAGTGGCTGACTTGCTTGAGGTGGCACACCTGCGGGGTGTTACGCTTGAGTTGTCCGGTAATCAATACTCCAAGAACTCAATTATCTTGCAGCGCTTGGAAGGGGGTAAGCATTTTGATGATGAAGGGTATCGAATTTTCGCCGATCGTTCGCGATTGCTTGTTCGTGCTTCATCGGAGGCAGGGCTAAGTAATGCAGTCTACGGTTTGTGCTCGGACTTGTTTGGCGTGCGCTGGTACTGGCCGGGAGAATTGGGCAGGGAATTTGTCGGCACAGTTCCAAATCGTTTTCCAGACAGGCGTTGGTCGGAGCGCCCGGCTTTCGTGCATCGTCGATTGTATCCGAGCAACACGGAATATGCGCGGAGAAATCGACTCTCCGCACGCTATGAATTTAACCACAATCTGGCAGAAATCTTTACTAAAGATCTCTATGAATCGGAACCGGATTTGTTTGCGGTAGTTCGGGGTCGCCGCCGGATACCCGAGGGGAGCCGGGGCACGGATCCGCAGCCGGACTTTACGCATCCGCGTGCAGTGGAGATCGCGGCAGAGGCGGCGTTGTACCACTTCGATGAAAATCCGGAAAGCCAGAGCTTCTCTCTTTCGATTAATGATAATGTTCGTTTTGACGAATCTGAAGCGACGCAGCTCGCGGTTGAGCCGCTGCGCTTTTTCCGGCAGCGGCCGGACTACACGGATCTGGTCTTTTCCTTTATGAACCAAGTGGCGCAGCGAGTTTTCGACGAGGCTGGTGCTTGGAAAACCCCTTCGGGTCAGCCTCGTTATTTGACGGCATTGGCTTACTACTGGACGGAAGCCTCCCCGACAATTCGCCTGCATCCAAGGGTGATGCCGGTGCTGACCTCGGATCGCGCTCAATGGCAGGATCCTGCTTATCGGGAGGCGGACCGTGCGCTGATCGAGCGTTGGTCTGCCGCCGGGGCGGAACGGGTAGCTACCTGGGACTACTACTTCGGGGCGCCCTATCCCTATCCGCGCCAATTTAATCGCTGGATCGATGAGAGTATCAAGCATCTCCACCGATGTGGGGTGGATGTGTTTTTCTC
>DKOA01000006.1:2370-15468 GCA_002469895.1 Opitutia bacterium UBA7374
TGCTCTGGAATCCCAGTGAAGATGCAGCCGAGTTATTGGATGAGTTCTACTCGGAGTTTTTTGGTCCGGCCAAAGTACCGATGCGTCGATTCTACGAGTTGGCCGAGTCGCACCGTGATGCACATGAGGGCAAAGCGGATTGGATTAAGTTCTATTTGGACGAGGCAGGCATTGAGTTGCTGACACCGCAGGTCCTCGGGGCCATGACAACAAGCCTTGAGGAAGCGAACAAATGCGTGGATCGGGGTTCGCGATATGCGCGTCGTATTGACATCGTTGAAGAGGCCTTTCGCTTTACGACAGCTTATGCGAAACTTCACGAAGCGCGGACTCAGCTACTCCAAGCGTGTTTAGAGATGAAAACATCCGCTATCGAGGCAGGGATGCAAGAGTTTCATGATCTGCGTAACACTTTCCAATCCTATGCGAGTGAGTTGACAGAGAAATTCTATCACAAGCGGCTGCACTCTTTTTCGCGGATGGGTCAATCGGACCCGACACCGCTTGCTTTGATGTGGTTGGATTCAGCACCTGAAGATTACAAGCTGACTGCTTTAGCGGCAAAGGGTTGGCGTTCGGGCAAGCGCGTTCCCGTCTTGAGCAATATTTTTCTTCGACATTTGGCGGGAGAGACAAAGCGATATTCTTTCCTTGGTCCCGATCTTCCGGAGGTGCCGGACTGGTATTTTGATTTTCGCCCATATGAGAATTTTCGGGTCGAGGCGGCAATGGCTGACCGCGGAATTCGCGTTTCTGGAGCAGACATTTGCTCGGTTTTTACCGAGGTTCCGGTGGAAGCGGGGGACGGCTTTGTGCTCGATTTTAACTGTATGTATAAGATTAGTCCGGACAATCGCAGCCGAATCTATCTGGATTGGTACGATGGGGACGGAGAATTGATTCAATGGACGCTGCCGGTGCAGCTACCGCGGGGGACATCGGATGGTGTGCGGCAATTGCGTATCCCGGCTGTAGCGCCGGAGGGGTCAAAGGCTCTGCGGGTTCGATTTCTTATTTCTCGCCAGGGGGAAGGCGATTATCTGGAGCTGCAGAGGATTCGTTTGGATCGAGTTCTAATGCCTTTGCCACCCAGAGAATAGGGGGTGTGCTTTCAGCGTTTTTTTCCGGCTCATGGCATTGAACGAGACCGGTATATGCGTGCATCCACTGGGCAACCGCTTCCGCTTCGGCCATGCCCCCAGGATGCCCACGATAGGCAGTGACTAGCAAAATGCCGCTGGGTTTGAGTAGAGCGGTACAGGCCTTCAGGGCGGTTTGCGTGGTCGCGACCTCCGTTTGGATGGATTTGTCGCCTCCCGGCAGGTAGCCGAGGTTAAAGACGATGGCGCTGGCTTGTCCGGGATAGCGCTGACCCAGCGCCTGCAGAGCTTCTCCGTGATCGCCCTCGATCCACTCGCAAAGGTGCTGTAGCTTATGAGTCGAGAGCCGGTGACGGCTTGCCGTTATGGCAGCGCATTGCCGGTCAACGGCAATGAGTCGGCCGTTGGGTGCGATTAGTTGAGCGATTTTCAAACAATCGTGTCCATTTCCAGCGGTGGCATCGATAGCCAGATCACCGGGTTGCAGATGCTCTTCCAGATAGTTGTGTACTTTTTCGGTGAGTCTCATTGTCCGTCGGCTACTGCAGTGATGAATCGCCGGCAATCCATCTCTGGATCGAGTGGCTCCTCGTGAAAAACATGACGAATCAGTGCCTGGCACATGTGGGGAGCAGTCGAAGCCCCCTTTGAGCTCAGTCCGTTGAGCACGTAGAGGTTTTCCGTACCGGGGATGCTACCGATAATCGGCCGTGTGTCTGGCGTGGTTGGTCGGAGCCCAGCCTTATGCTCGACGATTTGAAAGGAAGCATCGATGCTGTGCCGCAAAGAAGCCATCAATACCTGTGCTCCTTTTTCTGTGGGCTCGGGGCTCAGGTCCGTTTCATCGTAGGTCGATCCCATGCGACAGCGTCCATCGCCATAAGAGAGGATCCATTTTTGGTGGTGATAGATCCCTCTAGGCAGGAGGCTCTTGGGCCCATCAAGCAGAAGAGTTTCTCCTTTGATGGAATGAATCGGGAGGTGGTGTAACCAGGGATTTTGGGAGATAGCAGCTCCTTCACAGAAAAATACCTTTTTGGCATCAATCCCCCGGTAATTCCAGCCGCCTTTGCAGGAGGTTAGTTGTTCGTGTACAAATGGTTCATCGATACACTTAAATTGTTTCTGTAGAGAATCCAGTAAGCGAGGTACATCCAGATAGGCGGCTCCTCTAATGAGAAAGCTGCCGTGCTCGTCACGCATTGGACTGGCACTTTCTCCAGCCCCGTAAAAAGGGCCGAGCACATCGGCGTAGCGAGGGTTTCGCAAGCGACGTCCAAGGCGTTTAATATCGTCGGCGTTGAGGCAGTAGCGACGAAGGGGAAGCGTGTGATAGACGGAGATCCCCAGGGTCTTTTCGATGGCTCTATAGGTTTTCTCAGCGAGAGGCAAAAGGTCGTCGATACGCCAGCTTTTAACCATCCATCGCCCGGTTACAGGGTTAATCAAACCACCTGCCGCCCGCGAGGCGCAGTGTTTGTCTCGCATACCCAAAAGTACGACTGGCTCTCCCTCTAGATGCAGATGCCACGCAAGTAGGCAGCCGGCAATTCCGGACCCAATTACAAGATTTGTTTGTGGTGCGTTTATGATAGAATAATTTATCTCTTTTAAATGTCGTTATTTTTAAGTAGCCTCTTGCATAACCAAGCGCAGGGACACTTGAAACGTATTCATCGCATTTGTGAATCTCTTTTATATAATTGGTCTATTCGTATACCTACCGACTGTACGCGTGCACAAATGGGCAGGTTTGGCGAAAAGCTTGCCGGTCGCTATTGCCGAAAACGCTTACAGTATCGGATTATAGCCCGTAACTGGCGATTTAAGCGTTATGAGTTAGACCTTATCTGTCGCGATGGAGGCGTTCTGGTTTTTATAGAAGTACGTACGCGCCGAGCCGATGCACTGGTTTCCGGTTATTACTCCGTAGATCGTTTGAAAAAGGCCCGTCTAGAACTTGCTTGCAAAGCCTACCTGCGGCAAATGTGCTGTCCTCCGAAGCATTTTCGCTTTGATATCATAGAAGTACAGATTCTGAAAAGCGGTCGGGGAGAACCCCGTCACTACAAAAATATAGAACTTTTCCACAAGCACTACCGGCCCAAATATTGAAGTTATGAGCAGACAAGGGGAGGAAGACAGACACCCATTTTTAGAAGGTTTGAGTAAACACCGTGGAGCCGTCCCGACAGTGATGGTTATTTTTGGTGCTTCCGGAGATTTGACCGCGAGGAAGTTAGTGCCGGCTATTTTCAATCTGGCAGTGGACAATCTTCTGCCGGGTGATTTTCACCTTATCGGTTATGGTCGTAAAGCAATTGAGGATAGAGCGTTTCGTGCAAGCATGGACGCAGCGATAGAGGAGTTTTCACGCCGAGATTTGGACAAAGAGATTTGGGGGCGGGTGCGTGACCACATGACCTATCATGCAGGTGGTTACGATGATGCCTCGGCCTTTGCTGAACTGGCGAAAAAGATCCAGCAGATAGAGACAGCGCTAGGCCGAGGTGTGCAGCGCCTATTTTACATCTCGACGCCTCCGGGAGTTTTTGAGCCGATTATTGAAAATCTGGGCTCGAGTGGTCTCGCTGCCACTCATGCAGGGACTAATCTTGCGACAAAGGTGATCATCGAAAAGCCCTTTGGTCGGGATCTTGGGTCGGCTCGGGCACTAAATGCATCGATTAACCAAGTTTTTCAGGAATCGCAGGTTTATCGGATAGACCATTATCTGGGTAAGGAGACGGTGCAGGATCTTCTCGTTCAGCGTTTTGCCAATTCGATTTTCGAGCCGTTATGGAATCGTGAATATGTGAACAATGTTCAAATTACCGTTGCAGAAAGTATCGGCGTTGGTTCTCGGGGTGGTTACTACGATAGCAGTGGAGCCTTGCGCGACATGATCCAAAACCATACCATGCAACTGGTGGCACTTACGGCGATGGAGCCACCAGTTTCGCTCGATCCGGAGTCCATTCGTGATGAGAAGGTCAAGGTATTAAAAGCGATTCAACCGCTCTCGCTTGAATCGAAAAATGGTGATGTTGTGCGCGGGCGTTATTCCGGCGGGCTTGTTGATGGCAGACCAGCTGATCGCTATCTGGATGCCGAGGGGATCCCCCCGGATTCATCGACCGAGACTTATGCAGCACTGCGTCTTTCGATCAACAACTGGCGCTGGAAGGGGGTCCCTTTTTACATCCGATCGGGGAAGCGCATGGCAAAGCGGGTCAGCGAGATTGCCATCCAGTTTAAGCGTCCTCCAGGGATACTCTTTTCGGAGGGTAGCCGATTTGATTTAGCTCCCAACACAATGGTAATTCAAATCCAGCCCGATGAGGGTGTAACGCTGGTCATGAATTCAAAGGTGCCGGGTCTGGAGACCCGGACACAGCCGGTGAAGATGCATTTCCGTTATGCTACCACATTTGGCTCAAATACACCGGAAGCTTATGAACGTTTGATACTCGATGCCATGGTGGGCGATAGTACCCTATTTATTCGTGGCGACGAGACAGAGGCTTCCTGGAAGCTGGTAACTCCGGTGCTGGAATGCTGGAAGGAAGCCGGAGTCGACGGGCTGGATGAATATAGTTCAGGCTCTTGGG
This sequence comes from Opitutia bacterium UBA7374, assembly GCA_002469895.1. Lineage (GTDB taxonomy): Bacteria > Verrucomicrobiota > Verrucomicrobiia > Opitutales > Coraliomargaritaceae > UBA7374. Next base: position 7,082 of record DKOA01000006.1, read on the forward strand.
GGCCTGACAGCAGTGATCAGTTACTTGCAGAGAAAGGCCACCAGTGGAGAAACTCTGGTTGAATAGCTCGAGCGAAGTTAATCACAGAAAGATTATTTACCCTGAAAGCAGATGTCTGAACTCATAGAATGTTTGCCCGGGATCGTGCTCCCTGTTGAAGAAGTAACTCGTCGATTAGACACCATGTGGGCCGGGGACGCTTCGGAGCACTCGCCATCGGAGTTTCGCGCTTCGCAGATGAACGTAGTATTGCATTTTGGTCGAGAGGTGACTGCAGATGAAGCGCGCTACCGCTTTGAGGGCCTCATTCGCTTCGCCCAGCGTTACCCAAGTCGGATCATCGTGCTCTGTCCTCGTCATAGCGGGGATGGGGCAATGCATGCAAAGCTCTTTAGTCAGTGCTATATTGGGAGTACTCACAGAGAGATGTGCTGCTGCGAGGCACTGCTGCTGAGCTATCAACCAGAGGATAGCGGTTTTCTTTCCAATCAGGTTTCTACTTGGCTGGAGAGTGATTTGCCCACCTATCATTGGTTTAGCGGAGTTCCGCGTAAACGCATTGAAGGCTACTTTGGCAATTTGCTTTCGGGTGTGCGTCGCTGCGTTTACGATAGTAGCATAGAGTCAGAAAATCTCTCTGATTTGGACTGGCCGCATCGTGCCCGTGTATTTGATTTAGCGGCGGCCCGCATATTGCCGCTTCGCCAGTCGATAGGTCAATATTTGAGCGCATATCCGCTGGAAACATTGGGCAATGGCTTGGAGTCCATTGCTATTCGTTACATACCCAGTCTATGCGGCGAAGCGACTGCCTTAAGAAACTGGGTGCGCGCCTGTCTGGAAACGCTTTATGCCGGGCTGGGCACGGATGAGGCCTTACCTGAGATTGAATTGTTCGAAGCAGAGTGCGAGGCGGGCGATTACTGTTTGGAAATGAATTGGCTCTACAGCAATGATAACCATTTGCACTGGCATATGTTTGTTGCCGGAGCTCATGGACTCATCGAGACAAGGTTTTCCGGCAGGGAAGAACGTCTACCGACTCACATTCGCATGCTTCCTCTGGAGAACACGCTAGCCGAGGCTTTATTCTTTTAAGGCCAAACTTTCCAGTTGGTCGAGCGCTTGTAAGACATCGTCGAGTTGTCGCCCAGTCGAAGCGCTCAGATCCCGCCATGCAACTATTCCATCGATAAAGAGATAGGCTTGACGACTCCAGCGCCCCTTGCCGAATGCTTTGGCGACCACTTGTTCAGTGTCCGCCAGTAGCTGGTAGGGAAGTTCGTATTTCTCTTTGAATTTTTTTTGAGACAGTGGGCGATCAGAAGAAACACCGAGAACAGTGACATCACGCTCCTTTAGCTGAGTCCATCCATCTCGCAGACTGCAGGCTTGTTTGGTACAGCCTGGGGTATCCGCTTTTGGGTAGAAGAAGACGACAACCTTTCCGGAGCTAAGCAGCTCGGATAAATCGACTACGTTTCCTGTATGGTCAGTCACCTGTACCGCAGGAGCGGTGGAGCCGATTTCCAGACCGTTGGCCTGTAGATTTGTTAAGAGTGCTGCAAATGTCATAAGAATCAAAAAAACTTTCACTTTGATCCTTCGCAGGAGCGGATGCGTCCTTACAGATGAAGGGTCTTTATGTTACAGGAACCAAACATTCACCGCTTTCCTACTTGCTAGAGTTGTTTCTAGTTGTATGAGTTATTCAACATGCGCGTCAGCTGCCGAAGCGCTATCTGCCATGTCAAATATCGACTTAGTTCAAGAGGCTCCGCTGGATAGGCAATCGCGCCTCGCCCTGCTCGCTGCGATGTGGCGCAGCCGTTTTGGTGACTTGCGTGAACAGAACCTGATTCGACAAGGTAAGGGCTGGTTTCATATTTCCGGTATGGGGCATGAGGCTTTTGCATCCCTTGCGCTCGATTTAGAAAATGGGGATTACGCTTTCCCCTATTATCGCGATCGGGCGTTTTGTTTACAGCGTGGGTTAAGCGATCGAGATTTGGCACTTTCTTTTCATGCGAAAAGGGATTCCTCAAGTGGGGGTCGTCAGTTGCCTGGGCATTACAGTGATCGCGGCTTACATATATGGAGTCACGCCTCCCCGGTCGGTTCACACCTCCTGCCTGCCTGTGGAGCTGCATGGGGTATGCAAATGGATGGTCTTTCTACAGTCGTTTATGCCTCTACCGGAGAAGCCTCTACCCGGCAGGGTGATTTTTACGAAGCAGTATGTTTTGCCAAGGAGCATTCTTTGCCACTGATCCTTGTTGTGCAGGACAATGGGGTAGCCATCAGCACGGATACGACAGAGAGCAACCCGTTGGCATTGGGGGTTTTTCAGAAAGAGGATTGGGTCGTGGTCGATGGCAGCGACGTGGAGGCTTTGGCAATAGCAGGGCGTAGGGCTGTTCAGCGCGCTCGTGCAGGCGAGGGGCCGACCTTTCTGTGGAGTCGAGTCGAACGTCTTTCAAGTCATTCAAGTGCCGATGATCAGCGTCGTTACCGAGAGGAAGCCGTCTTGGACGCATTGGAGCAGCGCGATCCAGTTTTGCAGTATGAGCAGCGCTTGATTGCGGATGGCCTACTGGACGAATCCTCGGCCCATTCGATGCGGGAGGAAATCCGCGAGAGCATTCGGGAAATCTATGCGGAGGCGAGTGGTGCGGCAAATCCGCTTTCTCAAGAGACGCTTCGACACCTCACGGCTGAGGGGGCCGAACCCTGCGTGCCGGCTATTCAGCTCAAGCCAGTTTGTCGCATGCTGGATGCTGCAAATGAGGTCTTTCATCATGCCATGGATACTATTCCGGAGGTTGTATTTTTCGGGCAGGACATTGCAGATCCGAAGGGTGGCGTTTTTAACCTGACCGCTGGACTTTCGACAAAAGACCCGGCCCGTGCGGTCAATGCGCCGGTTGCGGAATCGACGATTATTGGACTGGCTGTCGGCCTCTCCTCATACGGCAAGCGTCCCTGTTTTGAGATTCAATTTATCGATTTTATTCATCCGGGTTGGAACCAACTGGTATCCAATGCGGCAACCCTGCGCTGGCGGAGCTTCGGTCATTGGAAGTGCCCACTGGTTCTCTATGCGCCTTGTGGGGCCTATCTGCCGGGAGGGGCACTCTGGCATAGCCAGTCAGGCGAAGGAAGCATAGCGCGAATCCCTGGATTGATCGTAGCGATGCCTTCAACACCGGAAGATGTGGCCGGTCTTTTTTGGTCGGCGCTTCATGGCGAAGACCCCGTTATTCTTTTGTTACCGAAGCATTTGATGTGGGTGGAGCAACCGACTCTTGGCAGTGTGCCAGCAGTTAGTTTTGGAGAGGCCCGGATGGTTCGCGAGGGCGATTTGTTGACGATCGTTACCTGGGGCAACTGCGTAGAGTTAGTTGAAAAAACTCTGGAGGAAATGGATGCCGATCTGGATGTCGAATTGATTGATTTGCGCTCTATTGCGCCCTGGGACCGTTCGACAATCGCCACGTCTGTTAAAAAGACGGGGCGTTTGTTGGTCGTACAGGAAGACAATCAAACCGGCAGCCTTGGTCAGACCATTTTAGCTGAGCTCTGTTCAGATACTAGCGTTTTGCAGTCCTTGCAGAGTTCGCCTGTGCTTGTTTCCAAGGCGGACGTGCATGTCGGTTTTAATCCCATTTATGAGTTTGCCGCACTGCCCGATGTCGAGCGGATCGAGGCTGCCATTCATCTCCTTCTGGGAAATTCTATGACGATGTCTCTGCAAAACTCAGACGAGGTGATGCAACCGCGACAAAGCAGCATGGAGCACAACCCGGAAGCAGCCAATACGACTGATGCAAATATGAATATGGAAACAAGCACGCGCACAATAAATGTACCCATTTTGGGGGAAGGTATTCGAACCGCGCGTATCGTCTCTGTTTTAAAAAAGCCGGGTGATACAGTCGAACCGGACGATCCTCTCTGTGAAGTGGAAACAGACAAGGCGGTCTTTCCGATTGAAAGCGATGTAAAAGGTGTTCTTGACGGGTGGCTGGCGAGTGATGGAGAGGAAGTTGTCGTCGGACAGCCGTTGGTTCGTCTCGGCCAAGTCAAAACGCATAAGGATACGCATATCCCTTGTCAGACGGCGGTGGATCCGGAGCTTCGTTCGCCCGACTCGGCCCTGTCCGGTGAAGCGATGAAATTGATGGAGGGAATCATCCCGGCCACGATAGAAATGGATTGTCGATGGGGATCGGTGCGAGACGCGCGTCTGCGTAGCAAGGAGAAAGAGGGGGCGACTTTGTCCACTACGGTTATGGCTGCCTGGGCGGTAATTCGTGCAATGGAGCGGCATGAGCGTTTCTCTTCGTATGTATCGAGGGGCGCACTGGTTAGCCAAACCGATCATTTCAATCTTGGTGTGGCAGTGGCTCGTGAGGGTGATCAGTTGGAAACGGCGGTTATCGAAGAGGCCAACGCATTGTCTTGGGATGATTTTCCGGAGGCGATGAATCAGGTGCTTAAGGATGCACGACATGGGTCTACGGGTTCCAAGAATCGAGTACCGCTAACCATCTCAAGCATGGGAGCGTATCGTGTACGCTCAGCCATTCCGGTGGTCGTCCCGCCTTCTGTGGCGACGCTCTTTATCGGATCTCCTTCGAAGCGCCCGGATCCGAATGGAGTGGATGGTGCCTTAGACGATTTTGTATCGCTGGTTTTGACCTTTGATCATCGATGGATCAACGGTGCCGGTGCGGCTGCTTTTCTCTCCGATGTATGCCGAGGTATCGAGCGATTTGACTTGGCTTGATCTACCGGCTCTGCGTGTCTCATGCGATGGAGTGTATCTGTCTAGCAGTGGCCTGAAAAGATCCCGATGAAGCGAGCTGGATGCATCCATTGTGGCAGGCCCTTGCGGCGCGGAAGCAGTATCGAAGGCTTTTGCTGTGCCGGATGTCAGCAGGTGCATGCTTTGATTCAAGGAGAGGGGCTGGGGTCTTTCTATACCCTGCAGGATCAACTGGGGCGTCCGGTTGAAAAAGGGAATTTCAGCAAGGGTGCCGATGTCGTTGGCTTGAGGGCGATCCAAGAGAAGGCAGAAGCGGATCAGCGAATCAGTTCGGTCAGCCTCCGCGTCACCGGTATGACCTGTCCGGGTTGCGTTTGGTTGATTGAGGAGATCGCCGGGCGCATGACTGGTTGTCGTGAGGCTCAAGCTGGTTTGCAGGAGGGTACTCTGACTCTTTCCTGGGAGAAAGGACGATTTGATCTTGGTCAACTGGCGATTGAGCTGAATCGTTTTAACTATGGTTTGTCTGTTGCTAAGAAAGCGGGGGAAGGCCTTTCCGCAATGGCATGGCGCACGCTTCTCTGTGGTGTGTTGGCGGTTAATGCTCTTTGGTTGGAGTACTTGCTGGGTTCTCCGGTGTTGCAGGATTCGCTGGTTGGGCTTTTCCGTATTTTGGCTCTCTCTGTTGTCGTTTTGAGTTCATTTGTGGGGGCTCCGGTATTCATTCAGCCGGCTGTTCGGGCGATGCGTATCCGTGTCTTACATTACGACATTTTTCCGGCGTTAGCGATTGGCTTGCTCTGGGTTCATCTGCTGATCGAGCTAATCGTAGGAACTGCTGCAGGAATCGGCTGGGGTCAATTGCCTGGAGTGCTCTGCTTTCTTGTCGCAGGTCGTTGGCTGCAATATCTATTGTGGAAAAAGCTCAGAGAAAAACGGTACAGTCGTCTGGCGATGAATGGCGATTCTGCGCTGCGTTGGCGGCGTATCTTTTTTTGGCAGTCCCTCTTGATCGCTTTGGCATGTCTGCTCTTAAGCTTTACGCAATTGCTTTCGGGAACTGGGTGGACCCCCTTTGAAAAAATCGCGGCACTTGTGCTCGCCCCGGCTTTTTTCCCGTTGGCAACAGTGGCTCGTTATGAATGGCGGACACTTTGGATGCGGGCAGGCATCGTCATCTCCTCGTTTGCTCTGGTCGCCTATCAATGGCTTCACTGGCCACCTTTGTTATCTGCGCTGTTGTCTGCCTTTGTCGGCTTAGCGTATGTGGCCATTCTCTTGGCTCCGGCCAGCCATCCAACAAGTAGAATTTAGCCAATCTCTCGAATTTGAGTGCTGTCGATTAGTTCAGCGCCGGCATACATCTTGGTAATGGTGATGATCGGGTCTCCGCTTTTGGACCATTTGCTGGCCTTTAGCGCAGAGAATGCCTTCTGGATGGTGGTTTCGTGATCGTGGTCAAAATCCATATAGAAGGGCTCAATACCGCGAAGAAGTAAGAGCTGCCGGAAAAGCAGTGCCTGATCTGTAAATGCATAAATGGGAACATTCGGGCGTAGGGAGGAGAGTTTTTGAGCGTAAATACCTCGGCGGGTGAAAACCACAATCGCTGCACTCATTTCGCTGGCCAAATAGGCTGCGGAGCGGAGCATTTTGGATTTTGGCAGATCTAGAGGGATGTCTCTGCGGAGAATATCGGTCGGTTCCTGTTCGGTTCGCAAAGCAATGCGGTTCATTGTTTCAATACACTCTACCGGATATTTGCCGATGGTGGTTTCGCCGGACAGCATGATGCAGTCCGCCTGCTCCCGAATAGCGTTGGTCACATCAGTGACTTCAGCGCGGGTAGGCAAGGGGGAGCTGATCATCGATTCCAGCATGTGCGTGGCCACGATGACCGGTTTTGTGTGCCGGATGCAGGTGTTGATGGCAAGGGATTGAATTTGTGGGAGGTCTTCGAAGGGGCACTCAATGCCGAGATCCCCGCGGGCGATCATTAGGCCGTCAGAGGCGACGATAATTTCTTCAAGGTTTGAAATTGCCTGCTGGTCTTCGATCTTGGCGATAACCTTTGCTTCGGAGCCATGTTCGGCGAGGAAAGTATGGAAGGTGTCCAGGTCTGCCGGTTCACGAACAAAAGATAGAGCGAAGTAAGCGATGCCCTGTTCTATGCCGACTTTAACATCGTCCTGATCTTTTTTCGTTAGAGCGGGCAAATTGACCCGTATGCCGGGTAGATTAATATGTCGGCGGTTTCCGATGGGGCCCGGTATGAGTACCTCGCAACGAACTCTCTGATCCTCAATCTCAAGCACTTTCATACGAATCAAGCCGCTATCGACTAGGACTGTGTCCCCTACATTCAAGTCTTGCGCCAAATCCGGATAATTGACATCGACGCGACGATTACCCGCTGCATCCGTTCCACCAATGCCCAGACCGTAGGTGAAGTCGAAGATTTCCCCTTTTTCCAGCGCAAAGGTCTCCGGCACATCGCCGGTGCGAATCTCCGGGCCTTTAACATCCATCATAAACGCAATGTGGCGCCCCGTCTCATGGCAGACTTTACGCACGCGTGCGATGATTTCACGGGTCCAGCTATGATCGGCATGAGCCATGTTGATTCGGCAGATATCTGCGCCGGCAAGGATCAAGGCCTTTAAGGTCTCTTCATCTTGCGTAGCTGGACCAACGGTGAAGATAACTTTCGTTTTTTGAAATGGTTTGTGCATAGTTTAAAATCTACAATATAGCCGGAATGATGCTGGCTGCCGGATCCACTACATGGATCTTCAGATGGTTTTGCATGAGGCTGGAAAATCGTGCGGTTACTTTGTCCGTACTGTTACAGTCTTTACTTAGATGAGCGAGGTGAACTGATCGCAATTTACTGGCGCTGTCCAGATGTTTAATTAGCTCGTAAGCAGCGTCATTTGAGAGGTGTCCGTGTCGTCCCCGGATGCGCTGCTTGGTGGACCAGGGGCGCCGGGTGTCTTTTTCCAAAAGTTCTTCGTCGTAGTTAGATTCGATGACCAGTGTCTGGATTTTTTGTAGGCGGTCTTTAATGTGCTCGGGCACGTAGCCCAAGTCTGTCACCCAGGCCAAACTGTGGGGTTGTTCAAAAAGGTCCTCCTCGTTGCCCCAATGAAAAGAAAAACCGACTGGATCGTAGGCATCGTGCGGCACGGAAAAAGTATGTATGGTCAGATTGCGAAAACTGAATTCGCTGCCGGTCTGAAATATCTGCCAGTTTGGCCGCCGATTTAGCTTCTTTTGTACGGCCGCCGCGGTGTCTCGGTTCGCATAAATGGGCAGATCGGCTCGTTTGCATAACCCGCGTATACCTTGCGCGTGATCTTGATGTTCATGGGTCAGGAACACAGCGTCGATGCTGTCGATGCTCTCGCCCACTTCAGCAAGTAAGTTTTCGATACGCTTCCCTGAAAATCCGGCATCGATGAGAACTTTACTCTGACTTGTTCGCAAGAGGGCACTGTTGCCCAAACTACTTGAGCCGAGAATATGAAAGTCCAAATCCATCTGATTTACAGGAAAGTCTAGAGATTGCTTCGAGCAAAGCATTTTTGGAGGGAATCGTCCTGATTTGTCGAATAATCCG
>DKOA01000045.1 GCA_002469895.1 Opitutia bacterium UBA7374
TCGAGGATCGAATCATAGTTAATGTCGTCGAGGCTGGCCATCGAGCCGAACATAATTTTCCCGTCATTGAACTCAGCGGCGTGGGTGACTCCGGGATCGGTTAAGGAGACCGCACGGGTTCTTTCCGCAAATTCTTCAAAGACCGGATGGATGGATTTTTTGCCGAGCGCCCCAACGTAGCGGACATTCATACCGAGGGAGGACTGCGCGTTGGCCATGATGGGACCATTGCCTCCCAGCTTATCGACTACGGGAGCAAATTCTATGTTGGCACTCATCCCGGAGGCAGAGCTGATCCGAGTACCGAATTCTGCGATTGTAGGGATGGCGGTGAACTGGTCTCCCGGGCCAATGCGCTGATCCACCGGATGGACGATCTTATCGACGAATCCGTCGATCCCGACGAGTGCACGTTTTGCAGCAGCCCCGGTTTCGAGGGCCGCCAATTCGTCCAAAGTTTGCTTCTTGTTCTCCATGTAGAGTTGTTCGCTGTATGGTTATGTCTGTGGTTCGATCCCGCAAATAAAAAGAAAGAAGGCGATTCGCTCAGGGGGGCGCTACGATTTTTTTATTTTAGGCAGGATAAGGATTGTCGAAATGGTCGGAATCGTTCGCACTATAGCTGTGATCGCAACGGGTACACTTTTCCAGGGATGGATGCTGCCACTAGTGGGCAGCGCAAATGTCTTTACATATTTCGGGCAATCCAATTTTGCAGGCAAGGTCATTATTCTCATTCTGCTGGCCTGCAGCGTGGTGGCTTGGTCGGTTATGCTGGGCAAGTATATGGACCTTTCGCGGCTTCGCTCGCAGAACGTGCGTTACGAACGTTTGCTCAGTCGTGAATCTCACCTTTTGGCATTGGAGCCGGCTCGCCCGGGAAAGGGTAGTGGTCCCTATTATGAACTGGTGCGTGAAGGATTGGAGGCTTTTTTCCGTTATGGCGGGGATTTGGTCGATGTCGATACGCAGCGTGCGGCTCTGCGTATGGGTCATGTAGAAAATGCCTTACAACGCAGCGTGGCCGAGCAAACCATGCGGTATGAGGCGAAGATGGTTCTGCTGGGTTCGATTGTGACGGGTGCGCCCTTTCTTGGATTGCTCGGTACGGTCTGGGGTGTGATGGATGCATTTGGCGGGATGGCTGGCAGTGGATCAGCCAGTTTGCAGGGGCTAGCACCGGGAGTGTCGGGCGCTCTACTGACAACCGTTGCCGGGCTGGTCGTGGCCATCCCTTCTGTCTTCGGTTATAATTATTTGCTGCAACAGACTAAGATTTCCGTCGTCGAACTGGAAAACTTCGCCAGTACACTGGCCGATCGGATCGAACTGGAGGCGCAGGCCGCCGCTAACCAGAACTGAACCCGGAGCAAGCCGTGGCCCGTCAATTTCATCGCAAAAACCGGCTGGATGCCCTGACCGAGATCAATGTGACGCCACTGATCGATCTCGCCTTTGCTTTGCTCATCATCTTCATGATTACGACGCCTCTACTCGAGCAAACGATCGAGGTGGATCTGCCACTGGAGTCCACCAAGAATCAGTCTTCCCGGCCGGAGGACTTCCAAAGTATTTCGATTGATTCAACCGGGCGCTATTATTGGGGTGATCGGGTGGTTTCTTCGCGCCAACTGGGTGACTTGCTCGACACCCTTTCCGGTGATCCGGCGCCCCCGGTACTGAATATCCGGGCGGACTCTCGCCTCCCGTACCAGCGAGTAATTGGGGTGATTGATATGATTAAGCAGCGCAACCTATCCCGGATCAGCCTGGATACACGAGTTGAATAGTTTATATTGATGAAAGGCCTAGTCGGACAGCCCTTTTGGACATCGGTCATCCTGCATTTCGCAGTGTTGGCTTTGCTCCTTCTGGCGGTTCTTTTCGAGGCGTTTCGCCCCAAGCCGAAGCGGCATATCTTTGAGATGTTGAGTCCGCCGGAAGCCTCCAGAGTGAACATGGAGACGTCGAATCCGAGGCCTCAACCGATGCCTGAACTGCCGCAAATCGATCCGATGCCGAAGCTGCCGGAGGCGCGTGTTCTTCCTCAGCCCGCCCCGGAGACAACTGTGACAACAGAACCGCCGCCGGTGATAAACTACGAACAATTTGTCCGGGAGCACGGTAAGCCAAAGCCGCGCAAGCCGTCGACTTCGCAAGTTATACCGCAACCTTCTGTGCCGGTGATTTCCGCGCCGCGGCTTGAGATACCGACCAACTCAACCGCGAGCAATCAGCCAACGGCTCAAGAGCTGAGTGAACTCCAGCGTTACAGCGCACAGCTCAACAGTCGGCTGAAGAATGCCTGGCGAACGCCAAATATGGGGGGCGTCCAGGTCTCCGTTAACGTTGTCTTTGACGTCACCGCCACCGGGCAAATTATTAACCTGCAACTGCAGCCGGCGTCCGGTCAGTTTACCTTTGATCAGTCGATACGGGATGTCTTTCGCAAGGTGGCTAACGCCGGACCGACGCCAACCGGTCGTCGGCATCGTTTTTCCATGAGTTTTCAAAACACCCGCTGAGCGTACAAGGCTTCCCTGTGCGGGATGTTGCTTGACATCAAGATAAGCCCCGTTAACTTTTCATTGTGGGTAAAATTTATCAGCATTCCGGAACTCATTTGTTCCTGCTTTTCTGGAGAGCCTACCATACGGTAATGCGTTTTGATCGTCAGAGCATGAAGCGATGCGGCTTTGCCTCGCTCTCTGATTTCGCGGTGCTTGAAGTTCTTCGTCAACAAGGACCGCAGCCAGTTAAGAGCTTAGGAGAGAAGGTTATGCTGACCAGCGGCTCAATTACCACCGCGGTCCAGCGCTTGGAGAAAAAAGGCCTGGTTCAACGTACCAAGGGTCAACAGGATGGTCGCCTTGTATTGGTCGAACTGACCGAGAGTGGGCGGACGCGTATCTTGGAGGGTTTTCTACAGCACAACGAGGACCTGGATCGTCTCTATGCGCCCTTCAATGAAGAGGAACGGGCTCTTTTTGACCGCTTGATGACCCGCCTTGGACAGCAGGCGGAGGATTTACTAGCGCATGAGGCAGGAAACAAGCTTGAAATAGAGAGATAGTAACTTTATATCAAGCTAATTAAAATTGTCGTAACCTTTATTTGCACTTCATCCAGACTCCAACAATGTGCCGACTATGAAATGGGAAACTGTACGCACCTATGATGACATCCTTTACGAAAAGTGTGAGGGTATGGCAAAGGTCACGATCAATCGTCCGCATCGGCGCAATGCCTTTACGCCGGATACGGTGTCTGAATTGATCGATGCTTTTCAGGATGCACGGGAAGACACTTCCGTGGGCGTTGTTTTGCTCACCGGTTTTAACCCGCAGACAGATGGCAAGTTTGCTTTTTGCGCAGGCGGTGACCAGAAGATTCGGGGCCATAAAAGCGGAGGCTACATTGGTAAAGACGGCGTTCCCCGCCTGAACGTGCTCGATTTGCAAAAGCTTATACGTTCGATGCCGAAGGTGGTCATCGCACTAGTAGCCGGCTATGCCATCGGTGGCGGCCACGTCCTGCACGTTGTCTGCGACCTGACCATCGCAGCGGACAACGCTGTTTTTGGGCAGACCGGTCCGCGCGTGGGTAGTTTTGACGGCGGTTTTGGTGCGAGTCATTTAGCTCGTATTGTCGGGCAGAAGAAAGCCCGTGAGATCTGGTATCTTTGCCGACAGTACAATGCAGAGGAAGCAATGGAGATGGGCCTGGTCAACAAAGTCGTGCCCTATGCATCTCTTGAGGAAGAAGGTGTTTCCTGGGCGAAAGACATTCTGCAGCACAGTCCGTTGGCCATTCGTTGCCTGAAGTCTTCATTTAATGCGGATCTTGACGGGCAGCAGGGACTACAGGAACTGGCGGGCAATGCTACATTGCTTTATTATCTGACGGAAGAAGGCGAGGAAGGTCGACGCGCTTGGAATGAGAAGCGCCCGCCGGACTTTGATGACTACCCTTGGTTGCCCTGAATGCCGGGCAGTTAGGGCCCTTTCAATTCCGTTTCAAGGAGTTCGTAGGCCGATGAAAAGTGGACGGTTCGTTTACTTGTGGTGACGGCGAGTTGAATACCCTTGTTGTCGAGCGGGTGTATTGTGCAAACAACTTGATGAACCTCTCCCGGTTTTTTCTCGCTATAGGCTTTACCGGTTAATCGGCCCCCTTCAGTGCTGATTTGTTCTAATGGTATGTCGATCGGCAGGACGATGCGCCCATGATCGCTTTTTGAAGTAAAGAGTGGTATATCGATCACATAGTCGCCGACCAAACTTCCATCTTCTTGGGTCAGTAGACCGACGGAAAGTTTCACAGCAAAAAATCCGACGCGTGATTGGGAATCTGCGATGCGAAAGGACAGTCGGTCAATTTGATCGGATGCGTTTCCTTCTGAGAGAATCGGAGAAGCCGGAGAGAAGGTAAGTAGTAGGCAGGTAAGGCAGGCAATAATCCGATCTTTCATATAGGTTCTAGAAAGCAGGCAGTGGAGCTGGTTCCATCAAGTCTGATAAAACCGAAGGATCTACTTGACCGCGGATCGGATAGTGAAATTGGCGTCCTTCATAATTACGGAGGATAATCGCATCCTCTGTGATGCTTTCAACGTAGTCTGGATTGAGAGGGATCTTGCCGCCTCCGCCGGGTGCATCGATGACAAATTGGGGGAGAGCGTAGCCGGTGGTATGGCCGCGCAATGAACGGATGATCTCAATGCCTTCGCGCGGGTCTGTGCGTAGGTGTGCGCTTCCGGTGATGAGGTCACATTGATAGAGGTAATAGGGGCGCACGCGCATCATGAGCAGGCGGTGGATGAGCGAGCGCATGGTTTCCGCATTGTTATTTACGCCTTTGAGGAGAACCGACTGGTTGCCCAAAGGAACACCGGCAAAGGAGAGTTTTTCGCAGGCTTCCCGCAATTCCAAGGTGCACTCATTGGGGTGGTTGACGTGGATGCTCATCCAGACCGGGCCGTGACGACGGAAAATATCGCAGAGTTCAGGAGTGACTCGTTGGGGCAGGAAGACGGGAATGCGCGAGCCAATGCGGACGAATTCGACATGGGGGATTTTTCGCAGTTCGCCGAGCAGGTAATCGAGTTTATTGTCGGAGAGCAGCAGGGGGTCGCCCCCGCTGAGGAGTACGTCGCGGATTTGCGGGGTGTTGCGAATGTATTCGAGTCCGGTTTCCAGTTCCGGGTGGAAGTTGTAGTCCTGCGCGTTGGAGACGAGTCGGCTGCGGGTGCAGTAGCGGCAGTAGGCGGCGCATCGATCGGTTACTAGAAAGAGCACACGATCCGGGTAGCGGTGGACGATGCCTTTGACCGGCTGGTGTTCGTCTTCACCCACGGGGTCGAGCAGTTCTTCCGGCGCTGTTGTGTGCTCGGCTCCCTGTGGCACGACTTGTCGGCGGACGGGGTCTTCCGGGTCGTCGGGATTGATCAAGTTGAAAAAGTAGGGTGTGATAGCGAGGGCCAACTTCTTTCCGGCTAGTTCACAGCCGGCTCGTTCTTCTTCACTCAAATCGAGCAGGGTCTCTAATTGGGCCAGTGAAGTGATCCGGTTTTTCAGCTGCCACTTCCAGTTTTTCCAGTCCTCTGGTGGTACATCAGCCCAGCGTCCCTGTCCGGAGGGCCAGTTTTGCAATGAATCGTTCGGTTGCATGTGATTTGTTCCGTGTTGTAATCCGCGGCAGATTCTTACTGCTTGCTAATGATCAATTTATGTATTTATATATTTTTATAAGTCAATGGTAGAAACCGAAGTACAGGCAGATCTGGATACGCTGGCCAAGCAGTTATGGGCCATTGGTGATCCGGTGCGTCTGCAGATTCTGCAGATCCTTCCGACCGAGCCGACTTGTCGCCACGCCTGCAATGTTTCGACCATTGCCGAGCGCATAGGGCTGTCTCAACCGGCCACTTCGCATCATCTCCGGGTTCTCCGCCAAGCGGGCATTGTTGCCAATAAGAAAATGTGCCGCGATATGATCTATTGGGTCTGTCAGGAAGAGGTGAACGTTCTTTTTGGATCTTTGCGCGGACTGTTGCCGCCCAATGAGTAAGTATGCGCGAAAGCAATCTACCGGAGCGGGCCGTTGAGCGGAGGCAATTGTCGGTTAATTTGTTGTTTCTGTCTTTCTGCTTTTCGGTAGGTGGATCGTGCCCGTCTAAGGTCGGTGGCAAAATGGCGTAACTCGGCTGGGCTGAAGTTTTGCGTTGGGTCCTGGAGGAGCCGGGCGGTCAGCTGTACGGCGGACGCAGAGCCATTGTTTTTTAGGAAAGTAAGCACGCTGCGGGAGTCCGGGGAGAGACTTTCTATCCAGAGGAGGAGTGCATGGCAGGTGGCTGGGGGGTCTGCATTTTTTGCACTACTCAGAAGTGTCTGAAAGTGAAGTGATTCCTCAGGGATGGTGCGCCGGGAGTATCGTATAGAGAAAAATAGCAGGGTGGCTGCGGATGGAATCAATAGGTACAAGAGTGGTCGATAGACGAGGACTCCATTGGCGGGCTTCTTTTGTGTGGCTGGAGTACCGGCTATACGGACAGTTTTTCCCGGTAGTTTTACGGATTGGAGTTTTCCGGTTTCGGGGTTCCACCATTGGAATGCATAAGCGGGTAGTTTGGTTTGGGTTGCGGACTGGCAAAGGTAGGTGATGGATTCGCGTCGTCGACCGGTTCCGGTCGATAGATCTTCGACTTCGGGATCTTTCGGGTAGAGACTCATGCCAGCGGCTTCGGTCTGCTGAAGTGGGGGAAGCACCATGGCGGGGGTATCGGTTGCTTCGAGGGTGATGGTGCGCTCGAGGGCGTCGCCCACGCGCAGTTCGCTGGCGTCCGGCTCCCAGCTTTGTCTTGCCCTAAAAGCGGGCGAGACAATGAGAGGAAGGTTGGGATCTACGCCGGTGGGCAGTTTAACGGAAAGCTCTAGAGCGGGGGTTTTTGCGCTGTGCATAGCCGTGCCCCCGTTGGCCCCCCAGGTCTGGAGGGAGACTTGCAATTCCAATTCGGGAATTGTCGTTGTGCCGTGCCTGTGTGGATGGAAGTCCCACTTGTAGCGCTGCCCGGAGTAGTCTTCTCCATCGATTGTTTCCTGTAGGCGTATCCGGGTGTTTCCGGCGGGCAGCACATAGCTGCCGGGGAGGGTGATTTCTTTTGCCGGCTTGGCCTGGGCCCATCCGTTCCGACCGAGAACATCCACCTGAAGCTGGACGCGCTGTCCGACCCAAACACTTTGCTCATCGAGGCTGGCCCGCACAATGATTTCTTCGGCCGCCGGTAGGCTTTGCAGCCCGAGTACCAGAAGTAGGCCGAGTGAGCGGAACCGGCGGGTGGCATCTTTTAACCGGGTCTTCATTTGGCTGCCTCCGGTGGTTTCATTTGCTGCTGGTAAGCAAATTTGGAGCAAAGGAAGTCGGCGGGGTTCGTCTGTACGCGTCGCAGCCAGACAGCACGTAGTTCGGCGTCGCTCATTGGGATGGTGCCTTTGATGACTTCTTCTTCGTCGGGGGATGGCGAAGAATTATCGGGATTGTTGTTGATCACGTAATCGTCTGCGCCGATTTTTCCGCCGGACATATTGCCCCCTTCAAATTCGAGGAGTTTGGCGCGGGCCAAGGCAATCTCCTGATTTATTTTTGGTTCTTTCCAGCCCGGTTTTTGGTCGAGTGCGCGGTTGTAAGCTTTGGCTGCTTTTTCGTATTTGCCGAGAAAGAGCAGGGCATTGCCCTGATTGTAGAGGCCCTCGGCGGAGTCGAAACCGGCGAAGATTCCCGCAGCTTCTTTAAATGAACCGTTGCGGTAGAGGGCGATGGCTCGCCAGAAGGGGTCCTGAAAAACGTCTGCTGCCGCTTCGTATTCTTTTTTTGAATAGAGGGCATGGGCTCGTTGGTCGGGTCTGCGGAGGTGAGCCTTGCCGGTGGCCAGAGCAATCCCCAACGCGAGTACTGTAACGGACCAGCTGATTCTAATAATGCGGCGAATCATGTAGGCCATCCTTTCCGAAACGCGAGGAGCTGGCAGAGGGCGATTAAAGGGAGTAAGGCGAGTCCGGAATCGTGCCGCCGCGAGTTTCCGTCCTCTCCGGAGGCGGAGCGAAAGTCGGTTTGGGCGCGGGCCGCTACTTGCCGGATGTCGTGGTTATCGTGGGTCAGTGGCGTAATGCGTGCACGTAGGGTTTTGGCGGTGACTTGGAGGGTTGTTGGGAGAGGCGATTCGGGTGGTTTAAGGGCGAGGATTTGTACCGGAAGTACCGGCTGGAATTCCTCCGAAAGGATGGCGTTGTCGGTTAAGATGAGGACTGAGCCGGAGATCCCGGATTTTTTGAAGTGGGCTTCGGCCAGTTGTATGGCTCCGGCTAAGTCATCGCCTTCCGTTGGCATAACATCGGGATGAAGGCTGGCGGCCATGGTTTTGAGTAGCCGATCATCCCGCGTTAGAGGAAGGACCAGATGGGCGCTGCCACTGTAGGCGATGAGTCCGGTAGCTGCGGCCGCACGCTCCTTCAGGAGTTCAGCGATTTTGATCCGAGCGCGCTCGATTCGCGTGGGTGACAGGTCGGTTGCCAACATGCTCGGATTCGTTCGCAGGAGGATAAAAAGCCCAGCCTGTTCCTCGGCGAAGGGAGCGGGTGCGTCACGCCAGCTTGGGCCGGCGAGAGCGAGAATGCTGAGGAACCAGAATAGTCCGATCCGGTGAATAGGGCGGAAGCGGCTCTTGCTTTGTTCCTCAATGAGAAGGTGCTTGAGCAGGTGTGCATCGACTAGTTCGGGCAGTGATCCGAGGCCGGCGGAGCGCTTCCATGCGATTGCCCAAATGATGACAGCGGGCAGGAGGGCCAGAAGCCAGAGAGGGCGAAGAAAAAGGAAGTCAGCCATGGGCGGGTTCCTTTCGGAGAAAGAGTTGAAGGGTCTGCCGACTGATGCTGAGGAGCCCGGCAACGGCCAGCGGCCAGTGGAAGAGTTCGCGGCGCGGGCGGTAGCTTTCCTTCTCAATGTCGCGGGATCCGATGCGATCAATTTCTTCGTAGATTGCTTTGAGCGCGGTGCCGTTCTGGGCGTGGAAGTAGCTGCCGCCGGTGGTTTGGGCAACACTCCGTAGGGCGGCTTCGTCGAGCCGGTCTTCGCCGGTGGTTGCCGGGTCGCCGACTCCGACGACGTGGATGGTGACGCCTTGATCGCGGGCAATGGCGGCGGCTTCAGATGGAGGGATTTTGCTGTCTGTATCGTTGCCGTCGGTCAGTACAATGAGGACGCGTTCGTTTACTTTGCTGCGTTCAAAGAGATGAATCCCGAGGCCGATGGCATCGCCAAAGACCGTTCGCGGGCCGGCCATGCGAACGGTGGTTTCTTCGAGGAGGGTGCGGCAGGCGTTGAGGTCTTGGGTGAAGGGCACCTGTACAAAAGGAGCGCTCCCAAAGACGATGAGTCCAACGCGGTCGCCTTGACGTCGGGTGAGGAAATCGTCGAGGACGTTTTTCACGGCGGAAAGACGATCTGTGCGGGTGCCGTCGGGGAGGGTAAAGTCATTGGCTTCCATCGAGCCGGAGAGGTCGACAACGAGGAGCAGGTCGCGGGCAGAAAGGGTGCGTTCGATCGGTGCTTCGAGTAATTGGGGACGGCAAAGGGCGAGGATAAGTAGTGCGTAGAGAATCCATGGATAGGCGGAGGCGAGATGTCTTTTCCTCTGGAATGTTTGCGGACTATGAGGCTGGTCTTGAAGCAGTTGGATGACTCGCCGGTACCAGGGTGCCCAGAGAGCTGGGCGCGTCTCCTTGTAATGGGGTAGCAGCCGATAAGTGATGAGTGGTAGGGCAAGAAGAAGGACGAGCCAAGGTTGGGCGAGGAGTATCATCAGTGGGTGCCTTCACTCTGATGGTGACGAATCCAGCGGGTAGCTTCTTTGCGAAGGTGCTGAGGGATCGGTGACTTTGCCGGATAGCTTTGTAGTTCCGAAAGGGATACATCGTGGGCAGTGTTTTCGAGGAATTCGAACCAGCCAGGGCCATAGAGGGATGCCACGATGTGGCGGGGATAGGCGACGAGGGCAACCCGCTTCAGCACGATCTGGAGATCGTCGATCGAGGTAGCGTTTTTCAGGAGTTGAACTCCAATTCTGCGGTAGGCATTACAGCGATACTGTCGCATGCGTGTGTTGGCCTGATTAAATAAAGGCAGAAGAAGGAGTATGCAGAGAAGCCAGAGTCCGGGTGTGAGAGGCCAGAGCCCGGGTATTTCAGGCAAGGAGATATCGCGTAGGTGGCTGAGGCTATGTGCTGCGCTTTCCATCCCAAAGGGTCATTTGTTCGATGCTGGTACTCCGAGGAGGCGACGAATTTGTGTGACGCTATCTTCGGCGGTGTTGATTCGAAGCATGGGAGCGGATAGACGGCGCAGATATTTTTCCGCGCGGGTGGCTTCTTCTTCGAAATCAGCGGCCAGTCGCCGGCGGATAGTGGTTGCTGAGAAGTCGACTTCCGTCTGCTGCTGGCCATCACTGATGTTCATCGATTTAAGGAAAGCATCGATGCGTGAGGCATCGTGGGTCAGTAGCGTGATGATATCGTTGTGTGCGGCGATCCGGTCGACCAGTCGAGCGCTTTCGGTATTGATGCCGGCAAGGTCAGAAATGAGAACAACAAGTCCATCGTGTGGTGTCAGCGAAGCGGCGAGTGTGAGGGCATGGTTTATCGCTTTTGGGCAAGGCGGCTGTGACTTTCCGGCGCGAAGGGCGTGGTTCATCCGAACGATATGCCCGAGAATAGCCATCGCATTGGCATCACTCCGTCGTGGGCGTATGACGGCGCTTTCGCTTTCGTTAAATACAATTGCGCCGGCTCGGTCTCCCGCGGCCAGAGTACGCCAGACGGCGATGGCTGCACACTCTGCAGCGGTGACTGACTTCATTTGCCGTTGCGTGCCAAAAAATTGGTTGCTGCGCTGATCGACAAGGATGAGGACGGTACGATCTTTTTCTTCTTCGCAGATCCGTATATGGGGTTTTCCTGTGCGTGCGGTAACTTTCCAATCCATACTGCGAATGTCATCGCCCTTTTGGTAGCGTCGCAGTTCGGCGAAGTCCATGCCCCGTCCGCGAAGTTTTGAGCCGTAGCGTCCGCTGAGAATGCTTTTCACCGGTTGGGTCGGGCGCAGGGAAAAGTCAGAAGTCTGGAAGCGCAGTCGCACAAGGTCGTCGAGGGCGACGTAGATGCCGGCTTCGCTGCTAGTTTTTGGGATCTTGCGTTGGATCCGGTTCCAGTTCACTTCGTTGTGGGGCTTGTAGGTAGGAGTTAGGCAATCGCTACATTTTGCAGGAGTGAGTCGATGACATCATCACTGGTGATACCATCGGCATTGGCTTCAAAGCTCAGCCCGATACGATGGCGCAGACAGTCATGGGCGACGGCGCGTACGTCTTCGATATTCACTTGTTCGCGCCCCTGCATCCAGGCATGCCCACGGGCGCATTTATCGAGTGCAAGTGTTCCTCGCGGACTGACGCCGACCTGAATGTAGCGTGCATTTGGGAGACTGTCCAGGTGGTTGCTGCGTGTCGCTGCGACAAGATCAACGAGGTAGCGTTCAATTGCGGGGCTGATTTCCACCCGTGCTATTTCCCGTCGAGCTTCAAAGATTGTAGCCTGCCGGAGTCGCCTCGGGGTGCGATCTCCCGGATGCTTTCTTCCTTCTCTTTCGCCTCGCACCAGACGGATGATTTCCAATTCAGCGGTCGGTTCGGGGTGGGTGATGAAAACATGCATGAGGAAGCGATCCATTTGTGCCTCGGGGAGCGGATAAGTACCTTCTTGCTCTTGCGGGTTTTGGGTGGCCATTACCATGAAGAGGTTGGGCAGTTGATGGGTCTTTCCGGCTACCGTAATCTGCCGTTCCTCCATCGCTTCAAGGAGGGCCGCCTGTACTTTGGCAGGGGCACGGTTGATCTCGTCGGCCAGGACAACATTGGCAAATATGGGGCCAGGCTGAAAGGCAAAGCGTTCAGTGGATCGCTCGCCTAGATAGGTTTCCGAGCCGGTAATATCGGAGGGCAGAAGATCGGGTGTGAATTGTACACGACTAAAATCGACCTCCATGTTTTCGGCCAGGCTTTTGACTGCCCGCGTCTTGGCCAGTCCGGGCAGACCTTCAACAAGAATATTACCATCACATAGGAGGGTGAGCAGGAGGCGTTCGACCATGGCGGGCTGGCCGATAATGGCAGCCTCCATTTGTTCTTTAAGAAGCTGCAGATTTTCGTGTGGGGTCATAGATTTCTGGGGTGTTGGGTTTTCGGTGAACGTTTCCGCAATGCCGTTGTTCGATCTCAGCAGTAGTCGAAAATATAATAGCTAGTAAATAAAAAAATTCTAGAAATTATAGTTGACTTTGGATTGTTGTGGCGAACTTTTGGGAGCTTCCAAAGAGCCAAATAACAGCTCTGCGATATAATAACACCAAAAGTCTATGTGTAAACTACTTCAAAAATTAATGTTAATTCTCCTCTTGCCATCGATTGGCATGACCAAAGACAAACCGAACATCCTAGTTATCTGGGGTGATGATATAGGACAGACCAATGTCAGTGCTTACAGTCGTGGCATGATGGGCTATCCGACTCCAAACATCGACCGGATTGCCGATGAGGGGATCCTTTTCACGGACTACTATGGCGAGCAGTCCTGTACTGCCGGTCGTTCCTCGTACATCATGGGGCAAAGTGTGTTTCGCACAGGTTTATCCAAAGTGGGTCTTCCTGGAGCGGAGCAGGGGATGAATGAACTCGATCCCACGATTGCCGTTTTATTGAAAGATCAGGGATATGCGACGGGTCAATTCGGCAAGAATCACTTGGGTGATCGTGACGAGCACCTGCCAACGAATCATGGATTTGATGAGTTCTACGGTAATCTCTATCATCTCAATGCGGAGGAGGAGCCGGAAAACGAAGATTACCCGAAGGATCCGCAGTTCCGTGAGCGTTTTGGGCCCCGTGGGGTGATCCATTCTTTTGCCGATGGCAAAATTACGGATACCGGGCCGTTAACAAAGAAGCGAATGGAAACAGTGGATGATGATACCTCTGCTCGTGCGATGGATTTTATCCGCCGTCAAGAGGCCGCAGGCAAGCCATGGTTTGTTTGGTGGAGCGGTACCCGCATGCATTTTCGTACGCACGTGAGCGATGATAAAATGGCCAAGATAAAGGCTGCTTACCCCAATGCAGACGAGTACAGTGCCGGAATGGTTGAGCATGACATGCACATCGGCCAATTTTTGGAGCTACTGGACGAGCTAGGTATTGCGGATAACACAATCGTTCATTACTCGACCGACAACGGACCGCACTACAATACTTGGCCGGATGCGGCCTCTACGCCGTTTCGCGGTGAAAAAAATACAAATTGGGAAGGTGGCTGGCGCGTCCCCTGTGCAGTTCGCTGGCCGGGTGTGATCGAGCCGGGCTCAGTGAGCAATGGCATCATCCATCATATGGACTGGTTGCCCACCTATTTGGCTGCTGCCGGGAAAGACGACATCAAGGACGATTTGCTCGACGGGTACAGATCGAAATCACTGGGACGCAGTTATAAGATCCATCTGGACGGGTATGATTTGATGGATCACTTGAAGGATCCGCAGGGCACCGAAAGTCCTCGTAAAGAGATTTTCTATTTTTCTGATGACGGTGATCTCATGGCTTTACGTTACCAGGACTGGAAGATGGTCTTTATGGAGCAAAAGACGAATGGCACATTCCGAACTTGGATGGATCCACTCGTACCTTTGCGAGTACCGTTAATCTTCAATTTGCGCCGCGATCCGTATGAGCGCGCGGAAGAGACTTCCAATACCTATTATGATTGGTTGCTAGACCGTGCTTATCTTCTGGTACCAGCACAGGCTTATGTGGGCAATTTCCTGAAAACTTTCCAGGAGTACCCACCCCGTCAAAAGGCGGCCAGTTTCACGCTGGATCAGGTCATGGAGAAGATTTTACAGCCACAGCATAATTAGTTGTAACGGCTCTTTTTGATACGACCGCGCTGGGCATCCAGCGCGGTTTTTTTTATTTTTTTACAAAACCCGAGCGGTCAGGCGCTTCAAAAGCTTGCATGGTTGCGATTTCTCTTTTTGCTCCTCCGCTAATATGCCGAACGAGAATACTGGGATTATTGCTTTTGCAGATGGTACTATTTTTCGCGGTCGCGCTTTTGGTGCAGCTGCGACCTGCGTAGGGGAGGCTTGTTTTAACACTAGTATGACGGGCTATCAGGAAATTCTGACGGATCCTTCCTATTACTCACAAATTGTGACAATGACCGCAGTGCAGGTAGGCAATTATGGGATCAGCCCGGAGGACCTTGAATCAGACGGGCCCAAAGTAAAAGGTTTTGTCGTGCGGGAAGTCAGCCCGCTGGCCAGTAACTGGCGTAGTCGTCAGACGATTCAGGAATTTCTGGCGGAAGCGGGTATTCCCGGAATCGAGGGTGTCGATACGCGCGCAATTGCAAAAAAGCTACGTGCCGGGGGGGCCATGAACGCTTGTATTTCGACGGACGGCCTAAGTGATGCCGAGGCAGTGAAGCAGGCGGCTAGTTTTTCCGGTTTGCTCGGTGTTGATTTTGTTAAAGATGTCACTGCAGTAGAACCGTATGAGTGGGATCCGGATGGTGGGCAAAGTATCCCGTTCAGTGTGGAGGGCACCGATCTTGCTGGTGTACAGGCAGAGAAGAAGCGCTACCGCATTGCGGCAATGGACTTTGGCGCGAAGCACTCTATCTTTCGCAAGTTACGACAGCATGGGTTTGATGTGCATGTCTTTCCGGCACAGGCCTCTGCCGAGGCAATTCGGGCGATTGAGCCCGACGGCGTATTCCTCTCGAATGGCCCCGGAGACCCGTCAGCGGTTGATTACGCGCATGCAACCGTAAAGGACTTGATTGAGGACTATCCGACTTTTGGGATCTGCCTGGGGCATCAAATTATTACCCATGCGCTTGGGGCGAAGACATTTAAGCTAAAATTCGGGCACCGGGGCGGCAACCAGCCGGTGAAGAATTTAGAAACCGGAAAGGTATCCATTACTGCGCAAAACCACGGCTTTGCTTCGACCCGGGAAGAATTGGAAAAGTGCGGAGCAATTGTCACGGAGATTAATCTCAATGACGACACAGTGGAGGGCCTGCGGCTGAAGGATCGTCCGGTTTTCTCCGTACAGTATCACCCCGAGGCGGCACCCGGGCCAAATGATGCGGACGCGCTTTTCGAGCACTTTTACGACTTGGTGCAGCAGCACGCGAGCTAGGGCAGCTTTGTTTGGGCAGGGCTCATTTTGTCCTGTAAATTCGATGCGCTGGTCGAAGAGACGCCTTGTAGCAGCTGGAGGATTTCTCCGATAAGGTAAATAGATCCGGTACAGACAATCGTGTCGCCCGGTTGACCAAGAAAGCATTCGTTCTCGGAAAATAGGGCATCAAGCTGTTTCGCATGAACCGGTAAAGGGGCATCGGATGGTAGACAGCTACGAAGGAAGGCACTAGATACTGCTCTAGGTTGGTTGGGCTCTACAAAGTGCAGTTCCTGAGCAAAGGGAATGATCGCCTGCATCAGGCTGCGGCCACGCTCTTCGCCGAGGGTGCCCGTTATAATAATCGGTTTCTCTTTCAGGGATGCCAGACTCTCGGCCAGTTGAGTGGCTCCTTCCGGGTTATGTGTGGCGTCGAGGATGACTCTTCGACCGGATACTTGAAGGGTCTGCCAGCGCCCAGGCCAGTCGACTTGCTGGAGTGCGCTAGTCGATTGAATGGGAAAATGTTGGGAGAGGATTTCAGTGGCTTGGAGGGCTAGCCCGGCATTGATGCGCTGGAAGGCACCGAAGAGGTTGGTTTTGGGCAAGTCAGCAGATGAGGAAAAACACTGGTCGAGTGCGTGAAGTGGGCAGCCGAGCCGGGTGGCCGTTTCACCCATGACAAGCTCGGCATCTTCCGGCAAGCGCCCGATCAGAACAGGTTTCCCGGGCTTCAGTATGCCGGCCTTTTCGCGGGCGATTTCTGGGAGGGTCTCGCCTAGCAGATCTGTGTGGTCGAGGCTGATGGATGTTATAATGCACAGTTCCGGATCGACTACATTGGTTGCATCGAGACGACCACCGAGGCCGGTCTCAATTACGGCGATGTCGATACCGGATTCGGCGAAGTGGAGGAAGGCCATGGCGGCCATAAACTCGAAGAAGGTGGGGTGGCTACCGGGGGACTCTCTCTCAAGATCTTCGGCCACAGCTCGAAGGCGTCGGGTGTAGTGGGCGATTTCGTCCATCGAGAGCGGGTGCCGGTCGACTTGCACGCGCTCGCCCAGATGCACGAGGTGGGGGGAAGTGAAGAGCCCGGTCTTATATCCGTTGTTGCGGTAGAGGGCTTCGAGCATGGCACAAACGGAACCTTTGCCGTTGGTACCAGCAATGTGGATGACGGGGAATTTCAGTTGAGGATCCCCCAGTGCGGCGACAAAGCGCTGCATGCGCGCGATCCCGTACTGTGATCCCCGGTTCCTCAGCGCGTAGAGGTAGTCCGTGGTTGTACGCGGATCAGTCATCTTCCCCGGGGGAAGCAGTGTTTTTTCCAAATGCCTGGAGAAGAATACTGAGCCGATCGCGCATTTCTGCTCGAGGGATAATCATATCGACCAGACCGCGATCGAGGAGGAATTCAGAGGTTTGAAATCCACTTGGCAGGTCCTGTTGTGTGGTTTCCTTAATGACACGGGGACCGGCGAATCCAATCAAGGCTTCCGGTTCGGCGATGATGACGTCTCCGAGAGAGGCAAAACTGGCCATGACGCCGGCCATTGTAGGATTTGTCAGGATAGATATATAAGGGAGCCCCGCTTGGGAGAGACGCGCCAAGGCGGCGCTGGTCTTGGCCATCTGCATAAGGCTGAGGATGCCTTCCTGCATGCGCGCACCGCCCGATGCGGAAACGATGATGACCGGGCATTTTTGCTCTAGGCCACGCTCGATTGCCCGGGTGATTCGCTCGCCGGCAGCTGAGCCAAGTGAAGCGGCCATAAAGCGGAAATCCATGACGGCAATGCTCACGGGTTGGCCGGAAATCGTGCCAGTCCCCGAGATGACGGTATCGGTCTCGTTTGTCTTTTTTTGGTTGGCTTTAAGCTTTTGCGGATAGGAGGCAGTGGCGTTAAAGGAGAGCGGGTCGAGGGAATGTATCCCGCTGTCGGTTTCCGCGAATGATTCCGCATCGAGGAGCGATTCAATCCGGGCGCGGGCATCAAGCGGGAAGTGATAGCCGCTATTGGGCACCACCATAAGGTTTTCCTTGAGGACTCGATTATAAATAATCTCGCCCGTTTTTGGGCATTTCGTCCAAAGGTCTTTTGGGATGTCCTTTTTCTTTACCGTGACTGTCGAGTACTGCGGTTTGCCGAAGAGTGCCATAGTTGAGTTTTTTCTGCGTTTCGTTAAGAAAATCGGGCGTTTAGCCGTGGCCCAGTGTTGCCACCTTGATGTGTTTTACACCAGCTAGAGAGAGCGCTTCTGCGCAAGCGTTGAGGGTTGAGCCGGTGGTAAATACATCATCTATTAGTATATATGTTTGTTTCGGATTAAGGGAGATCCGTGGGGCCAAGGCAAAGGCATTTTTCATGTTTTGAAAACGGTCTTTTCGATCCAGTCGTGTCTGTGTGCAAGTAAAGCGTGTGCGAATTAGGCAATCGAGAACACTGGCTCCCGGAGCAATCTGTGCTAAGGTTTGTGCTAAATAGAGGCTTTGATTGTAACCGCGCTCCCGAAGCTTGTCCTTATGCAGCGGAACGGGGACGAGGCGGGCTCCCTTGAGATAGCGTATAAAGTGGTTCTGGTTTTGGGCCATGAGCGAGAGGTCACCCAGTATATAGAGCCCTTTACGATATTTTAGCTCGTGGAGCAGAGTGCGTCCCGGCCCTTTGGCCAAAAAGAGAGTTTTGCCCTGATCAAATACCGGTTCGAGTTCCGCGCAGTGGGGGCACTTTCGCGGGCCAGTCAGGACACCGAAATATGGATAACCGCAAGTCGTACAAGCGGGAGGATGGGCAAAATGAATCTCCTTGGAGCAGTCTGGGCAGAGGAATTGGTAGTTTGCCAGCTCGTTAACTTTGACTTGGCACTGTACACAGGTACGGGGAAACACCAGATCGACAATCGGTTGAAATTGATTGCTCATGAGCTCGGCGAAGTGGGGCATGTATCCCCATCTTATAAGAGAGCTGAAGCCAGAATGCCATCGTTTTCGATGGTCTTAATTCTTCACAACTTGACTCTGCCGTTCCTGGTATTTCTCCAATGCCGGGTTTCCGTGCCGGGTGTCCGTAGACGAAGAATTCGATAAGTGCGTCAAAACTGCTTCGGCGGTTGATGGGTTGGTTGCAAAAGGGATTTGGTAGACGTCACATAATCGACCAAGCGCTGCGATATCTGCCTGGTGGGGGTGTGCCGAGAGTGGGTCTCGAAAAAAGATGACTCCACAAATATTATTATTTGAGATCATGTTTCCGACTGCCTGATCGCCCCCTAGCGGCCCGGATTTTACCTTCCGGGATAGGGTTAAACCGGTTTCCTTAAAAAGGAGGAGTCCGGTTGTGCCGGTTGCTACGAGTGGAAACTGATTAATCAATTTATAATGTTCCTTCACGAAGCCGACCAGACTGCTTTTCATCTCATTATGCGCGATGAGAGCCAGGTACTTTTTCGAATCAACATGGAAAAATTTATCGTTTTGCGCTTTGTTTTGCTCGTAGACCGACTCAAAGAAGAGCTTTAGTTTTAAGGCAGTGATCGGGTCAATTTTGATCAGTGTTTCGTAATGCTCTAAAGTGAAGATGATAACAGCGGTTTTCTCACTGGCCTGAACATTGGCCATGCGGATGCCTTCATTCGAAAATAAACCTTCACCAAAGATTTCCCCTACGCCTAACTTAGCCAGTTGATGGTCTTTTGAAAGTACGCGCACTTCACCTTTCAATACGAGCATAAGGGAAGCCGCCGGCTCTCCTTCGGTCATTATGCTAGCGCCCTCATCATATTCTTTGCACTCAGCCATTTTTGCAAATGTCTCAATCTCAGTGTGAGTAAATGCTTGTTTTAGAGGGGATGCTTTGGTCAAGACATCGACTGTGTTTTCGTAATCTGGGTGGTGGTTCATTTTGATTGGCTGTTTAGAGAATCATTATGCGCGGACAGCTATAAACTGGGCTGATAGGCTTTGGTGATTCATTCATTCGGTTGCATGGAGTTCTAGTGATCGAAAGCAACTTATGTACCTATGCGAAGCTTCATTCGTTACTTCGATTCTTTTGTCGGCAGGGCCCCTTCTTCGTAGAAAACTTTTTCCAGGCAGAGTCCTGTGCCGGGAGCAGTGACAATGCGATGAGTGCGCGTTTTTGAATGGAGGATTTCGCTAATTTCCTCCGGGTGAAGACGCCCTCTGCCTACGGAATAGAGGGCTCCGGCGAAGCTGCGTACCATGCGATATAGATAACCACTGCCCTCCGTTGTCATTTTTATCTGCCGACCGCTTTTCATCAGATCCAAGCGGTAAATCATTTTTACCGGATTGGGGTCGCTGTCTTTGCCGTGGGTGGCACCAAAAGCAGAGAAGTCGTGTCTGCCGATGAGTCCTTTGGCGGCTGCACACATGGCTTCAAAATCAATTGGAGTATCTCGGCAGGCCCAAACATAGCGCTGCTCCAGGGGGTTGGCTCGGCCAAAATGGTAGCGGTAGGTGTATCGCTTGCCAACGGCAGAGTGTCGGGCATGGAAAGTATCGGGGACTTCCCGAGCGGAAAGAATTTTGATTGTAGTCGGTAGAATAGAGTGCAGCGCACGGATAAGTTTACCCGAATCATGCGGCCAATCGGCATCGAAGTGAAAACACTGACCCCGGGCATGGACGCCGGCATCGGTGCGACCACTGCCATGTGTTTTCAAGGGGGTGTCAAAGACGCGGGAAAGAGCATCCTCGAGGATATTTTGCACGGCGCCTCCATTCAACTGGCGCTGCCAGCCTTCAAAGTCGGTGCCGTCATAGGCACAGATGCATTTCCATCGCATGGGATGACTCTTGCCATCGGGGAATTCGTTGCAAGGCTGGGTTGCGATCATCTGTTGAGGTTTTTTATAGATCGTTTAGTCTTTCTCCATATGGCACGAAAATCATCACGTAAGCTATGGGCTGATTATGTAGCGCGCGGAGGTCAATCAGCGGGCACTTCAGCAAAGACGGAGATTTTGGCACCGCAGCCCTACCGGGGGGTTGTATTGGGGATTGATCCGAGCTTGCGGGGTAGTGGTTTTGCCGCACTGGATTATCGTTCGGATCGCGATATACGTGTGCTTGAGTCGATTTCCTTAAAACTGCGTCCGGCACTTACGCAAATCGAGTGTTTAGCGGCGATCGGTCACCAGGTGGAGGATTTAGTCGATCGGCATACCATCCGTCATGTCGCGATTGAAGAAACCATCTATGTGCAGAATTTTCAGACGGCACAAATACTCGGTGCGGCACGTGGGGCAGCTGTAGCGACAGCGGCGATGCGAGGCCTTCCGGTCTTTGAGTATGCCCCTTTACGTATCAAGCAAGCGGTTGTGGGAGCGGGTCGGGCGAGTAAAGAGCAGGTAGCGCGAACATTGGCCGGGCTAAC
This sequence comes from Opitutia bacterium UBA7374, assembly GCA_002469895.1. GTDB lineage: Bacteria > Verrucomicrobiota > Verrucomicrobiia > Opitutales > Coraliomargaritaceae > UBA7374. Next base: position 20,689 of record DKOA01000045.1, read on the forward strand.
AGGCTATGATTTTCAAGGGCATTTTGATGAGTCAGATGCCGCGGCAGTGGCGCTTTGCCATGCCTTTACCTGGCGGGAAACAAATCGATAGGGAGTCGCTTGCTCTTGACGAAGATTCCAGTTGATATCGGTATCCTGTTATGCAGACGGTATTTATTACAGGAGTGAGTTCGGGACTGGGTTATGGGCTTGCCAAAGTGTATCTGGAGCGAGGTGTTTGCGTCTATGGTTGTAGTCGTCGGGAACCGTCCGATTTAGTCGAGCAGGGTCTGCGCTTTGCCTCGGTGGATTTGGGGATCGGGGAAGCCGGGATGCAACCGGTTTCAGAACTACTGTCGGAGGCAGGCAGTCTGGATCTGGTGGTACTCAATGCCGCCAAGCTTGGACAGATCCGGGATATGAGTGAGACGCCTTTACATGACCTGCGAGAGACCATGGAGATTAATGTCTTTGCTAACAAGTGGCTGCTTGATCTGGCATTTCTCGAGGGTCGCCAAGTCGGCCAGGTGGTGGCTATCTCGTCCGGTGCCTCTCAGTCAGGTAGTCGTGGTTGGAATGGCTATAGCCTTTCTAAAGCTACTTTGAATATGCTGGTTAAACTGTACGCCGGCGAACAAACCGACACGCATTTTTGCTCTTTGGCGCCCGGATTAGTGGATACCGCGATGCAGGATTATTTGACCGGTTTGCCGGAGGATGAACGCTACCAGCCACTACAAATCCTGAAGGATGCCAAGGGAACAGATCGTATGCCGGACGGGGATACTTGTGCGCGTGGACTGGTTGAGATTTTTCCGGAGCTACGTGCACTACCGAGTGGGGAGTATGCGGATATCCGCAAGCTTAGTCGGACTTAATCGGGAAGCCCATGCGCTCGGGGTATTTTTTGATGGCCTCAAGGAATAGATCCTTGGCTACCGGTCCGGCGGTGGAGCCCCCGTGGTAGCTTTGGCTGGCGTCAGCTCCCTGGATCATCACAGCGACTGCTATTTTTGGATTTTCAATGGGGGCAAAGCCGATGAACCAGGCGAGATTGACTTCCTCACCATGCGCGCGGAAATCAGCGGTTCCGGTCTTTCCGGCGATGCGCAAGTCTGGAATCTGGACAAGTCGTCCAGTACCGCGCCGCCCGACCACACGCTCCATTCCCTCCCAGAGAATCCTTTTTTCTTCCGGTCGAAGGCCGATTTTTTCACCACCGTGGTCTATCTTTTGAGCCGTATCACTGGAGAGGGCCTGCAGGGTCGGGCGGGTGCGTGTTTCTCCCCGGGCAATAGAGGCAGTGGCAGTTGCCATCTGCAGCGGTGTGACGAGAAGAAAGCCTTGTCCAATCGAGGTATTTGCGGTGTCGCCGGGCACCCAGCCCGGTCCGATTGTACTGCGCTTCCATTCTTTTGTGGGCACGACAAGGCGACGGGTCTCAAAGGGTAACTCGATCCCCGTTGGTTGATCGAGGCCGAAGCGCTTGGCCTGTTCGCTGAGGGTATCGATTCCCATTTGTAAGCCACGGGCATAGAAGAAAACATTGCAACTGCCCTCTATCGCGGCAGAGAGGTCGACAACTCCGTGGCCATTGCGGACGTGGCAGCGAAAGATTCGATTGCCGACGCGATGTACTCCGGTGCAGTGCTCTCGGCTGTTGGCATCAATCACGCCATCCAGTAGCCCGGCAATTGCGGTGATCAACTTGAAGGTCGAGCCGGGCGGGTAAGAAAGCTGAACGGAGCGGTCGAGCCAGGCGCCGCGCTGGTTGATTTCATCAAAGGTGTTGCGGGGAATGTAGGGGCTGAGCCGGTTCAGATCATAGCCCGGATGACTGGCGATGGTGAGTACCTCGCCGGTTTGCACATCTATGGCCACGGCGGCTCCAATACGCTCGCCGAGTGCGGTCTCTGCGGCACGTTGCAGGTCGATATCGATGCTGGTAATAAGGTTGTCTCCCTGCTTGGGGGGGACGAGTTGTAAACGGGTGTCCTGAAAGCCGAGCGGGTCGACACGCCAGATCTCCATGCCGCTTTTGCCGGTCAGGTGGTCGTTGAAGGAGCGCTCGATGCCGGTTTTGCCAACGATCTTCTTGTAGGTGAAAGTCTTGATCCCGTCGTCCGGAATTTCCTCGGCATCGGGGTCCGTGCTTTGCACATAGCCGAGGGCGTGCGCGGCCAGGGAACCATAGGGGTAATAGCGAGCAGTATCGGTGTGAATGCGAATAGGCGAGCGGGGCGGCGGAGGCAATTTCTCGGCGAGGCGGGCGTATTGCTCTGGGGCGAGATCAAGAGCAAGGGGTAGCGGGAGGAGGAGCTGTTCGTTGAAGTGGCGCTTGAGTTTGGTGCGAGAGACTTTGTCGCTGCGACCGGTGATCGCATTAATTTGATCAATGTAGCGCTGCAGGACATTCATTCGGGCGTCCCACTGCAAATTGGCATAATTCGGCTTAGGAGGATTGGAAGAGAGATTGTGGGTCTCTGCAATTTCCTTTCGCGCATGTTTGATAACTTTGGAGTATTCTTTACGGAATTCCGGCCGAAGATCATCGAGATAGACGACCGCTGAATAGTGTGGCCGGTTACCGACGAGGAGGCGTCCCTCCCGGTCATAGATATTTCCACGGGGGCCGGGTTTTAAAATGCGCCGCTCAATTTGCCTCTTCTCAATTTGATCAAAGGCTTCTTTGGCAATGAGTTGCCGCCAGACGAGGCCGAGAACGAGGAAGAGTGCGGCGGCAAGCGAGACCCAGAAAAGAAGAAGGATGCGGGGGTTTTCCCGCCGATGGATATCAAATTCACTCACAGGTGTGGCAAGTCTTCCGGTTTGGTGTCCAGATGGAGCATTTCCAGGAGCAATCTTTGCAGGTTGAAAAACCAAGGCGCGATGGCCAAGAGAAGCAGGTGTGAGGCGACGGCACAGAGCGCAGTTTGTATCCAGAAATCAAACAAATGTTGAGTCTTCCCCGAAGAGATGGCAGCGAGAAGGATGATAACCATAAGATTCAGGATGTGAGCAAGCAGACAGGGGTGATCGTTTTCTTCTGCCCGGAATCGATTCCGCAGCATGAATGTGATGGCTCCGGTTATGAGAAAGAGTCCGGTGAGTAGGCCGAAGGGTACGGGCAGAGCCGCATCCACCCATAAACCAGTACAGAGAGCACAAAGGAAGTAAGCGGAGTGCCGCATATAGAGCACTGGAAAGATCAGCATGGGGCCAATAAGAACCGGAAAAATCGACCAGGGAGATAGGGCGGAACCAAGCATGAGCATACAATGCAGAAGCAAGGCATTAGCGCCAAAGAAGAGGAGGCTGCGCGGATCAAAATACATGGCTGTGCGTACCTGCTTCGAGTGGTACAAGTATGGCGACTTCCCGCAGTTGAAGTAATCGTGGATCGAGCTGAACCGCCCCGGACTGAAAAATGCCGGAACTGCCTGGCTGGAGCCAGTCAACGGTGCCTATCGAAAGGCCGGCCGGAAAGGTTCCGCCTAGGCTGGTAGTGACTAGCTTGATGGGCTGACTGGAACTGGCAAGCAGGTCCTGTGGGACGTCTCGCACCTCTCCATGTGGTTTTGCAAAGCCGTCCTGCGGCAAACCTTGATAAATAACCGGTCTCGGGTCGTCCTCAAATTGTGCAGCAATGCGAAAGTCGGGACTGGTGATCAGGTCGATTTCCGACGTGTAGGCATGTACTTCGGTGACCCGACCGACAACTCCGCCGGCAAAGACAACGGCAGCACCAACGCGGATATCATAATTACGACCTTTCCTTACGATGATGCGGCCCCACCATGCGCTTTGTTCGCGGCGGATAACACGAGCAATTTCATGGCGGAATTCCCTGCGCCCGGGCATCTCTAGCATGGCTTCCAAGCGAGAGAGTTCATCTTCCAAGGTGCGATAGCGCTGCCTCATGATTTGGTAGCGTGCGTTCTCCCGCTCGAGTTCTTTGCCGGCCTCGATCAGCTCTACCTTTGAGTGGCTTCTACGTGCCCAGAAGCCAGCAAGACCGTCGAGGTGAGAAGTCGCGACCCATGAGGGCGCCTGAAACTCGGTAAAAGAGATCTGCAGAAAAGATTGTACAAGCGGCTTACCGATCCACCACACGGCGAAAAAGAGGCCGAGTGCAAGCAGTGGTTTATACCTGTCGAGGCGGAATTTCGCCACGGTAGGCCTTTAACCTTTAGGGGTGGTGGAGAGATCTTTCAGAAGGAAAGCCAGTTCCTCCAGGACGAGGCCGGTTCCGTTAGCCACTGCGGTGAGAGGCGAATCAGCGACGATGACAGGTAGTCCTGTGCTATCGCTGAGCAATTGGTCAAGACCGGTGATGAGCGCACCACCACCGGCAAGGACAAAGCCACGGTCGACTAAATCAGCAGATAGTTCAGGGGGGCAGCGTTCGAGTGCGTTGCGGACAAGTTCGACAATGGATGACATGGTGTCGACCAGTGCTTCGCGGATTTCCTGAGAGCTTATGCTAATGGACTTGGGAAGGCCGGCGACCGAGTCGCGCCCACGTACTTCCATGGAGACTTCATCATCGATCAGTGCTGCGGAGCCAATTCGAATCTTGATTTCTTCAGCCGTGCGCTCACCGATCATGAGATTGTATGCGCGCTTCATGTAATTAACAACGGCAGTGTCTATTTCGTCACCACCAACGCGTATGCTCTTGGTGTATACAACACCTGCTAGGGAAATGATGGCGACTTCTGTCGTACCGCCGCCGATATCGACAATCATGTTGGCTGCAGGTTCATCAATCGGCAGACCAACGCCAATGGCCGCTGCCATTGGTTCTTCGATCAAGACAACGTCTCTTGCGCCTGCTCGGATGGCAGAGTCTTTGACCGCCCGCCGCTCGACTTCGGTGATGCCGGAAGGCACGGCGACGACAATTCGTGGGGCAATGAAAGTACGTGTTCGATTTACTTTATTAATAAAGTACCGAAGCATCGCCTCCGTGATTTCGAAGTCTGCAATCACCCCGTCTTTCATTGGGCGGATTGCGGTAATATTACCCGGGGTGCGCCCAAGCATTTTTTTCGCTTCAGATCCTACAGCACAGACTTTTTTTGTGGAGGTGTAAACTGCCACAACGCTGGGTTCACGTAAGACGATACCTTTGTCTTTTGCGAATACCAGGGTGTTTGCGGTACCCAGATCGATTCCGATGTCGTTGGAGAGGAGTCCCAGCACTGTTTTAAATAAATCTTTGTGTTCAGCTTAGCTGTTTATACTGATTTCATCGCGCGAAAGTGGTTCGATGTCAAGAGGTGAACCTGATTGAGCTTCTGCGGTAATGAGTACGCGGTCGGATATTATTTACGATATATCGGAATCTTCCTCAATCTGCTTTTTTAGGAAAGCGATGACATCTTCGAATTTTTCGGCATTCGAGGGTTCTGCTTCGACTAGATGCTGATGAGCGTTAAGGACCTCCGTTGCGTCATTCACTTCCCGGTTTTCCAGCTTGGTCAGGCTATTGGAGGGATTTCCCGGGAGGTGTTCTTCCATATGAAGAAGTGACTGCAGTCCAAGATTCGTCACCAATTCACGATTGCGCTCATCAAGCTGCCCGATGCTGAGACAGCCGCTGGGGGTTAGCCGACTGAGTTTGATGGCCGATCCAGCGAGGATCCCAAGGAAGGTGCTGTCCATGCCCTTGCAGTGGGTGAAGTTGATGAGGATTTTAGTTTTTCCGGCGTGAATCATCGACTGCATGAATTCACGGAAGTGATTACAGTTTAGATAGTTTGCTTTACCATGCACTTGCACAAGCACAGGAGTCGCTTCTGCGTTGACGAGAAAAGTCGGTTGTTTGGATTCACTCATGGTGAGCGAGTTTCGCTGTGTTTACGAGCCAGAGAGTAAGGAGCGTAAAACATACTTTAGGATACCGCCGTGGCGGTAATAATCAACCTCAATCGCCGTGTCTATACGGACGATGAGATCAATTTTTTCTTCGGTATTGTCTTTCCGGTGAATCGTCATCTTTAGGTTTTGACCGGGCTGGAGTTCGTTACTTAGCCCGTTAATGGAGAAAGTTTCTTCGCCGGTCAGTCCGAGTGTTTGATCATCCATCCCGGTCGGGAATTGAAGGGGCAGTACGCCCATGCCTATAAGGTTGCTTCGGTGGATGCGCTCGAAGCTTTTGGCAACGACTGCTTTGACTCCGAGTAAAGCCGTACCCTTAGCGGCCCAGTCACGTGAGCTACCCATGCCATAGTCCTCTCCGGCGATGACGATGAGATTTTCGCCGCGCTCTTTATAGGTCTGGCAGGCGTCATAAATATCTAATGGAGCGCCTTCCGGCATGAGCTTTGTGAAACCACCTTCTTTGCCGTCTGCCATCTTGTTTTTGAAGCGGACGTTGGCAAACGTACCGCGAGTCATGATGCGGTCATTGCCACGACGGGAACCGAAGCTGTTAAAGTCTTTTTTCTCTACGCTGTTTTCTGTTAGGAACCGGCCGGCCGGGCTCGCCTCCTTGATGGCTCCGGCCGGGGAGATATGATCGGTGGTAATCGAATCTCCGACGATGGCGAGAGGCCGCAGGTTGTTCAGATCCTCAATTGTGCCGGGCTCCATACCAAAGCCTTCGAAAAACGGTGGGCTTTGAATATAAGTTGAAGCCGTATCCCAGCCATACAGGCTGCCTTCTGATGAAGTGACTGCATTCCACTCGGGAGTCGCATCGTCAATCTCGCGGTATTTGGATTGGAACATTTCCGGCGTCAGGCCGGAAAGGACGAGTGATTCGATTTCGCTGTTGCTTGGCCAGATGTCGCGGAGGAAAACAGGTTGGCCGTCCTTGCCGGTACCGATCGACTCGGAGGCGAGATCGATGTCGACTGTGCCGGCGAGTGCGTAAGCCACAACGAGCGGCGGAGACATAAGGAAGTTGGATTTGATCGCACCATGTACCCGTGCCTCAAAGTTTCGGTTACCGGAGAGGACCGACGCGCCGATAAGATCGCCTTCTTTGAGTGCGCTTTCGATGGTCGGATCGAGTGGGCCGGAGTTGCCGATGCAGGTCGTGCAGCCGTAGCCGACGAGTTGAAAGCCGAGCGCATCTAAATCGGCCTGTAGTCCGGTGGCTTCGAGATAGTCGGTAACGACTCGAGATCCCGGGCCGAGAGAGGTCTTGACCAGGGAATTGATGGTCAGACCTTTTTCAAGTGCTTTGCGGGCGACCAATCCGGCAGCAATCATGACCGATGGGTTCGATGTGTTCGTACAACTGGTGATGGCCGCAATCAGGACTTGGCCGTGGCTGATTTTCGGCAAGGTCTCGGTGGTTGCAATATTGCCGTCTGCCTCGGATTCATCGCGGCCACCAGCAGCCACGGGAGTTTGCAGTTCGACGGATGCATCGCGCTGATCGGCAGCGATGCCGAAGCCCCCTTCAGCGACTGGCATATCCATCAGTTGCTGAAAACGACTCTTCAGTTCAGGCAGGTCGATGCGGTCCTGCGGGCGCTTGGGACCGGCCACACAGGGAACGATACTGCCGATGTCGAGTTCAAGCGTCTGGCTGTAATCGATTTCACCAGCGGAGGGGATGCCGAAGAGATCCTGTGCCTCATAGTAGTCGCGTACTAGGGCGATTTGCTCCTCGCTCCGACCGGTCAGGCGGAGGTAGTCGAGAGACTTTTCGTCGACCGGGAAGAAGCCCATGGTGGCTCCATACTCGGGAGCCATATTGGCCACGGTAGCGCGGTCGGCCAAGCTCAGGCCTGCAGCGCCCGGTCCATAAAATTCAACAAACTTGCCGACAACCTTCTGGGCACGCAGCATTTCTGTGATGCGTAGGGTGAGGTCGGTGGCGGTAGCGCCCTCCGGGAGTTCTCCAGTAAGGTGTACGCCGACGACTTCCGGAGTCTTGAAATAAACCGGTTGGCCGAGCATGCCCGACTCTGCTTCAATGCCACCGACGCCCCAGCCAACGATGCCGAGGCCGTTGATCATAGTGGTGTGTGAGTCGGTACCGACAAGGGAATCGGGGTAGAGGACATTCTCTTTTTCAAAGACCACTCTGGCCAGGTGCTCGAGGTTGACCTGGTGAACGATGCCAATTGCCGGTGGGACGACGCTAAAAGTCTCGAATGCTTGCTGGCCCCATTTGAGGAATTGGTAACGCTCGCGATTACGGGCAAATTCAATTTGCAGGTTTTTCCGGAAGGCATCCGGTGAGCCGGAGCGATCCACCTGTACCGAGTGGTCGACGACGAGATCAACAGGGACCAGCGGTTCAATCAATGCCGGGTCGCCTCCGATCTTTTGCACTGCATCGCGCATTGCAGCGAGGTCAACAAGCAGGGGCACGCCGGTAAAGTCTTGCAGGACAACGCGGGATACGACGAAGGGAATCTCTTTGTTTCCGGGATCTACCGGGTTCCATTGAGCGAGCGCTTCGACATCCTCTCGGTTAATCCGGCGGCCATCACAATTGCGTAGTACCGATTCGAGAACGATACGAATGCTTACCGGCAAGCGTGAGATGCCGGACATGCCGGCTTCAGTTTCAAGTGCGGGCAAGCTGTAAAAATGTTTGCCGTTGAGTTCCCGTAGTACGTTGAACGGATCGTTCATGGATCGGTTTAGCTAGTGGTTTGTTGGATTGAAAGGCAGGATCAGTCTTCGAGTACCTTCTTAATAGCATCAAAGTCAGGTAAAATTGTTGGGTCGTCGGATGACTCAGAGTGAAGGATTAGGCCATTTTCGTCGATCACACAGGCGGATCGCTTGGCCACACCTTTGTAGCCAATGAATTCATCATACAATAGATCGTATGCTTGAGAGACTTCTTTGTTAAAGTCGCTGAGCAAGGGGAAGTGAAGATGGCCTTTCTCAGCCATGGCCTCTTGGGCAAAGGGGTTATCCACGGAGATGCCGTAGACGGCGGCATTGAGGTTGGTGTAATCGCTTAAACTGGAGTCGACCGCGCACAGTTCATCCATGCAGACGCTGCTAAAGGCTAGCGGAAAGAAAAGCAGAACCGTCTTCTTTTTTCCAAAATTTGCAGAGAGAGTGACTTCTTCAAGCCCGTCAGCAGTTTTTGTTTTGAGCGTGAAGTCAGGGGCTTGGGTTCCGGTGGTGAGTGCCATGGTATTCTTTTGATGTGGTGATCGATTGTCTTTGAGAAGATGCGATATAGCTAGTAAGGCTCTAGATGGAGCGATGTAAAGCGCATCTGGTCGGGATTATGGCAGGAGTTTAAAAAATACGCGTTTCCCGGCTTGGTGTACTTGTTCGGAGTCGGGTCGCTGCAATATTGCATTTGGGTCAGCTTGTTTTTCGCCATCGATTTTTACGCCGCCCTGTTGGATCAATCGCCGAATAGCGCCTTTGCTTTCAAAAAGATCGGTCGCGCCCATAAGATCCACGTGTTTAGCGGTAGCATCAGATCCCCCGGTAAGGGTCTCCCAAGAAAAGCTGGGCATGTCGTCCGGCAGCTTGTTTTTCGAGAATACCTGCTCGAATTGCTGGCGCTCGTGGGTGGCTTCCTCCGGCGAATGGAAGCGTGCTACAAGATCACAGGCGAGCTGTTTCTTCGCTTCCATCGGATGCCCCTCTTTAATCTTTTCCAATTCCGCCTCTTCCGTTTCAAGAAGAAGACTATGGTAAGTCCACATAGTGTCATCACTGATCGACATGACCTTGCCAAACATATCCTTGGGACCGTCGGTGAAAGCGATGTAGTTATCCTGGCTTTTGGACATTTTCTTCACGCCGTCGAGCCCGACCAGAAGCGGCATGGTGATGACGGCCTGCTCCGGTTTACCTGCATCCTTTTGCAAAGCGCGCCCAACCAGCATATTAAAAAGCTGGTCGGTGCCCCCGATTTCAACATCGGCCTCGAGGTGAAGTGAATCGTAGCCCTGAATCAGCGGGTAGAGAAATTCGATAATAGAGATCGGTGCATTCCCGGCATAGCGTTTGGCGAAGTCATCGCGCTCAAGCATGCGGGCCACCGTCATCTTTCGGGCCAGCTTCAGGCAGTCTTCAAAGCCTAATTCGTTGAACCATTCGCTGTTGTAGACGACTTTGGTTTTTTCGCGGTCGAGTATCTTAAAAGCCTGATCCAGATAGGTGCGGGCATTTTCTTCGATGTCTTCGCTTGTTAATACGGGGCGCGTGCTGGAGCGACCGGAAGGGTCGCCGATCAGGGTCGTGAAATCACCAATGATGAGAATGGCCTGATGGCCCAGTTCCTGAAATTGGCGAAGTTTATTAAAGACGACGAGGTGTCCGAAGGTAAGATCCGGTCGGGTGGGGTCGACCCCAAGCTTGATGCGGAGGGGACGACCGGATTGCAGGCGTTCCTGCAGCTCTTCCTCGCCAATCAGGGTGTCGGTATGGATACGGATGGCATCGAGTGGACTCATTAGAAAGCTTTGTTTGGTAAAATCTGGGGCATTCCCACTGAAGAAGTTGATTGGCTCAGAGTGGAAACTCGCTCACGCGCGTAAAGGAAAAAGCGGCTATCTCCTTTGGCGGACAGCTTCATAGAGACAGACGCCGGCAGAAACAGAGACATTAAGGCAATCCACTTTCCCGACCATAGGAATGCCAACAAGGTGGTCGCAGTGGTCTCCCGTGACCTTGCGGAGGCCCCAGCCTTCGCTGCCCAGGATGAGACAGGTGGGGCTTGTGAAATCGACATCATAGAGCGATTCTTTCCCACGGTCAGAAGTGCCCACGATTTGGATGTCGAGTTCACTGAGTTTGCGCAGGAGCATGTTGGTATTTTTTACCTGAAGGAAGGGGACCTCGTCGGCACCACCACAGGAGACATCACGGACGGTGTGGGTTAATCCACAAGCGCCTTTGGTTGGGGTGATGACTGCGGTAACCCCGGCACCCGAAGCCGTGCGCAGGCAGGCGCCTAAGTTATGCGGATCCTGCACGCCTTCGAGGAGAAGCAGAAGAGGGTTGTCCGTGCGTTCGAGGAGGGCAAGTAGGTCGGACTCATCTTCCAAGTGAATAACGGAGGAACCGGCTGAATAGCGCGGTGCCCGCTTGATTTTGTGTATAGAGTTACGGCCCATTTCTTCAAGGTTGTTCAATCATGGGTGGCTGAAAAGAGCAAAACGTGCCGAAGTCCCCGGGAGGATGGGGGCTTGCTCAGGAGCCCAATGACCCGGATGGATCACTATTATTTGGAGTGAGACCGAGCATTTGCCAGGATTTTTGGGTAAGCACACGGCCCTGCGGAGTGCGCTGGAGGTAGCCTTCTTGAATCAGGTAGGGCTCATGGACTTCCTCCAGAGTGTGCGCTTCTTCGCCCACGGCAACAGCGATAGTGCCTAGGCCGACGGGGCCGCCCTTGTAGTTTTCGGCCATCACACGAATGATCTGCTTATCCATTTCATCGAGTCCGCGAGTGTCGATTTCGAGGAGTTCCAAGGCCTCAGCCGCACTTTTTTGGGTGATGGTACCGGAACCTCGTTGCTGGGCATAGTCGCGGCAAAAGTTGACCAGGTTATTGGCAATGCGGGGAGTGCCTCGGGCTCGTCGGGCGATCTCTGCTGCGCCCTCCTTTTCATAAGGTACTGCAAGGATGCCGCAGGTTCTCTCGACGATGCCTTGAAGGGTCGGGCGGTCGTAGTAATTGAGGCGAGATTGGAGGGTGAAGCGACTGCGCAGGGGTGCTGTAAGTAGCCCCATTCGGGTGGTCGCACCCAGTAGTGTGAAGCGGGGTAGGCTGAGCCGGACACTTCGCGCGTTCGGGCCTTGATCAATCATGATGTCGATGCGGAAGTCTTCCATTGCCGAGTAGAGATACTCTTCGACGGTTTTCGGGATGCGATGGATCTCGTCGATAAAGAGAATATCGCCCTCTGCCAGATTGGTCAGGAGTCCGGCCAGATCCGCTGGTTTGTCGATCACAGGGCCGGAGGTAATGGTGACCTGTCGATCCATTTCATGGCCGAGGATTAGTGAGAGAGTGGTTTTGCCGAGACCCGGAGGGCCGCTCAGGAGTATATGATTGAGCGGTTCGCCGCGATCGCGAGCGGCACCGACCATGACCTTGAGGCGCTCGATTGTTCGCTCCTGTCCGGCGAAGTCATCAAAGCTCGGTGGCCGGAGAATGGATTCCTGTTGGCCTTCCTTTTGGGTGAGGCTTTGTTCGATAAAATCGGTACCGGAATTCGGCGGATCTTCGGGTGAGGTTGCCATTGTGCTAATGGAGGCTATTCCTGCCGCAGTTCTTTCGGCATCTCTTTATCGCTCAAGCGGTCGATACGGGCACCGAGCGAAGCGAGTTTATTTTCAAAACGTTCGTAGCCGCGGTCGAGGTGGTAAATACGCTGGATCCAGGTTTCGCCTTGAGCCGCCATGGCAGCGAGAATGAGCGCGGCAGAGGCTCGTAAGTCAGAGGCCATGACCGGTGCGCCGGAGAGTGCGGAGGCACCCTTGATGATAGCGCTGGGGCCTTCGATTGCGATGTCAGCACCCATTCTTTGCAGCTCCGGCACGTGCATAAATCGGTTGGGATAGATCCGTTCGGTTATGATCGAGAGACCCTCTGTCTGGGTCATGAGTGCGCAAAGTTGTGCCTGCAAGTCGGTCGGGAATCCGGGGTGGGGCAGGGTAATGACATCGACCGGGCGCAGGGAGTGATCATAGGGCAAGACGCGGATTGAGTCCGTCTTCTTTTCCATCGGTAGTCCCGCTTCTTCGAGCTTGTCGAGAAAGGCACCAAGCAGGTTGGGGGCAATGCCCTTCACTTCCACGTCGCCGCGGGTGATGGCTGCGGCGGCGATAAAAGTGCCCGCTTCGATGCGGTCCGCGATCACGCTGTGCTTACAGCCATGCAGTTTTTCTACGCCGTGAATGGTCAGCTCGGGGCTGCCGATGCCCTCAATGTGTGCGCCCATCTTGACCAAAAGGTTGCAGAGATCGACAACTTCCGGCTCACAGGCGGCACATTCGATGCGTGTTGTGCCGGGGGCCAGTACTGCGGCCATGGCGATATTGGCAGTTCCGGTTACGGTAGAGCCGCTTCGGCCACCGAGAAAGATCGGGCCACCGCAGATATCGCTCGCATCGACATGCACATAACCGCTGTCTATCGAGACTTTGCAATTTAGCTTGGCCAAGCCCTTGAGATGCAGGTCGATCGGCCGAGGGCCGATGACACAGCCGCCCGGTATGGAGACTTCAGCGCGGCGCAACCGGCCAACCAGCGGGCCCAATAAACAAACAGAGGCACGCATCTTGCGAACCAGTTCGTAAGGGGCTACGTGGGTAAGCTGTGCCGCTGTGACTTCCCACACGCCGGGCTCCGGCGATTCAACGCGGGCGCCGACATGGCGCATGATCTCGACCATGAAGCGGATATCGCTGAGGTCGGGAACGTTCTCCAGCCGCACGGTCTCTTCGGTTAGAAGAGATGCCGCGAGAATAGGCAGGGCCGCATTTTTAGCGCCGCCCACTTCGATGGTTCCCTTCAGGGGCCCGTTTCCGGTGACGCGAAAGACATCCATGCGGGCGTTTTTAAAGATTAATGGTTATCTCGGGACTGTGCGGGTTGTCTGCGGTTGCCCCCGCGTCCTCCGCGTCGACCGCGACCACCCTGAGGGCGACGATTAGCGCCGCCTCCATTTCGGGGTCCTCGGCCGCGCTGGCCGGATTGATTCGATCCGCCTTTACGGGCGTTTCTTTTTGCAGGTTTTGGACCCAGTCCAAAAAGCTTCAGGATGGAAGCGATTAATCCGGTTTTCGCTGGCGTGTTGTTCTTACGTTTTTGAGGCGGCTTCTTGCCGGCTTTCGGTGCCGGGCGATCCGGGGAATTCTTTTTGCGGGCATCGCGCTCGGCTTTGCGCTGAACGATGCGTTCTTCCACTCGTTTGACCGCGGCCAAAGTGGCATCTGTGGGTTGCGGGTCTGTGCGAGGAGTTTCCTCGACGACTTTCGGACGGGGGCTTTCGCTTGGCTCTTGCGCCACATCCGGCTTACGGGAACTTGTCGGCATAGAAGCGACTTCATCCGGTTTGTCGGCTCCGCTAAGGGCTTCTGTTGAGAAGGCTTCTGCCGGGTCGATTTCCCCCATGTTTCCTTTGGGCGCCTCCGTGTGCTCTTTTTTAAATCCACCGCTCCGGCGGCGTGTGCGAGGTTTCGCCTCTTCTCCGGGCGTGTAAGTCTGCGCCGGGTCAGTGTTTGGCTGTGTTTCTTCGAATTCTGGCATGGTTCTGGTTTTTGCTGTTATTTGATTGTTGGTGCCTCGGAGAGGGAACAGTCCATCACTGCGAGTACCATTATTGGGATTCGATCGCTATCCGTTGGAAAAGCTTCTTGCGGGCTGTGCAGAAATAGACAACTAGGTTGATTGCCTGCGAAGCGCGATCAACAGATACATTTATGTGAGGATTCTTTCCGCGGCAAGGATTAAGTTATCCGGACGAGAGCCTTCGGGCTTGCCCAGACTTTAGGGGCGACCTATCTAATAGCCCTATGGATAAATTTGATGAAATTTTCGCGCAGCAGGACACTCTAAACAAGCGTATTGGCGTCAATACCGACAATATGACGGAGGAGGAAAAGGCGAAGTGGGTGCTAAACTACACGCGGGCCATGCAGCAGGAGATGGCGGAGTTAATCGACTCGGTGCCGTGGAAGTGGTGGGCCAAGTACCAGGAGTTTGACGAGCAGAATGCAAAGGTCGAGGTGGTCGACTTGTTTCACTTTCTTATTTCGATCGCCCAGGTATTGGGGATGAGTGCGGATGATGTCTACGCGGCCTACTGCAAGAAGAATGAGGTGAACCACAAGCGTCAGGACAGTGGTTACACCGAAAAAGATGAAGCGGATTCCCGCCATATTTAGTCCGTAGAAATTTGAATTGCCCGGGTGATGGATGCCTTGAATGAAAGCCCCTTGATGATTCTCGCTTATGTGGGGATCGCGGCCTATGTTCTCCATATGTATCTCGGTGATTACCGGGCGGATCGCTCCGGACAGCCGAATCCGAAGGCCATGCCGGGAGCGAAGGGTTTCGGCGCAGGCGTGGCGGTGATCGGAGTGATTGGATCCTTGCTTCTGCTCGCGGTTGAGACGGGCGGGGAATTTGCCCTCGGAATCGTCGGGGAGCAGAGCGAGATGATCTGGTATTTTCTCTTTGCCAGCTTGGGGGCGGGCGTGGTCGAGGAAGTCATCTTTCGCGGTTTCCTCGTGGTGGAAAATCGGGGACGGGCGGCTTTGATCGGCAGTTGTGTCGGTTTTTCCCTGATCTTTGCTTTGATTCATGGTCATTTCTGGAGTACCGAGGAAGGCTTCGTTTGGACTTTCACAAGTAAAGCTTTCTTCACCACAGGGATTCTCTTTGCCAACTCGCTCTGGTGGTATGCGGTCCGCTTCGGGCCGTGGAACCCGCAGCGCTCGATCTTCCCCTGCATGATGGCGCACGCCGCGAGCAACCTAGGGGTATTTGTCGTCAAGCTAGCTCAGGGCTACGTGGTTTTTTAGATTCATCGTCGATTTCCGGGATCTGTGAGAATGCTTGCTGGAAAGCATTCTGTATTTTTGCCCGCGAGGTGCCGTGTAGTCTGGATGACTGGAGTGGAATAAGGAAGGCAGGAAAGCAGGAATATGGAACCGCTGAGGGCGCACTGCATCTGTGCAGGGGGAGTATGGCAAAATAATTGGTGACAGAATAATTCAGTATGGATCCAAGACGGGAAACAGAAAAAGTGACAACTGGTAAACGAAGGAATTCTGGAATAGTGGTGCATTAGATAAGCCCCCGTGCCTCCGTGAGAGAAAACACGTTGTGCTGGTGCTACGTGCGGATCAGGAGTTGGGTTTCACACGGAGGCACGGGGACACGGAGATGGATGAAGATAGCTTATCCACAGATTCACGCGGATGAACGCAGATCATAAAAGCTTGGCCCGCGA
>DKOA01000044.1:0-886 GCA_002469895.1 Opitutia bacterium UBA7374
GTGCCATCACCCGTGCCCGTGTCATCGCCATCACCCGAACCGGTGTCGGTACCGTCGCCCGTGTCTACAGGTGCTGTGCCGAAGAGAATAACTTCGGTGGTGCCAGCTGTGACTTTCATGTAATCGACGACAACGTCGGCAGACAGATCATTTATTTGGAAGGTAATTTTTCTTCCTGCATTTTCATAATCTGTCCAGGTAACGGCAGCAGCGGTCGCTGTATTCAGTCCCTGCTGTATGGTTGTTTGGCCACCGGTTCCAGGATAGAACCAAGTCTCGTTTTTAACGGACTTTGCGATACGTGCCTTCAGCGTATCGTCAGCGGTGACTGAAGTCACATTAAATTCAACGGTTACATCTCCAAGACTACCGGATAGTACCGATTCAAGCCCATCTGTATCGGTTACCGAACCAGCATCGTTAAAATTACTAAAGATAGACATACTGTGCCAACCATTGTTTGGTGCCTGCATGCCAGGTACTGTTTTAAGTGTTCCATCAAAAGGAACTACCTCATCCGGAATGACTAATTGCTCAACTCCATTTACTGTTAGCGAGCTGATTTCGACATCATCTGGGCTGACAATTAGGTTCACTTGTCTGTAGTGCTCAGCTGTCCCGACAGTAATCGTATTTGCACCCAATCCTAAGGCAATTTGTGAGCCTGTGTATGAGTTGCTGCCATCTGCTTTTGAAGTTTGCACCTGATAGGTGGATCCCGTGCCCAGTTTTGTCACGGTGATTACAAAAGTTTGTGCAGCTTTGCTTTCTTCATCGGTGTTATCTGCAGCATAAGGTATGTATTTATTGCTGTCATTAAAGAGTGTAGATGCAGCTATAGTAATGGAATTTGCATCGCTGCCGCTATCGCCATCGCCGGATCCAT